>DASROI010000277.1:0-5769 GCA_035646955.1 Pyrinomonadaceae bacterium
TGAAGAAGGCTTGGTTGAGTCGCGTGCGGGAGACGAGATGGCGCCCGCCGAAGTGCCAGGAGACTGAAGCGTAATACAGTACCGCGAGCGCAGCGACCGGATGCTACAACGAAACGATTAGCTTGATAGTTGAGTGTAGCATCCGGTCGCTGCTGCTTGCGGTACTGTATTACGCTTCAGTCTCCTGGCACTTCGGCGGGCGCCATCTCGTCTCCTGCACGCGACCCAACTAAGCCTTCTTCACTCTCCAATCGGTCGTACCAAAACTTCTTCAAGAAAATCGAGGCGCTAATCAGAACCGCGAGCGAAATTAAGGTCCCACGCAAGTCGCGAAAGATCACATAGAGCGGAATCGTTACAAGGGTCAGTTGCCAAGGAATACCAACAAGACAATTCAAAAGATCTCGAGCTGCGTTTCTGTTGGGTTCGACGGTCGGATCCTCCTGGACCACCTTTTCATAAACCGGTTTCCAGAATCCCCAGGGCCTGACATTCCGGTAGAAATTCTTCAACACTTCATCATCGACGGGCTTTGTCAGCAACGCACCCGCAATGCAGGCTGCAAAGGACAACAACAAGATAACCGGAAATGCGTAGGTCGGATCGTGAAAACTCGGTGCGACTATGGGAAGGGTTGCCGGAACAACCAACGCTGCGATGATGCCAATGAGCATTCCCCAGAAATAACCGTAACCGTTGAACCGCCACCAGTACCACTTCAAGATATTTGCAGCCGTATAACCGCCGTAAAGCCCACCGACAATCCATTGGGTAATTTGCGTAATCGAAGAGAGAAACATGCCCAGCAAGATTCCCATCGCGAGGATCAGGATTGAGCCTAGATAACTAAACTTTACGAGCTTACGGTTATCCGCTTCGGGATTGATGTGCTTCTTGTAGATATCGTTGACGAGGTAAGCCGCGCCGGCGTTGACCGTGGCGCTAAAGTTAGCCATGAACGACGACAACAATCCGGCTAATAAAACTCCTATTAGACCCGCTGGTAAGAAACGATTGATCACGAAAGGGAGGACCGTCTCGAAGTCGATGTTGTCTCCCATCTTTCTAAACTCAGGAGTGACAAACACAAGACCTAAAAGCGTGATACCACCGATCAGAATCCAGCGAGGAACCAGACAGATCGAAACGATAGCGCTCATCAGACTCGCTTCGCGCGGAGACTTGGCCGCGAGAATACGTTGCATATCGTAGTTCGGCGCCGCGCCAGCCATGCTGACTAAGATGCCCTTGAACACCATCACCGTGAAAAACAGGCCAAACATCGAAGCAATGCCTTCTCTCGCGATGTGACCATTCATCGCCGGCAACAACGGTGTCCAATTCAAGGTGATGTCCCAACCGAAGAACAGATTTCTCCAACCTTCCGGAGTAACCTGGCTGAGCATCGATGCATCTACCTGAGCGATTGCAATACCTCCGATTACGAGTGCCGACAGGGCCATCAAACAAAACTGCGCAAAGTCGGTAATCACCACACTCAACATCCCGCCCAGCACAACGTAGATAGCCGTGATAGACATCAGCAGGATTGCATATGTGTTTGGTGAGAGGTCCCACGGTAAGAAAACTTTGCAGAACTTGCCGATACCCTGGAATTCATAACCAATAAAACTGACTACACTAATCAAGGCAAACAGCACAATAATTCCGCGCGAGAGTTCGCCACTCGAACCTTCGCCAAAACGGGTCGTGATCCATTCAGCACCCGTTCTGGCGTTTGATCGCCGGATCCACTTTGAGAGATAGACCGCATCAAAGATCTGATTGAAGATGGGCCAAACCCAGGGTAGGAAGACTGCTTTCATGCCGTACGCATACAGGATGTATACGAACCACATGGTTCCGGTAATGTCCCACATGGCTGAGGCATTCGAAACGCCAAGTAACCACCACGGCATCGTCTTGCCACCGAGGAAGTATGAATCCAAGTTTCGGGAAGCGCGGCGCGTGACATAGACGCCGACGCCGATCATCGCGACGAAATAGATGATCAATACAGCGACGTCGAGGCTTGTTAGTCTCATAAGGGGTGACTGTTGGTGGTTGGGCCAGGCAATTCTTTAGATTACGGGACCCTTTTATTTCCCATTGATCATTGGCGGATTTCTCATTGATCATTTGATCTGGCCAATGAGCTTTTCTTACTTTTCGAGTGTCGTTTCGGCCAGGCGAACGGAACCATTCAGCCGAATGTCTCGAGAAGAGGCGCCGATCAGAATCTTGTATTCATCCTTCTCGGCGACCCAACTGTGTTGAGCAGGATCGTAAAAGGAAAAAGCGTTACGATTCAGAGGAATTGAAACTGTTTTCTGCTCTCCTGCTTTTAGAAAGATCTTGTTAAACCCTTTGAGCTCTTTAACCGGACGGGGCAAACGCGGCTTGACCGGCTGAACGTACAACTGGGCCACTTCGGCACCGTCCATTAGTCCAACATTCTTGATATTAAACTCGGCAGTCATCACCCCATCCCGATCGCCAGGCTTGAGGCGAAGATCGGAATATTCAAACTTCGTGTAAGACAGTCCATAACCAAAGGGAAACAACGGCTCGATATTCTTCGTGTCGTACCACCGGTAACCCACCAGCAGCGACTCGTCGTATTTCACAGTGCCATCTTTACCCGGGTAGTTTCCCATCGCATGCGCAGGCGAATCCTCGAGCCGCTTTGGGAATGTGCAAGCCAATTTTCCGGATGGATTGATGTCGCCGAATAGCACTCGCGCAATAGCATTCCCACTTTCCATTCCCGGATACCACACTTGCAAGACTGCAGGCGCCTTAGCAAGCCACGATCCCATCTCCACTGGTCCACCACCCAGGAGCACTACAACGGTACGTGGATTTGTTTCGACAATTCGTGTGAGTAATTCGTCCTGCCGGTAAGGCAGTTTCATATCCTTTCGATCGAGGCCCTCCGTATCGAAATACTGTCGATGATTCAGTCCGCCGATATAGACCACTACATCGGCCTGTCCGGCTGCCTTGATCGCCTGATTTGCCAGATCGTCAATTGGTTTTTCGGCGTAGCCCATTGAAAATGAGACGCTCGCACGATCGCCGGCCCGCCGAAGAATTCCTTCCATCGGCGTGATCTCGTAGAAAGTCTTGATCCTTGCGCTACCACCACCATACGCCTGCAAGAGGACTGCGTTTTCTCCAATCACCGCGATCGATTTCACTTTATTTAGATCGAGCGGCAATGCGCTATTGTCATTTTTCAGCAGGACGAAACTCTCTTCTGCGACGCGCCGCGCAACTGCCTGATGATCCTTTGTATTTAGAGCTCCAGGGACACGTTCCTCCAGAGCTTTACCCTCGATGATCTGTCTAAGATTTCTACGCGCCTTATCATCGAGGACAGACATTGGAAAAGCTCCAGTACGGAGTCCTTCACGAAATGCGCCAGCCATAAAGAACTTGTCATACGGGGCTACTTCAGTACCCATCTCGAGATCCAACCCATTCATTACTGCGCCATTTGTGCTGTGGGTTCCGCCCCAATCGGACATCACTAAACCTTTGAAACCCCACTCGCCCTTCAAAACCTTATTAATCAGGTAGTCATTTTCAGAGCAATAATGGCCGCGGAATCTATTGTAAGCACTCATCACAGTGCGCACTCCCGCTTCCTGCACAGCAGCTTGAAAGGGACGCAGATAGATTTCGCGGAGCGCGCGTTCGTCCATCTCGACATTGATTGTCCCTCGCTCAAACTCCTGATCGTTGGCCACAAAATGTTTTGCACACGATGCCACATCTTCAGCCTGCACGGCTCGAATGTAATCGACCACCATGCGCGAGGTCAGGAAAGGATCTTCACCCGGGTATTCAAAGTTTCGGCCATTGAGTGGAGTGCGCATAATATTCATGCCTGGGCCAAGCATGATCTGTTTTCCACGTTGTCTAGCTTCCTCGCCAATAACTTTTCCGTAGGCTGACGCCAACTCGGGACTCCAGGTCGAGGCCAGGCCGATCAGGGCGGGCATTAGAGTAGAAAAGTCGTCGGTACGACCGGCGGGCTTCCATGTATCAGGTCCAACGTCCTCGCGAACACCGTGTGGTCCATCAGAGAGCCAGCGCCGTGGAATTCCGAGTCGTGGAATCGCCGCTGTAGTAAATTTTGAGTCGGCGTAAACCAGGGCTAATTTCTCCTCAAGTGTCATACGAGACAAGAGATCTTCGACTCGGGCGTCGATCGGTTTGCTGACATCGAGGTAAAGGGCGCGTTGCTCTTGAGCTTCTGAATTCGAAGTCATAATTAATGCACCGAGGGTGACGAGAGCAAGAATGGTAAAAACGAGCAGGCGCGTTGTGCTCGATCTTTTCATATTTTCTCCTGGGGTTCTGTCCTTATATATAGCCTCAACTGGCTCCACTTATGCAGACACATGCAACAAAGTGGTTAACGCTCGAGTCGCGTTTACATAGAGAATGCGTTCGAAAGCATTCGAGCATCGCTACGCGACGCAGGCGTTTTGGACTGACGATTCCCGGCGCTGAAACGCCGGACAAAATTCATACCGGCGCTTTACGACGCAACATCTTTGGAGCGCGGGCTGGTGTGTTCGCGGCTGCGCATCTTAACATGAGCGAGCGATGAGGTCAGTATCCGGTTTTAAAGAACTGACGAGACTTTCAATAGTATCAAGTTCAAAATGAATAGACGTCAATCCATTACCCTTCTTTTATGTCTCTGCTCGGCAATTCCACTCTTTCTAAATTTTGGAACGACTGCCGCCCGGAAACCTAACTCTACAGAATGGAAGTTGGTTTGGAATGATGAATTTGATGGCCGGGACAGAACCGCTGTCGACAGTTCGAAATGGACCAATGATATTGGCGGATCGGGATGGGGTAATCGTGAACTGCAGTACTACACCGATCGCATAACAAATGCCTCACAGTCGGAAGGGTTGCTCGTTATCAAAGCTTCGAAGGAACATTACACAGGACGGGATAAGATCACTCGGGAATATACTTCCGCGCGTCTCACTACTCGCAAATCGCTGAATGTAACCTACGGACGATTCGAGGCCCGTATCAAGGTCCCTCATGGTCAGGGGGTCTGGCCGGCATTTTGGATGTTGGGCCAGGATATCGAAAAAGTGGGATGGCCCAGTTGCGGTGAGATCGACATTATGGAGCTCATCGGCAAAGAACCATCTAACATTTACGGCACGATCCATGGTCCAGGTTATTCAGGGGCGAAGGGGATAAGCGTGCCATTCTCGTTGAAGAATAATGAACGCTTCACCGATGGATTTCACGTTTTTGCATTGGAGTGGGAACCGGCAACACTTCGGTTTTATTGTGATGGAGTGCTATATCAGACGCTCACACCGGCCAATCTTCCTCGCGGGACGAAGTGGGTTTACGACCGCCCGTACTTTCTGCTGTTAAATCTTGCGATTGGTGGTGTATGGCCTGGCAATCCCGACGCCACAACAACTTTCCCTCAATTCATGTACGTCGACTACGTTCGAGTTTATCAGCGTGCGACAGTTCACCAGTCGACTGAATAAGGATCAGTTCACTTTCGTCTCCTTCTCTTTCTTCAACGTCCAGCTTGGGATCAGGCGGCTTAATCGCGAATCCCACAGCGCGGCAGCGTGTGGTTCCTTCAAGTCCTTTCTATCCAGCAGGGCAACATCCCCGAACTCGCCAAATCCCACAGCGCGGCAGCATGTGGATCCTTCAAGTCCTTTCTATCCAGCAGGGCAACATCCCCGAACTCGCCAAATCCCACAG
>DASROI010000278.1:0-8888 GCA_035646955.1 Pyrinomonadaceae bacterium
CAATTCATTACTATCAATTTCGCAACGCTTTTACTTTTCCACAATCGTAATCTTAGAATCGATCTTTCCGACGGGGACTGTCTGGGTTAAGCCGTCTGGCCACTTAATCTCAACCTTTTCGATCCGGCTGGCACTTCCTAACCCAAAATGGAGGACGCGATCATTTTGAGATGCGTAGCTGCCGCCGCTAACAACATCCTGGCGCTGCCGAATCTTATTCGCAGTTAAAAAGACGGTCGCTCCGGTGGCGTCCTTCGGACTCTTGCGACTAACATTTCCTACGAGTTGCACTTCGAGCCAGTGACCGGCTCCAGCTGTTACATTCTTCAGGATCGAGGGTTTGGAATCCATGTTATTGATAACCAGGTCCAATCTTCCATCTCCATCAAAATCAGCGTACGCCATGCCTCGTGAACACCATGCAGCAGCGAGCGCACTGCCGGGAGCGGCGCCCACGCGCGCGAATTTCCCGTTCCTCAAATTGCGAAAGAGCAAGGGTTGTTGAGCGTAGGTAGTGCCCCATGGCCTGCTATCGACGATCGGGTACACGTGTCCATTCGCGACCATTACGTCTTTCCAGCCATCATTATCAAAGTCAATAAAGAGCGTTCCCCAACCGAGGAAGGGAAGTGTTACTTCACCAAGTCCTGCCGTATATGTCACATCGGTAAAATTTCCATCGCCGTCGTTGTGATACAGCGTATTTGTATCGTCAGAAAAGTTTGTTATATGAAAATCGACTCGGCCATCGTTGTCGTAGTCACCGATTGCCAACCCCATTCCGGCCTGTTCGCGTCCATTTTCATTTAACGCGACGCCAGATTGATAGCTTGCGTCCTCGAAAGTGCCGTCGCCTTTGTTGAGGTAGAGCTGATTTGGTGTCGAATCGTTAACGACGATGAGGTCCAGCAGTTCGTCGTCATTGATGTGAACAAATGCCGACGAGAATCCATAGAAGCCGTCAGGATCGCTTACCCCGCTCTTGACGCTGACGTCTTCAAAGGTTCCGTCCGGCTTTTGATGAAAGAGTGTATCGCCTTCGCCTTTGATTCCGCGTGGTCCACACATCACCGGCACGCCGCGAAACTGACAAACATTGTCCATCCCACCCAGCGAGGTCGGCGGTAGTGTTTTCAGATCGATCTGCGCGTAACCGGGTACGAAAAGATCGAGGCGGCCATCTCCATCATAATCACCCCAACTTGCGCCGGTACTCCAACCTGTTCGAGCGACGTTCAACTTGGGTGCAACGTCAGTAAAGGTGCCGTCGCCGTTGTTGTGATAGAGCCTGGAAACGCCGAAGTTACTGACAAACATGTCTGGTTTTCCGTCGTTGTCGTAATCACCAACGGCAACACCCATTCCCCAACGTTCGTTTGCCACTCCTGCTTTTTCTGTGACGTCTTCAAATTTCCAGTTACCAAGGTTGCGATAGAGGGCAGCTCTCGGTGGAGGTTCACCACCGGCAAGCGACTTGTAAGTAGCGCCATTCAAGAGGTAGATGTCAGGTCGACCGTCGGAGTCGTAATCGAGAATGGCCACACCGGCCGACGCAGTGTCGATGATGTATTGCTTATTGGTGGTACCTGATTGGTGTTTGAAATTCGTAAGTGCAGTCTGGTCAGTGACGTCTTCGAAGATGACGGGCGCCTTTGGATCAACTGCGCCTATGGTCAGTTTGGAATTGGAAACGACCGGATTATTACCGGTGGAAACTCCACTCTGCTGCGCGACAATTGGTGTCCCGAGCAGGAAGAGGCCCAATAGGCTAAACCAAACATGATGCTTGAAGCGGATCATATGATAATTGTGAATTGAGATTTGCTAGTTAATATTGCGTACCCAGTGACATGCGGCCAGCCAATACAGTACCCCGGATGACACACTCACTTTCTAGACTGTGATTCTGAGGATCGCTTTTGTTGAGTGTGGCATCCGGTCGCTGCGCTCGCGGTACTGTATTGATGGCCTGCCTCAAATTCGAATTTTTGTGTAAAGCATTGGTGTGTTGATTGGACGCACTTATCAATTATCAAAACTCAATTCCTAACTATCAAAATTCACTCGTCTGCAATCTGCCGCTTACTCTCATCAATCAACAGATTATTTCGTTCATACGACGGAGTCTCGACTGTACCCGGCTCCAGCGAAGGTGGGTAACGATGCGATTGGTAGCCGGGGTACGCTTCCGTTCGCAGATGGGCCAACATGTGATGTCCTCGTCTTACAGAGCGTTCATCTCTTAACGCCGTTATATCGATTGGCGCCACGACGATCCTTTCTCCTGGACCAGGTGATGCCTGGGCGAGAAGACGTCCGTCGAAATCGACCACCTGGCTTCCGCCGGGCCATGAGTAGGGTGGATAAAACTTTAGACTTGCACCTTGATTTGCAGCGACTACGAATGCGGTGTTTTCCATTGCGCGGGCGCGATTGATTACGGTCCACCAATCCATCGGTTCAGTGGCGCCCCAGGGATCCATGTACGCAGATACTCGCACCAGCACTTCCGCTCCATTAATTGCAAGTTGCCGGATGGCTTCGGGAAAGATCCAGTCGTAGCAGATTGCGCAACCGATGCGGCCAATTGGAGTATCAGCTACCGGAAAAAGTGGTTCGTCATAGTCAGGAAGATCATGTGGGCTGGTATGAACTTCGTAAGGAATCCAGGTATTAACTTTGCGATACTTATAAAGAATGCCGGTTGGGCCAATCAGGCAGGTTGTATTGAATACGTGTCCAGGCCATTTTGGATCCATCTCGAGCATCGATCCACTTTGAATATAGATGTCGTACTCGCGAGCTTTTTGCTCCAGGCGTTCGGTGTGTTCGTTCGGAATTCTGATGGCTAGTTTTTGATGAAGTTCGGCAGCAGTAGGAAACACGGGTGCCGCATGCCCGAATTCAGGGAAGACGACAAGCCTGACTGGTAAGAACGGGGCGGCGCCGGCAATTGCTGAGTCGATCATTGAAAGCATGCGATCAGTATTGCCTCGCATGCCCGTACGATCGACTGGATTAGCCATGTCCGTCTGACACGCTGCCGTCGAATACCTGATAATTTGGTTAGGTTTTTGATCCATTCTCTTAATAGGTCCTATAAGTCCTATCTCTCCCCCACCGGCCACTTTCCTATTTTCCCAGATCATACACCGCAGTCTTAGGGTGATAGATTTTCCAGTCGAACCAGTAGTCGTTCAGGATTGCAACCTTCTTCAGTTCTTTCCCTTGTAATTGCCCCGTGATCCCTTTACCGGCGAAATCCCATTCGGTGCCGGTCTCAGCATCTACCAGTACAAACTCCGGTGCGTCATTCTTACCAAAAAACTCCAATTTCCGGTCATCAACAACTCTCTCATAAGCGCGAACAGATTTTCGATCCTTGCCCACTATGATGACGATCGGAACGCCTCCGATATCATCTATTACCGGACTTTGTTTTACCAACAACTCCAACGGATACGCTTTGTCGCTGTTACCGATGGTGATCCCCACAATTTGCGTCCGCGGTGGCATCGATCGATCCAACTTATCGCCGATATTAACCGGGACCTTCGTCATTCGCTGGTCCCAATCAGAAGGGACATAATCTTTTGCTGCGACTGAAGGATCTGGTTTCAGCACGCGACCGTTTGGCTGCTCGCGTTTCCAAACGCCGAAACTGACCTCATCACAAAATACTGATCGAAGTTGTTTGCCTTTTAACGGACCGGCAATCGCCTGACCTGAGACTTGTTGCCACCAGCTCCCGGTCTCTTCATCGCGCATGATGAAGTTTTGATTATTGATACCAGCAAGATGAAAGTGCAGTTGTCGCCCATCTAAGACTGTTTCCCACACCAGACCGGTGTGACAGAGCGTTCAATACGTTGCCACTATGGGCGTCCCTCCAACTGTATCCTGGACCAGATGGTGATAGGCCATTAGACGTACAGGATATGCAGCCGCTTCACCGTTGTGCTGTACTGCGAGCACCATATCGTGGTCGTTTATAAAATTGACCGAGCCTGGTTTTTCGTAGGCGATGTTTCTGTTTGGTTGAAACATCCATTCAAAATGGTTCTGGCGCGCCATCCAGGTCGCCGCAAAAAGTGGGATAGCTACCAGCACCATGATGACTTTACCGTACCAACGGGCGCCTCTCCAGAGCCAGTACCAGAAGAACAAAACGAGTATCGAAGCCGCTATCGTTACGAGTGGAGATAACCGTCTCATACCGAAGGACACATCAACTGTCCGTTGTGTTTGCGCCTTGAAAGGTTGGATTAACATTACCGGCGTCACTACTAAAATCAGGCCGATTGCGATTGTAATCAGCAGGGCGAGCCATATGACCCTGCGAGTGGATTTGGAATTTCTCGCATCATCTGATAGGAGAATCATGGCGTTATGATAACTTATGTACACACACTTTAGATTAGGAAACTTAATATAGAAGATGACGAAGCAGAAAAGAGTTGGCGTTCTGACCGGCGGGGGAGACGCTCCTGGACTGAATCCCGCAATCAAAGGGTTGGTTTACCGAGGTTCTGAGCTCGGTTTGGATGTGGTCGGACTTTTCGACGGTTGGCGCGGTTTAATGAACCCGCTCCCTGATGTTCTTCCGCTCGATCGAGAAGCCGTCAGGCGTTGGGATCGCGACGGCGGGACGAATCTTGGATCGTCGAGAACCAATCCTTTCAAACAGCTAGCGGCGGACGGCACGCCCTTAGACCTATCTTCCGAAGTATTGGAAAACATCAAGACCTTAAAGTTGGACGCCATCGTTGCTTGTGGCGGTGAAGATACTCTCGGAGTAGCCGCAAGACTCAGCAAGCTCGGCGTTCCAATTGTCGGCATTCCTAAAACCATCGACAAGGATCTGATGGGCACTGATTACACCTTGGGTTTCGATACCGCACTGCGGAATGTATCGGAGATCATAGAACGATCCCGGACCCCGGCCGGTTCTCATGGGTGGGTACAGATTGTTGAAGTGATGGGCCGGCATGCCGGGCATCTCGCGTTGTGGTCGGGTGTAGCTGGCCAGGCGTACATGATTCTGATCCCCGAATGTCCTTTCCGCTATGAACGTGTATTCCAACTTCTAAAGGATAGATTGGGAGAACCAGGCTTGAGTCGCGGACCTTCGCAACGACCGCGGTATTCGGTGGTAGTCGTTGCTGAAGGAGCGCGAGCTGAAGATGGCGAGATGGTGACCATTGACGATCGACACGACCCGTTTGGACATGTTCGTCTGGGTGGAATTGGCGAGGTAATGGCTCGTCGAATCTCGAGCGAGACTCCTTACGAATCGCGAGCAGTGATGTTGGGCCATCCGCAACGTGGTGGTTCACCAAGCCCGGTTGACCGAATTATGGGGTTGATGTTTGGCTCTCGTGCCGCGGAAGCGATTGCCGATGGCGAAGTCGGCAAACTTGTTTCGTCTCGTGGCGTAGCCCCGGCCTGTGATCTGTCGCTGGTGGATATTTCCACCGTTGTCGCGAAGATCAATACCGTGGACGTCGAACGTTATTACGATACCGATCGGTATCACTTCAAGGGAATTGGGATGTAAGTTAGTGAACCTTGGAGTGCGGTGGCCCGGCATCGCTTTGTAATTCCGAGGTTTCAGCTTGTCCGGTATAACAAAGCGGTGCCGGGCCACCGCACTCCAAAGTTGGCTCGCTCTACCTCTTCACTGACTTTGACCGAAATCCAATCGGTTTTCTGTTTGGCTCAGGTGCTGTCATCAATTCTCGTAGCGCCTGAAACACGACGCTAAATTTCGCATCATAATTACTTTCAAGCTCATCTAGCCGTTGCAATAACGCAGCATTGGAAGCGAGCATTTCGCGTAGCCTGACGAACGTGCGCATGATTTGAATATTCACCTGCACTGCGCGATTACTTCGAAGTACGCTCGAAAGCATCAAAATGCCGTGTTCCGTAAAGGCGAACGGCCGGTATTTTATGTTTTTCCCTTGTGCTTTTTTCAAGGTCACACTTTGTGACCTTGAACCTTTGACCCTTTGCCAGCCGGCAGTCTCCTGGGGTCGTAAGCTGAAACATGAAGTCTTCGGGAAACCGGTTGGCGTTGCGCTTGACTGCTTGATTCAGTGCCTTTGTCGACACTCCGTACAGTTTGGCTAAATCGCGATCGAGAATTACTTTTTGTCGGCGAATGAGAACAATTACGTTTTCCACTAACTCGGCTGGAATCGTGGTGAGGTTTACTGACATTGTGAGGATTTCCTTTCTTAAAGTTCGAGCGATCCTAATATCACTCGAAACACCTAATTTCTCAAGATTCTGGCAGAGTCCCCCTTCCTTTGACTACGTTTAATCCGCAGCCTAATGGCCCGCCGGCGGAGAGGGTGACGCGGACGGTGACGGAGAGGCCGCGGGAACCGGAACGAACACTATCGGATTCGTTGCGGTCACACCTTTGCCTTCCTGAATAACAATTGTTTGATTAGGTTTGACGTTCGGAATCGATTCTCGCTGGCCATTTGGCCACGCAACTTCAACAGTCAGCGTTAATCCTTCCTCAGGCTTACCAAGTCCGAAAACAAGCGGCAACTCGCTTTGTGAGGCGTAACTCGAACCCGTGCGTACCATCTGGTCCTGTTTGTTACCCTTGGCTGTCTTCACTGAAACTAAGGCGCCTATTCCGTCTCTATTGGTTCTGGTTCCAACCAGTTTCACTCGCAGCAGATCATTTTGATTCGCATTGTCGTTTCGTAATAACCGCGCTGGACCATTGTTACTGGTAACCAGTAGATCCAGATCGCCATCGTTATCGAAATCACCATATGCGGCTCCGCGTCCAACGATTGCGCGCTGCATAGAACGGCCTAGTTTCGCCGTAACCTCTTCAAATTTCTTCTTTCCCTTGTTGTGGAACACGTGCGGTGGTTGCGCATACTTGACGTTGGGCTGGACCACTGCAATGTCGTCAGACACGTGTCCATTAGCAGCGAAGATATCCAAGAGCCCGTCGAGATCGTAATCAAAGAAGAAAGTGGCAAAGGTCAACGACTGCGCTGACATCTTACCGATACCGGAAGTTGGCGCCTCGTCCGTAAACAATCCTGAACCATCGTTGTGATAGAGCGCCATGCTCTCGTTCGTGAAGTTTCCAATGATCAAACTCGGTCTGCCAGAACCATCGTAGTCCGCGGCATCGACTCCCATTCCAGCACGCGGAGTTCCCGCAGCGCTGAAGGCCACACCGGCGGCTATTCCTTCGTCGGTGAACGTTCCATTCTTATTGTTGTGGTAGAGCTTGTTTGGTTCGGTGTCGTTCGCTACAAATAAATCCAACCAACCATCTGAGTCGTAATCGAGTAGCGCGATTCCGAGAGCCTTGGATGACGGATCATTTAGCCCAGCCTTTTCGGTCACGTTTTCAAACGCGCCGTTGCCGCGATTGTGATACAGAGTTCCGCTCTGACCTTTGTAAGTTTGTGGAGTGCAATAGGATTTGTTCTTGTTATCAAGTGTGCAATAGATATCTTTCTCCACACTCCATTCGACATAATTTCCCACGTACAGATCCAACTTGCCGTCGTTGTCATAATCAAACCAGACGGCGCTGGTTGAGAAGCCCGGATCGCCAACCCCCGCTTTAGCCGTAACATCAGCGAATTTTCCGTTGCCCAGGTTACGGAAAAGATGATTTGGCCCAACACATGTGATGTAGATGTCATCATTGCCGTCGTTATCGTAATCGCCGACAGCCACTCCAATGCCGTACATCTCAACGCCGAGTCCAGCTTGACCAGTTACATTCGTGAACGTCCCATCTTTGTTGTTGTGATAGAGCGCGAGAAATGACTTGGGGCCTTTTTGTTCGGGCCAGTTCATCGAGTTGACGAAGAGAATGTCCTGCCAGCCATCATTGTCGTAGTCGAGAAAAGCACAGCCCGCGCCGATAGTTTCCGGCAGATACTTCTTTCCAAACGCGCCGCTGTTATGTTTGAAGCGAATGCCGGCTTGCGCCGTGACGTCCGTGAATTCAATTGGACCAGTTGGCCGGGGCACCGTTGGAGTTGGCGTTGGAGAAGGCGATGCGGTTGCTACTTCACTTTGGGGCGCTGCGACTGGAGTATCAGGCTTTTTGCACGAGATGATTAAGACTGCAACGAGCAATATAAGTAGGGCAGTTCGGATTGGCATAAATAAAGTAGGGTCAGTACCGTAACGCGGTAGCGTCGGGTGCTCCTCCGTATCGGTCGTCAAAGTATTGGTTGAAAGCTAAAGATTATTTTTCCAGTCAAGCCGATCTGACCCGACGCTACCGCGTTACGGTACTGACCTCGCCTGCTTGGCGTCTTGAGTCCCACCAGATTTCAATCAGATTTGCTGCTGGTCCAACAAAGAACAGAGCGTAAAATGGCGCATAGACGACTTGATTCAATCTGAAAATAAATTCTGCAAACGCGACCAGAAATGCGACCAGGCATTGGCCCCACTTTGTCCTAACTGTAGTCTTCGGATCCGTGATCATGAAGAAAACAAACAGCTGATACATCGGTCCGGTAATCGGTGCGATCTCAGATTCAAATGGATGGCCAGTGATAAAACTGCGCAAATACGCAAAAAGGAAAAACGAAAGGACGTAGGTAGCACTAATATGAAATCGCCGAGCTCGCCAGATTATTATCGATCCAAGAATCCAGATCACCAGCAGTGGAGCAAGATAATTCCCCCATTGAATACTCAGGCCCGCCATCGTCTCGGGTGCGAGGAAGAACAAGACTGAAAGTCCAAAGTTCGAGGGATTCCAGATGTGTCGCCCTTTTACCCGCAACACATACTTCGACATGCTCGAAATCGCGCTGCACAACGCATAAGGCCAGAAAGCGGGAGAACGAACGAGTATTCCTACGCTAATGCCGGAAATG
>DASROI010000279.1:0-11935 GCA_035646955.1 Pyrinomonadaceae bacterium
AAGGTAAAGCGTCCTTGGGTTTTCCCAAAGAAACGTAAACCGCTGACATATGGTAACGGGCGTACTGGTCGCGTGGCCTCAGATGAATGGCGCGAGACAAATACTGAAGCGCTTCTTCATGTTGCTTGTCTTGTCGGAGCAGGACACCCATGAAAAGATTTGCATCAAAGTCATTTTGGTTTTGATCCAATTCATATCTGAAAGCGGTTTTGGCACTGATCGTATCGCCCATTCGCATGAGCGCGCGTCCATACCATGCATGTAGAGTTGGCAACTTCGGATCCAACTGGATTGCACGCTCGAGCTGTTTGATTGCGCCATGGCCATCATCGGCCAATAAAAGGATCGAGCCGAGTAATAGGTGCCCCTGAGCAGAATCTTCGTCCCGAAATACTTTGTCGATTAATTGCTGACCACGACTCAGTTGACCATCGCCAATAAGCGCACTACCCAACAAGAAAGCAACAGTCACATT
Source organism: Pyrinomonadaceae bacterium (assembly GCA_035646955.1). GTDB lineage: Bacteria > Acidobacteriota > Blastocatellia > Pyrinomonadales > Pyrinomonadaceae > PSRF01. The sequence goes on from DASROI010000279.1 coordinate 476, forward strand.
GCCTGGATCAGCTTCCGCAAGCGGCGAGAGTGATTCGATGACTTTCTTGTATTCGCCTATTCGAACCTGGCAATCGGCTAGCAGCAGCACAGCATTTGGTCGTTGCGCCGAATCTGCCGAAACCGTGGCAAGGAACGCTGTAAACTCACCGGCTGCCTCAACGAATAACGCACCTTTATAGTAAGCAAGAGCCAGGTTGAAACGAATTGTCTGATTTCGACTATCGCGCTTTAGGGCTTCCTTATATTGAGCAATGGCATCTTCGTAGCGACCGAGACGTGAGTAAGCGGCGCCCAGATTAGAGCGCACATCAACTCGATCGGGGTGGGTTGCGAGAATCGACTGGTAGCCGCGGATTGCGCCTTCAATATCTCCGGAATTGTGCTGTTGCGCAGCGCGGGCAAAGGCTTCCTCGACGTTGTCCGACTTGGACTGGGCAAGCGCAGTAACGGCAAGTGCCCACATAGCACAAGCCAGAACTATTACTGGCAACAGACATTTCTTTTTTTCCATTTACTACTTCCAAGAGACGTGACAACGGGAGCGAAAAGTATACACTACCCCTGTCTGCGATTTCCAAGATACCAAGCTGAAAGCCTCAAAATTTGAGGTTTAAAGCGGTGGATTAGAAGTTCCTGATTCTCAGCTGCGCACGTCATTCAGATGGCTTGGATCGTCAGATTGAAAATTGAATCTCAGATTTGGTGCCATCCAAAAACGCATCTATACTTAGGACATCCCACGTCGACAGCCAAGCTTGCGATCCGGCTCTGATCTAAAACCGAATAATGACAGTCGATTTGATGGCTCTTGGGCGAGGGCAGTTGTCGAGATTAAGGAGACGAACATGAAACAAATGGTAAGCCTGCTGCTCGCGGTTGGGTTGAACCTTTCGGTCTTGAATTGCATTAGCGGACAAACGCCGCAGAGTCAGGATGACGTAGTTCGTGTTCGGACCAATGAGGTCAAGCTCGACATTGTCGTCAAAGATAAGAAGGGACGACCGGTGAAAGATCTCACCGCCTCCGACTTTGAGGTTATGGAAGACGGCGTCAGTCAGAAAATTCAGTCTTTTACGTTCGTCAACCGTGAAGCATCAACTCCGACAAGTACTGTCCCGGACACCATTGCCGACAAGAAAGAAGCTAAGCCCGCTGAGACGGCGTCAAACCCAACAGCTCCCGCACGCACTCGGACCACACCAGGAATCACAGCGCTTGTTTTTGATCGACTCTCGCCCGAGGCCCGCTCATTAGCAAAAAAGGCCGGGCTTGCCTACGCGCAGGAAGGCATGGCTGGAGGCGACTACACCGGCGTATTCCGAATTGATCAATCGCTCAATACGATTCAGCCATTCACCGATAATATGGAATTACTAAGGGTGGCAGTTGACAATGCAACGAGCGCCACTGGCTCAACCTATGCTTCGACAGCACAAAGAGGACGAGATATCGCGGACAGAAATCTGGCACTCGACAGTCAAATAGCTTCTTCAGTATCAGCTGCCGCCGGTGCGGGAGGAGGGCGTGATTCGGCGGGCGCCGCCGCGGCCGGAGAGGCGGCGGGAGCAGCAGCCCAGGAACAGACACTCCTTCAAATGGAGGCGCACATAAACGAACAGTTTGAGGCGTTGGAGCGGGACCAGCAAGGCTTTGCGACAATCAACGGCCTGCTGGCTGTAATTCAGCCAATGAGGAATCTTCCGGGCCGAAAAACCATCATCTTTTTCTCTGAAGGTCTGAAGCTCCCAACGTCTGTGCAGGCGAAGTTTCCGTCGGTGATCAGCGCCGCCAATCGCGCCAATGTAAGTATTTATACTATTGACGCAGCAGGCCTGCGAATAGAAAGCAGCGCGGCAGAATCAGCTCGCGAGCTCAACTCGCTGGCATCGCAACGCCTACAGCAACAGGGACGTCGTGGTGACAGGGGCGAGGGGCCTTACATGAAGGCGTTGGAAAGAAATGAAGAGTTACTCACTTTCGACCCGCGAAGTGGACTGGGCCGGCTCGCAGACCAGACTGGCGGCTTTCTCATTCGCGACACCAACGATCTCGCTAATGGACTACGGCGCATCAACGATGATATGCACGGTTACTACCTGGTCACATACACTCCCACGAATGACGATTACAACGGAAAGTTTCGCCAGATAAGCGTGAAGCTTAACCATCAGAGTTTCGACGTTCAGGCGCGGAAGGGCTACTATGCGGTTGAGTCGGTGGGTCAACTTCCAGTACTCGATTATGAAGCTCCAGCGATAGCTGCCGCCCGAACTGGGAACCCATCAAAAGCCATTGCTATCAATGGATCGGCCCTGAGTTTTCCCGAGCCGAGTAAGCCAGGCTTATCACTAGTGCTCGCGGAGGCTCCGCTCTCTGCATTCTCATTTTCACAGGGAAGCGACGATAAAACTTACAATACAGACTTTGCAATCGTTGCCCTTTTTAAAGATCAATCACAGCAGATAGTTCAAAAACTGAGCCAACATTATGCGCTAAATGGCCCACTAGAGAAGCTAAATGAGGCCAAAAAGGGTGATGTCCTCTTCTATCGCGAAGCACAGCTTCCACCTGGGAAGTACCAGGTGGACATGATTGCCTATGACGCACCAACTGGAAAGGTAAGTGTCCGAAAGACATCACTTGAAGTACCCAGTACGAGCGAAACCCAACCTCGCCTTAGCAGTGTTGCTGTACTTCGGCGTGCAGAACAATTGACTGCGGAAGAACAGAAACGAGATCAGCCGTTTCGTTTTGGTGAACTACTGGTTTATCCAAACCTGGGTGAGGCGGTTTCTAAATCACAGGCCAAGCAGTTGGCATTCTTCTTTACGGCTTGGCCGCCAAAAGGATTCACCGGCACGTTAAAGGTCAGCACAGAAATCGTGCAAAAGAATCGGTCGTTGGCGAAAAGCTCAGGCCAGCTGCCGGCTGCGGATGCGTCGGGACAGATTAAGTATGCCAGTTCCTTCCCACTCGACAAATTTCAGCCGGGTGCGTATGAACTGAAAGTAACGATCGGGGATGACAGCAACAGCGTAAGCCGCTCGACAAGTTTCATGGTGGCTCCGTAATTAGGGATAGTTTTAAACCCTGACTGCGAATCGCCTGCACTTGATACCATCGACGTCGCGTGCTCTTGATACCATCGACTTGAAGTCGGTGGTGTCGGGTGGATTGTTTATCACTCACAAATCTTTAGCGGTAACTTTCAATGCCTCGCTTGTTGCTTGAGCTTTTGCTCGAGGAGTTTGGCATCATTCACGTACTCACCCTTTGGAGCTTCATCCAGGTAGGCTCGGACGGAGCGCGATGCCTCCGCCACGTCCCCACGACTTAAGTAGATACGAGCTAGATGATAGTGCGCGGCAATACACTCTGAACCACCCATAACCAGCGATTTGACTAATTCCCGTTCAGCCGCGAAGAGATCTCCTGATTCCAACATTGCTACACCCAGCCAAAGGCGCGCAACAGGTCGTGTGCTATCAATCGCTATTGCCTGGTTTAGCTCCGAGATGGCGTTTATATAATCCTTATGCTCAATCCTGACGAGTCCAAGATTGAATTTCGCATTAAAGTTCTTCGGATCTCTCGTCATGACAATCTGAAAATTTTTCTCGGCCTCGTCAACCCGTTTTAGTTTCAGAAACTGAGCGCCAAGATCGTTGCGTGCGGCCAGGTATTCCGGATATATCGAAAGCGCGTTCTCAAAATGCGTTGCGGCCTTAGAGACGTCTCCTTTGACGACAAACTTCAACCCTTGCTCGTATTCCTTCTTAGCGGCATCGGGAACCTTTTGCTGTAGTTCTGCAACAGAAACAACTCGCGGGTTGTTCAAGGCAAGAGGGAGTTTTCTTTCACGCAGTTGGAGGTTCAGCTCCCAGGTAATGCCGCGTCCCAAAGCAATCTTCTGTTCAACAGGATCGAATTCTTCGACCTCTGCTCGGACGAAATACATTCCTTCGGCGAGATTATCGAAGCGAAACTCGCCGTGTTTACTCGTATAACGAGTAGATAGGGTCACCTGCGAATTTCTTAGCGTGATCTTTACGTATCGTTCTGCCGCGAACCCCGTCGGAAGGGATACCCGTCCTTCAATGACCGCATTGTTTGTATCCGCAGTTCTATACGTTGTGTCGAGCTGGATATTATCCTGGGCGGTTGCCATGCCGCAGAAGGCGAGGACAACGATAAGCGCAAACCAGGATCGAACGATCGTTTTCATGGCGCCTCCAGTTCTTATAGACGTCGGCTGGTGACCTCTCAGTTGGCGCTCCGCCAGGTACTTCCCGATGATGATCAAGTGACCGGGTGTCTCCCCAGTGAGCTGGTTAGGGGTGGAGTTGCCATTCTACAACAACCAGCGGCTCGAACCCTCACGTCTGGACGTGTACTTCCCGTATCCGTCCCGACCCGCAAAGGGGAACGGCGCGAGTGGCGATTGATCGCCTCCCGCGCCGCTCGAATTAAACTACTCCTGAAAGAGACTTTAGAAGTAGAACTTGAATGCGAATTCAACAATTCGCCGGCCATGCTTATTCACGATCTTACCGAAATTATCGATTGTGGTTTGATCGTAAGAGAAGCCGCCAGTTGGATCGCATATGTTGTCGACCGTTCCACCATTGCCATTCGGCACGCCGTTCTTACGCACATTACAGACGGTGTTGAGTGTCAAATAGATATCACTCGAACCCAAACCACCGGTGGGACTAATTTGCGTAGGATAGGCCTGGTTGAAGATATTGAAGAACCCGGCGCGGAACTGGAACTTCTTCGACTCGCTGAAATTGAAGTTCTTGAAGAACGAAACGTCGAAGTTGCTCCGGCTTGGTGTTCTCAGATAGAACGGTGGTTGTGATGGTCCGGTGTTCGGGAACGTCGGGATCTTAAGGGCGTTCAGATCAAATACCTTATCGCCTACGCCACCGCCGCCACTTACTTTAGGATTAGCAGCATACACTGGAGTAACAGCTCCTACGCTCTGTCCTTGAACGTTGAAAGCATCGCTGCCGTACCAAGCGAGTGCCTGGCCAGCCGAATTTATGTCGCCGCTAAACCTTAAGCGAATGGGCGTACCCGTTTGGAATGTGGTAATGCCTGACATCTGCCAGCCATTGAAGACGCCGCGAGTAAACCAATTGTCAAAAGAACTGCCGCCCCGGACCAATTTTGGAAATGTGTAGTTGTAGGACGCGTTGAAGACGTGCGTGCGGTCGAAAGGTAGGATACCCCAGCTTCTACCGCGCGTGTCGATGGGGTCGGCCCAGGCCGATCCATCCGTCTCGTTAGTCGCCACTGTTCCTAAGCCCTTGGCGAAAGTGTAAGTAAGAAAGTACTGAAGATTCTTACCAGATTGATGGCTGAGTGTCGCTTGCAGCGAGTGATAAGTTGACGTTCCGGTGAACTGGTACACGCCAACTGTATTGTAGGCGGAGAACGGTCTGAAGCTCCTCAGCACTCCTCCATCAATAGCAGCGCGATTGACCGGCACAGACAGGTCCGACGGATTTGCGCTGCCTGAAGCAAGTGTTCCGCTCGTTAGTGTTCCCAGCGGAATAATATTGATCGACCTCTGCTGTGGCAGGTGCCTTCCCTGAGTACCAACATAAGCCACTGACAAGATATTGTTGCCAGGCAGTCTCTTCTCGATGGTCAAACTCATGTTCGCAACCCGCGGGATTTCATTGGAGTCGACGTCCCTTGAGCTAACGTTGACGTTAGCAAAAGCGAATGGGTCAATCTCATCCAGGTTTGCGAAGCTGAGACCGCCAGAGCCACCGGGTGCGTTATTCCAGGGAGTGTCAACCGTGGCACCATAGGTGTTAGGCATCTGACCGCTGGAGTAGTAGTCGTAATTCCCCTGAACGCGATTGTAGAAAATACCGGCACCGGCGCGAATCACCCAATCGCCCTTACCACCGATATCCCAGGCGACATTAAGACGCGGCATCCACGCTATCCCTGGATTATCAAGAACGCCCTTGGGAATTTCGTTGTTGGCGGCAAGCTTGAAGCCATTCGGCGTGTTCCGATCTTTGTTTATAAAGATTCCCTGGCTTCGATTATAGGCTGCTGGATCGAACAGTACTCCCAATCCATGCGTCTCGTAGTTCTGTGGGAAGTAACCGATTCGCAATCCGGCTTCCAGGGTAATGTTGCTCCGGACCTTCCAACTGTCCTGAGCATAAAACTCGTAGTTGTAGAACCGGAAGTAGTCCTTCGGGCGATCTGTTGCCTGTGTAAACTCGACCGGTCGTCCGACATACAAGTCACCATAATCGTTTCCAGTGGCGTTCGCCTGGCCCCACTGGCCCAGGATTATGCTGGTGTCATGGTTTGACTGCTGCTCCTTGTTCCCCTGCTCAAAGAACGCACCAAACTTAAGCGTATGAGTATTGAAGACCTTGGACAGGTTGTCGGTAACGGAGTAGCTGCTGTAAGGCGAATAGATAGGAAATCCATAAGCCGAATACAGACCGCTTGGAGCCCAGTTATTGATAACGCTAATTGGAACGTAGGGATTGCTGCCGACGAAATTTACGCCGCCGCAGTTGGTGCAAACACCGGAATTAGCTTTCCCCTGGAAACCAACCTTGTCTGCATCCGTCAATCCAAGACCCGCATAGGTCACTTTGTCGGGATCGGCGAAATCGTAGTAGAGGTTTAGTTTGCTTCCGGCAAACAGGACCTCGTTGGTCATGGTTGGGTTGATCACATTCGTCAAATTTACGACCACCGACTTGCCGGTGTTCTGACTGGTGAGCTTGCCCGGAATTTCGAACATCGATGAATCCCACCAGAGACCTCGTGGGAATCCCTGCTCTTCATACTCTCGAGCCAGCTTAACGTAGAGTTTCGCATTGTCGCTGATGTTGTAATCGAAACGTAAAGTTGTTTGGTTTCGATCATTTGGTCGAAGGACGCTGTACACATAGTTGTGACCTGCCGCGTCGCTAAAGTTTGGTAGCGGGTACAGGTTAAGCAGTGCGGCTCCAAGATTGTTCTTGCAGGGCACTAAATTTCCGCCTGGCGCTATATCGCCGCCACCGTCGACTCCCGACACACCGCCGACCGTACAGCCGACCGGAACCTGAACGTTGAAACCGCTAAAGTCGCCTTGACGTTGTTTCAGTGTCGGAACTGTAAACAGCGAGGAACCTTCGTCCACTCGCTGATAGTAGTATTCGTATCCGACGAAGAAGAAAAGCTTGTCGCGATTCTTGTTGAAGTTCGTCCCGGGGAAAATCACTGGACCACCAATGTTGCCGCCCGGATAGTTGTATTTGCTTAACGGCCGCTTTACGCCATTGATACTGTTCGATCGGTCGTTCGCCTGGAAGTTGTAGTTTCTTAAGTAGTCGTAGACCGAACCATGGAAGTCGTGGCCGCCGCCCTTGGTCGTCGCGCTGATCTGAACGGCGCTGGTTCCATGCTCTGCGGCGTAGTTGCTCGTTTGCACTTTAACTTCCTGGACCATGTCCGGATTCGCTGTGATGACGGTTCCGTTGTTTGAACCAAAGTCAATCATGCGAGCGCCGTCGAGCTGTACGTTGTTCTGCTCACCGCGAAGACCGTTAACGTGATACGCGTTGTTCGCATTGGCGCCACCGCCGAATGCGACCTGTTCAAGCGCGGTACCGTCGGGAGCCACAACACCTGGGAGAATACGCAGAAGTTCAAGCGAACTGCGGCTGATGATCGAGAGGTTATCAATCTGAGCCGACGTGATCGTGTTTTCCTTCGCGCCCGTCTCCGTTTGCAACTGGTCCAGACCAGCGCTAATGGTTACCGTTTCCGTTGGAGCACCAATCTCCGTGACGATTTCGACAGACCGAGTAGTGCTGGTTTCGAGGGCGAGGTGCTGTTGCGAAATTGTCTTGAAGCCTGCGGACTCAATCTTTAGCGAGTACTCGCCAGGCGTCAAAGCAGAGAAGGTAAATGCGCCATCATCATTGCTGGTGGCCTTACGCTCTTCAGAGGTGCGCTCATTCGTAACCGTGACAGTAGCGCCGCGAACTATTGCACCCTGGGGATCTTTGATTGTCCCGCGCAACGTCGCACTACCGGTAGTCTGGGCAAAACCGGACGTGGCGAGAATGCCGATACACATCACCACACCAAGAACGAATAGCGTCGGGTTGATCACCGTGCGCTTAATCTTTGGGTTCATGCGAGTAAGTCTCCTCTCTTTCCGCCCACTCCTGGACTGGAAAGAACATTTAGCAACCGGATGCACTTAAGAGATCGAAAAACTTTTTGTTACTTACGAAAAGGACCTAACCGATTGAGAACTTTGAGCTATTCAGCTGGCGCTGCAAACTAACGGGAGAAGTAATAACAACGCTGCTGATACTTACTTTATAACCGCGAAACCTCAATCAACTACATGCGGAAGGAAACTGATTTAAAAGCATTTGACGGGGATCCGGATATTGATTGCAGAGGTCGCTTGAGACCGGATACGCCGAGAAGCAGCTTTGCGCTGCTCAACATAAAGACCGTCAAACTTGTCGATTAACTACCTAAAAGAGTTTGTTGCAAGACCAGACAAAAGCCTTAGTACTACCACGCCATCTCTTTGTCAAGAGTTTTTTACTTCAAACCCTTTATAAATTACTTCCGCTCAAAGGCTGGGGCGAAACTGTTGCAGTCCCAATCTGAGCCAAGCAACATGAGTGCCGAAATTTTACAGATCGCACACTGAAGCTCCGTTAACGGTAAACCTGAGGGATTTCTAAAATCTTAAACGAGCCGCAATAGTTTTACGCCGGACCGTCTTGGAGATTTTGGGGAAATCGATCCTAATTTCTGGATGACTACGCCGGCACGACAGATGAAAATTTTCTTGCAAGAACAAGACTCAACGCTCCCATGATGCCGGTCTCGTCACCCAACGTCGAAGCGAATGCTGGTGCGGAGAGCAGGCCCTGACAAATGCTGTTCTGGGCTACTGTGCTTTGCAATTCGTCAGCGATCAGTGGCCAGGCTCTCGCAATATTCCCTCCAAGAATCACGGCCTCCGGACTTAACCCCTTAGTCAAATTTGAGATACCCAGGCCGAGAAAGTGCGCCGTTTCTATCAGCGCATCCTTTGCTGCTTGATCCCCTTGATAAGCAATATCGATGAGCTTCTTGAAACTCATCTCGTTCGGAGTGTTTGTAGCTTGAGCGTATCTCGCAAGCGCAGCATTCTCAGAGGCAAATGCCTCCCAACATTCAGTACTACCAGCGGCGCATGAAACTGGCGCGCCTTTTCCGATTGTCATGTGACCAAACTCGCCTGCGCCACCGGTCTTGCCGTGATAAATCTGTCCATCAAAGATTATTCCGGTTCCCAATCCCTCCTCAACTAACACGAAAATAAAATCTCGGACATCACGAATCTCAGGACGCCCCAGCCACAGTTCTGCAAGCGCCGCCGCGTTCGCATCGTTATCGACAGCGACCGGCATACCCAGGATTTCATGCAATTGTTCTGCGATGGGCCAATCTCGCCATTTGAAGTAGGGAATAAAAAGAGCAGTGCCTGTTTCCGAATCAACGAGTCCGGGAAGGCTTACTCCAATTCCTTCAATCGCCGGCTCAGTCCCGATAAGATCCTGGATACTTGCAGCGATGCGCGCCACAGTCGCGTCACGATCAGGATCCGTGGCAAATGTTTCCCTGCGTAAGACTCTACCCACAAGATCACCGGCGGCGACCGTCGTTGAAGTATTACCAAGAGAAACACCAATGGCGATACAACCGGCCGCCCTCAAGCGCAAAAGGTTCGGAGGTCGGCCCCCGGTTGATTCACCCTCGGTCTCATAAATGAGACCCTCAGATTTCAATTCCTCGACGATCAACGAAACCGTGGAGCGTTGGAGCGCAGTTTCGTGAGAAATTTCAGCGCGAGAGATAGGTTCTTTTTCTCGAACGTAATTGAGAACTATCTGCCGGTTGATATAACGGATGGTGTCTGAACGTGCAACAATTGCTTTTTTTAGATTTATTCGTCGCACAAACGGGGTCCGGTTAGAAGTTGGTCACGGCGTGTTTACTGTCACCCGGTCTCGACAACAGCGAATTGAATTGCTGGTTGAGCACTGACAAGTCTTGCTTAACCATTAAGTCTCAAATAGTTAAACTGCAACTTTCTGGAGCAGTTAAAATTAAGCCCATATCGTAAAAACAGTCAAGAAGAGTATTTGTCGATAGCAATTGATAGCAATATCTCATTCGCCGTAAGCTTCGGCTTGGGGTCCGCGTGCATACTGATGACTTCCGCAACCGTTTCAACGGTTTTCTCATGAATCACTTGGGAATTGACGGAATAAACTCAAATGTTGAAACGGTTGAGTGGTCTAAACTATTTTTGCGTGCCCCAAGCTGAAGCTTGGGGAGAATGAGATGTAGCGTTGAGCCCTCAGGCTTTTGTCGGGCGACCGAACATATTGACAGGTCGTGGAAAATACGAGAGATCATTGCTCGTACTTAATCTCGTCGCAGACTTTCCATCAAACTAAGGAGAGCATACCCATGAAACTCGCAATCCTAGGAATAGCTTTGGTAGTGGTTTTTCTTTCGCCTTCGCCGGCTTTCGGCCAAGATGGCGCCCCTAGCGGTGACAAATACATCTACGCAGATTTCGAAAAGACGGAAAATGGACGCGTGGTCAGTAATGGAGGAGGACTGGTTCAGGTTTTTACAGGACAAGAATCAACGCCTGTCCAATTCAAAGGTCTGGCTAACGCTTCGCCCGGTGCGCCAGAAATTGTTAGGCCGAAAGATAACGCTGAAAATCACATGGCCGCGTTTGAATATTCTCTGGTTGGCCCTAATCAGTGGGCAAACGTCACACTCGAGGTTCAAGGCCGGCCGAACAAGAATGGAAAACCCATTGCAGATGATCTGAGCGGGTACAAGAATCTATCGGTACAACTCTACGCAACTGGCGTGGATTATCTTCGGGTGGAATTCATCAGCCACGGACAGGGGATCAACTTAGACGCAGGGTTTCCGCAACTCATTATAAAGATGAAGCCCGGCCTCAATACTTACATGATTCCATTAAAAGGTTTGAGCCAGCCTTCGTGGCAACAGGATCGTGTTGATTCAAAAGAAGTGCTTCGCAAACTGACCGCAATCAGTGTGAGCGCATACTGCGAACAATGCACCCCGAAAAAAGGTAATGTCGTCGTCGATAATCTCGTGTTTCAAAAATAGCGAGACTATTTCGTTGGCGTGACAGTAGCTTTATTGATAACCAACTTCTTCCAGTCAACCGGGCTCATTGTTTTGAGCTGCGGCAGCTCAGCCGCAGCTATCACGAGAGCACGAACACTAGTTACCGCTGGAAACTCAAGAGCTGCTTTTGGCTTTGCGGCTTCGTCGAGGGCAACTGCTTTTGCGTCAAACCATTCTTTCGCCGGAGCTTCGTTTCGTGACAGATAAGCGAGTGCCTCCAGCCCAGCGC
>DASROI010000280.1:0-10132 GCA_035646955.1 Pyrinomonadaceae bacterium
GTAATAAACGGAACCATGCACACGCCAGCGCTGGCAACCGGCGCGCTCGCCGGGATCACACGACAAATCGTCATTGATATGGCTACTGAAAAATTCATTCCGGTAGTCGAAGGCTCTTATGAAATTTCAGATCTGGTTGACGCTGAAGAAATATTCATTACGTCTTCAAGTATCGGCATCGCGCAGGTAACGACGTTTGATTTTCGTCGCTATTCATTCGATTCCGGCAACGTGAGCGGGATCATCAAGCAAGCGTTCATTAAACGAATCAGGGAGATCTAGGTGTGCGGGTCCGATTGACTTCCCTGAATGCAGAGAAATACGATACCTGCACACGAGCTCTCGATAATTTTCCAACCTTCCTAAAACCGAGCAGAGCGCGTGGCTAAGTTCGCCTTTTCTGAAGGATAAATCTAACTGAAAGAGCCTTTCTACAAAATGAGCACAGTTACCGAAGAAGCCAAAGAAGTTAAGGAGCCTTCCACACATAAATGGGTTTACCTGTTTGAAGAAGGACCTGGCGACGACAAATCTCTTTTAGGCGGCAAGGGAGCAGGATTGTGCGAGATGACTCGCGCGGGACTGCCGGTGCCTCCCGGCCTAATCGTCACAACCGAAGCCTGCAACGCCTTCTTTGACAACGACAAGTCTTTTCCCGACGGCATGTGGGAACAGGTTCAGGACGGATTGAAGAAGATCGAAGAAAAAGTCGGCAAGCGTTTTGGCGACCCGAAAAATCCACTGCTTGTTTCGGTCAGGTCTGGCGCGGCCTTCTCGATGCCGGGAATGATGGACACTGTTCTGAATCTAGGTCTCAACGAAGAGACCGTCCAGGGCCTCGCCGAGCAGACGGGTGACTTGCGATTTGCGCTCGACGCGTACCGGCGGTTCGCGTCGCTGTTCGGCGAAATCGTGATGGGTGTCGCTCATGAAAAGTTCGAGCGCGTCCTCGATCGTTTCAAGGCCCAGACTCAAGGGGGCCGCGATACGGATCTCAAAGCAGACCACTTAAGAGAGATCATCACTGCTGAAAAACAGATCATCCTTACTGAACAACAAGCGATACCCGAAGATCCATACGAACAACTTCGGGTTGCGATCGCCGCCGTGTTCAACTCATGGATGGGACGTCGGGCCATTGACTATCGGCGGATTAATCGCATTCCTGATTCGCTCGGCACCGCGGTCAACGTACAGGCAATGGTGTTCGGCAACATGGGAGCCGGCAGCGGCACCGGTGTCGCTTTCACTCGAAATCCTTCGACCGGCAAAAAAGAACTTTATGGTGAGTATCTTCTCAACGCCCAGGGTGAAGACGTAGTCGCAGGTATCCGCACGCCAAATCCGATCAGCCAACTCAAGCAAGAGCTGCCTGAAGTCTACGATCAGTTCGCGTCGATCGGTGATTTGCTGGAGCAGCACTACCACGATATGCAGGATTGTGAGTTCACTATCGAGCGCGGCAAATTGTGGATGCTCCAAACTCGAACCGGGAAACGCAGCGGAGCCGCAGCGGTACGTATTGCAGTTGAAATGGTCTTCGAAAAGTTGATCGACAAGAGTACTGCGGTGCGTCGCGTTACTCCGGAACAATTGGACCAGCTGCTGCATCCCACAGTCGATCCAAAAACAAAGGCGACTGTTCTGGCAACTGGTCTACCGGCGAGCCCGGGTGCAGCGCAGGGACAGGTAGTTTTCAGTCCCGACGAAGCGGAAGAGATGGCGCGCGAAGGAGCGAAAGTGGTACTCGTTCGCTCTGAAACTAGTCCTGACGATTTTCATGGCATGGTTGCGGCGCAGGCGATCGTTACGGCGCGTGGTGGGATGACAAGTCACGCGGCCGTCGTCGCTCGAGGAATGGGCAAAACGTGCGTCAGTGGCGCCAACGCATTGAACATCGACTATAGCCAGCAACAATTCACGGTCGAAGGTACGGTCGTTACGAAGGGCGAGTGGATCACCGTTGATGGATCCACAGGGCGTGTCTTTTTAGGTAAGGTGCCAACCATCCAACCTACGCTCGAAAGTGATTTCTTCAAGTTAATGTCGTGGGCCGATCAATTTCGAAAGCTGGGAGTGCGGGCCAACGCTGATACTCCGCTCGATGCAAAGACCGCAAGACAATTTGGAGCTGAAGGCATTGGTCTTTGCCGGACCGAACATATGTTCTTCGGCGATCAGCGCCTGGCGGCGATGCGAGAGATGATTCTTTCGGAAGGCGTTGGAGCCCGAGAAAAGGCCCTTGAAAAACTACTCCCGCTTCAAAGAGGAGATTTTATCGGTATCTTCCGCGAAATGGCTGGATTGCCGGTAACCATACGGCTTCTAGATCCTCCATTGCATGAGTTTTTACCAAACGCCGAAGAACTGCAGAGCGAACTTGCCGAATTGAAGATGAACTTAAAACACGCTGGCTCGCTCGGCGATATGGACCAGGTGCTGGACGAGATAGACCACAAGCGTGGACTGCTGCGACAGGTCAATCGCATCCGAGAGGCAAACCCGATGCTCGGATTTCGCGGGTGCCGGCTAGGACTCCTCTTTCCGGAAGTCACAAAAATGCAGTGCCGCGCAATCTTCGAAGCGGCCTGTCAGGTCCAGGGCGAACGGAAAAAGGTCGAGCTCGAGATTATGGTTCCGCTCGTCTCTTTGAGTGAAGAATTACGGCAACAGTCTGAGTTAATTCACGAAGTCGCTCGCCAGGTCATGGGAGAACACGGCATGACTTTCGATTATCACGTCGGAACGATGATCGAATTACCCCGTGCTGCCTTAATGGCCGATCGAATTGCAGCACACGCCGACTTTTTCTCATTCGGTACTAACGACTTGACTCAAACGACGTTTGGATTGAGTCGCGATGATTCGAGTCGTTTTCTTCCTAATTATATTGAGCGGAAGATTGTTCGCGACGACCCGTTTCAGGTTCTCGATCGCGATGGGGTGGGCCAGCTTGTCAGGATGGGAACGGAAAAGGGTCGGAGCGCCAAGCCAAACTTGAAGGTCGGTATTTGCGGCGAACATGGCGGCGATCCGCAGTCGATCGCATTCTGTAACGAGATAGGGTTGAACTACGTTAGCTGTTCACCATTCCGCGTGCCGGTCGCAAGATTAGCCGCGGCCCAAGCGGCCCTCGATCCCGGCACGACCGAAACGATTAGTTCCCAGGTCTAACCTCTGCATCTCTGAGTCTCGGCAGTGAACTTCTTTTCGCTGCCGAGACGCTGCTCTATTTCATCCTCTTATAAACAAACGATATTGCTTTTGTTCGTTCCCCGCCGTCTATCGTGGCCGTGAGAGTGTCCTCCGCAGTCCTGCGATAAATAATCCTTTTCGGGAAATCGTGTTGCGGGTTTTCGAAAACTGCCTCATTCGCAGAGGCTACTGAGAGTTTGAAGTCAGTGCCGGGACAACGCGCCTTTGGGTGCGCGACATAAAAGACTCCATCCGCTCGCTGCTCAATTCTCAGATACTCAAACTCGACAGTTTTCTCTCCGGCTACGGTGCGGCTCAAGCCCATCAATGAACCACCGCCAGGCGCGGTCCAATGCTCCTCAATCTGCATTCGCCCACCCGGTGCGGTTTGCCAGTCGCCAGTGATCCACGAGAGATCTGAGATTGAATGCTTGGTATCGAGACTTGGCGAAGTCGCGGTGGTCATCGAAACGACCAGGAGAAGCAAGGCGGTGAACCATATTTTTGAAAGTGACATAAGCGCTCCAATTGAATGCCTTTGATATCGGCATGGATAGGACCTATAGGACTTATAGGACCCTATATAAAAATAGCCTGGCCACATCTTAATGATGTCTCAATCCAACGTATTGGAAAAATGCGACGTACGACTCTTGCGGGTAAAAGACTCGGTGAGATGATTGCGCTCGGCAAACAAGACTCCAGGTGTTTGCCTTGCAAATTTGTTGAAATCACGAATCAGGTGAGCTTGATCATAATATCCACACTCAAGCGCAACTGCTGCCCACGAGTTATCTGCGCGTTCGACTGCTCGAAACACCTGTTGAAATCTCAGGATTCGACTCAAAAGCTTTGGGCCAAGCCCAACCCCTTGAAGAAATCGTCGTTCAAGCTGCCGGCAACTGATTCCAGCATCCTGCGCCAGCTGGTCCACTGAACGCAGTCCTCGGGAACTCACGACAACCTCCGCCATGTCCATCAAATTCACATCGTGGATGGTTGGTAGTCTTTTTGTTAGAGACGCAGCAACGGCCGCGACCCTCGCAACTGAAGTGACTGCGCCGTGACAGGCCGACAACAATTGAGTTTCCAGAACACTGGATAAGCAACCCAACTCAACTACCTGATCCGTCATTTCACTCAGCGGGATCCTGAAAAACGGAAATGCTCCGCCCGGATGGAACCGAACACCAAGCAGATCGACGTCGCCCGCCGGCGATATGAAGGTTGGACCAGTCATCTGTCCGACGAGGAAATTCCTGGGCTGAGTACTTGTATTGGAATCTGTGTGTTGCGTGACGCATGAACCAAAATTGAGGATCAACTCTACGCAACCATCTGGCAGAATTCGCTCAACCTGCGCCTCATTGACGGGATCGGGTGAACTCAAAGTCCACAGGCACTCAACAAATCGATTGAGCGGCGGATCTGGATGGAATTCAGTGTATTGCATGATTTTTAACCCGGTCTGCATCCGGTAGGAGTGCAATGTCCCTATTAAATCACGAGAGTGCGTTGGTTACGTTGCTACGGAGTGCCTGACTTGCGACCCGACACGAGCACTATTGCAGCAGGAAAATCCATCCGATCACTTGGGAAGAAGGGTGCAACTGCATCTGCAACTTCGGTAGCAATTAGTTCAACCTCTTCGGCCGGCAACGTCTTCAATTGATCTCGAAGTGTGCCGGACGTTGTGGCGCGAAGGTTCCAGTATTCGCTGAACGAAAGATCGCCGGTGATGCGAAATTCAAATAGTCGCTCCTTCACCGAGACAGCGCCCGCTTCTGCAAGTAAGCGCGCTAATTTTCCCTCCTCCGCAAAGCGATAAGCGGTTGGCGCGTCAGGACCAGCCGGATCAGAAGGTATGTGTTGGGCCATGACCTTTGAGGGCAATCCACAAAAAGGGTTGAAATCCGCTTTATGCCAAACAGCCAACGCGATTCTTCCGCCTGGTTTGGCGACACGCAACATTTCTCTCAACGCTTTTGGTGGATCTGAGAAGAACATGATGCCCAAACGCGACTCTACTGCGTTGAAGGTGTCCTCAGCGAAGGGCAACGACTCAGCAGTGCAGTTTTGGAATTCAATATTTGCAATCCCCGACTCTGTGGCAAGTCGCCGGGCTGCGGTCACCATCTCCGGGACAGCATCGGTACAAGTGACGGATCCATATTCGCCCGTTTGCGACGCTATACTAAATGCCGGCTCACCGGCACCGCCCGCAATGTCGAGAACTCGATCGCCTTTCTTGATCTGAAGCTCTTCAATTAGCGCCCGCGTTAACGGAGCAAACATTCGGTGAATAACCGGCGCGAACCTGGTCCAATACTCTGCATTTTCCCGCCACTCGTCTAACGTTGTTCTTTGAGACATATGATTTGTTCTTGAAAGATGCTGCTTGCAGAAGAAAGGAATTTAGGACCAACTTGGTTTTCCTAACCAATTATTTGAGCGGATCGACGGCCGCGGTCCTGATCTCTCGACCGACTCTTCTGACGTTTCTCTTTACCGGCTTGAAAGAATTCTTGCATTCTTGTTAAATAGTTCGCAATTAGCCTCTTCGCTATTGACGGTGAACTGATTAAGAGCGTATAAGGGGCAATCATCAGATGGCGGCAAAGTGGAGATATCCCTGCTTTTCGGCATCGATGAGAATCAATCCCCTCAACCTGTAACAATAACCTCGTCGTGGAAATCTTAATCGGGAAGTATCCCAAATGCGAACGCATGTTTTTCGAGCGACCTATCTTACTCTCCTCGCAGTGAGTCTAACTCCGGCTCTCTCTCAAGAAGCTAATGAATGGTCTTGTTTTTATCCAGAATCGTATGTCCGGAAAGTTGCTCTTACGACTGCGATGCCTGGTTATCCGCCGGATGCAGTTCAGCAGGGCATAACTGGTTTAGTGCAGGCGAAAATCGCAATCGAGAGCCAGGGAAAAGTAGAACGAATTCGAGTTGATCCCAAGACTGATCCTTCGCTCAAAAAAGCTGTTGTAGATGCCGTAGCCAGTTGGACATTCAAACTAAGGCCTGAGGTTATGAGTACCGGGCGATATTGCATGAGTCGATTAACGTTCAAGTTTTCACTCAAGGATGGCTCGCCACAGGTAGAACTTTACCAACCTGGTCCAGCCGCAAAAGATACTGAACACCTGGGGTATTCGAACCCAACCATGGAAGTTAGACAATGGAACAAATGGGAGGAGGTGCAGCCAACAAAATCAAATTAGACTAACGGCGCTAGTTTTCCTCGCTTAACTCAATGGTTTCGCCAAACGCGGGAGGTTCCTCATGAACTCACGAATTCGGTTAGTCTTAATGTGTTATGCGGCAGTGCTGGCATGCTTACCGGCTTTTTTAATCGCGCGAAGCGATGAAAGCACACCGGCTAATGATTTAACGCTTCAAAAAGTCGAACCCACTCAAGTTCAAGACTTCGATCTTCAAAAGAAATTACCGCCCTACGGATTCTCCGAAATCACCCCCACAGGTAACTGGTCCGCCATAGCTGATTTTGATATGACTCAGACAAATGATCTCGACGCACCCGTAGTGATTGTTGGTCTGAGCTCGTACACAGGGAAAGGGGCCTGGGTCAAACAGTTGATGGTTGACAACGTCACCATACGTAACCGGAGTCCGAATTCAGTAAAGTCAGTGAAATTGGGTTGGATTATCTTAACCGCCAAAGATCGAGAAGCCGGTAAAAATCGTGGAGCAGCGTTACGCCAGGGTTATACCAACAAACTTCAAGTGCTAATCAATCCGGGTAAGGTCAAGAAAGCCCGTGAACTACACATCGATTTTGTCAAAGAGGCTAAAGATTTGATCACGTCTGGAGCGTTGAATGGCATCACGTTTATCCGTCTTCGAGTTGTAGAAGCTGAGTTCGCAGATGGATCTAGCTGGAAAGAGGGTGTGGCCCTTGCAAAAAAAGCTCATCACTCAGCTCCACGAAAACCTCAGATAGGTTGCGCTGACGTAATTTGTTTTTTTGAAGACAATGGCCAGGGTTACTGCACTTATCCTTCCGAAGGGACTTATTGTAAGAGGGAGAATTGCAACCCAAACGATCCCGAAGCATGCTTCTGTAACGTCTACGCCTGTATCGACTGTCATGATATGGATGGTGATGGGTGGACCGATTGTGAAGGAGACTGTGACGATAGTCCGCTGACGGGCTACACGGTTAATCCTGGTGCGCTTGAGTACTATCCCATCTCAAATTGCAGTGATGGGAGAGATAACGATTGCGACCTCTTCACGGAGAACGATTGTTCGGACTTTATTTGCAGGAACACCGCTCCGGCTTGTGGCGCTACGCCGACGCCAACACCAACTCCGACCCCACCGTCTTACTGCCCACCTTGTCCTTCGGATCCGGGATATGCCGAGTTCAACTTTGACCAATGTACATCGGGCGAGTCCCATTGGAGTTGTACGTTGTGTCGGTGTGTACGGAACTCTCCCATTTTAATTGATGTGCTTGGGAATGGTATCTCGCTAACAAATGCCAGCGATGGAGTGCTTTTCAATTTCAGTGGAGATGGTCCAATACGCCTTAGCTGGACTGCCATGGGTTCAGACGACGCATTTCTCGTGTTTGATCGAAACGGGAACGGAACGATCGATAACGGAAGTGAGTTGTTCGGCAACTTAACACCCCAGTCAGAACCAACTGCCGGGCAAGAGAAACAAGGCTTTTCCGCTCTGGCTGAGTTTGATAAACCCGCTCATGGAGGTAATGATGACGGGATCATTAAAGAAGGTGATGCGATCTTCAGTTCCTTGCGCTTATGGCAAGACTCAAACCATAACGGTATCTCGGAGCGTTCAGAACTACATACGTTGCCGAGCCTCGGAGTCGAGACTTTGGAGATTAAGTACAAGGAATCAAAGTATGTGGACAAATACGGTAACAGGTTCCAATATCGCGCTAAAGTCACGGACAGCAAAGGAGCACAACTCGGGCGCTGGGCCTGGGATGTATTCTTGCTAAGCGTACCCTAGTGATTGAGAAGGCCACTCAAAACGAAGAGAGTCGCCTTATCAGCGACTCTCTTCTCTTTTTCAGATGGACATCTGGACCGCTAAAAGGTCAGACACATTGACAGTGCTGATACTGAAACTATGCTGACGGATAGATTGGGTGGATTCCACCGCAAGCTATCGGGATGTCGCCTCATCAGTACCAGATCTTCTACGCTGCCTCAGTTTCCGAAGCGATGGCGATATTCATTTGAGGTGATAAACGCTTTCACCATTTCGGCATTCACGAAGTTTCCTCCGAATTGCGTCAACTTATTTAACCAGAACTCATAACCGGTATGGTCTAGGTCCGGATTATCGTTCGGATTCCGTCTTAGATAACCAAAGTACTGTCCAGAAATTCGTTGAGTCGGATAATTGGAACCGGGAACTGGTGATTGCCGCCGAGCGTCGAAGTTCCCAACGCGTTGCCGTAAGAAACTTTTTAAATGCGCGGTAGCGGTGGCGGCATTCTGAACGCCGGAACTATGAGTTCATCGAGTGGCTCCTCATCGAGATTCAACAGCACCTTCATCAACTCCGCATTCTTTGGCTTGAGCACTTTCGGCGTCGACGACCGCCGAAAGTGGTCATAGCCAAAATAGAGAGCGACGATTAGGGCTAATGTGATTAGGAACAGCAAAATGCCGAGTCTTCTTCCACCACTATTTCAGTATCGAGAGCGGGTGTTTATCGAGGCACTATCATGTCGGACTTTTATTTCAAGAGTTAACGAGTCACCGTGAGCCGTCTCATTCTCCCCAAGCTTCAGCTTGGGGTTAGCGCTCCGGCCCAAATATCCGCAACCGTTTTAACGGTTTGCGAAATTGCTTAGAGGCCTGAGATTTTGCAGCTCAACATAAACCGTTGAAACGGTTGACTGTTTTTGACAACTGTCTCTCAGCCCCAAGCTGAAGCTTGGGGAGAATGAGAAGGTTGAGTTTTCATTGAATATCCAACTCACTAATCTTTTCCGAACTCCAGCGAAACAGCGGTGACCTCGTCCAGTGCAGATTTCCAATCCGCATATCGGTTTGGAAATCGTTTCACCAGGTTCATGGCAATTTCTTCAAGAGAGTTATCGCCGGTCATGGACTCCATTATGAAACTGCGAATCTGACCCGCTTCTGTCAGTGTAGGTCGATACGTCGCCGATTGCTTTCGCAACTTTCCTGGACTCAACGGCACTCCATACAAGGTAGATTGTTTGAAGCTGGCCCGCGGTTGTGAACTCTCACCTGCACGAATCGTGCTCTCCCAACGCCAGAGGTAATCGCCTCGGACCAAATCAGCTTTAAGACTTAGCTCGATTCGATCACCTTCTTCGATTTCGACTGGATATGGAAGGGGAAAGAATCCTTGCCCGTAGATGAGTTCCGGTTCACTGGGATGGTTTGAGAATCCGACATCATCAATCAATTCTGAATCGAACCAGACTGCAAATCCGTGTGCAGTTCCGGATCGGTTCGCTTCCAATATGGCAGTTGCCTCAAGATCGCCGGTCTCGATTTCGTTGTAATCCAGCTTGTAGCAACAAACAGGTGTAGTCAAAAGTTGCTCAGGAGTGATTCGTGCCTTGCGCCAGGTATTGGTTACGACTCTTTTGGCAACCGAGATGTCCACGTCTGAACGTTCCCACGGGCCGACTAATTCCGTGTAACGCTCCACCGTTTCGACCACCGAAACCCACAATACATCCCGTTGAGGAATAAGCACCCCTCGACTTGCAAGCAGTCTCGTCCTCGCATCAACGATCGAAGGAATGTTCCCTTGATACCAGGGCAGGACTCCTCGTAAGTCTGAGACAATAATGTCCGCTGGTTCTGGAAGCGTTACTTCAGTTGAAAAATTTTGGAAGAACTCAATTCTCTCAGCGTAACCGTTGGCCACAGCCGCTTCGCGAGCAATC
>DASROI010000281.1:0-2660 GCA_035646955.1 Pyrinomonadaceae bacterium
CACAGATTCCACAGCGCGGCTTACGCCCGCAACCAAACGATCAAGTTGCGAGGCCCGGTCAGTACCGGAGCGCGCCAGCGTCGGGTGCGCCTTTAGTTAACGTCAAGCAGATACATAACACGAGGCTCACCCGACGCTACCGCGTTCCGGTACTGACCGGGCCTCGCAACTTGATCGTTTTGTTGCGGGCGTAAGCCGCGCTGTGAAATCTGTGGATGAAGACTTTGCGTTCCTGCGGCCCTTCACATGAGAACCACGACTCAAACAATCCTCTGCGTCGTCGTTGTATTACTCACATTTGGAATACCGCTCACAGAACCAGGCTATCAAAACGTTCCGATAACAATCCCGGTCGACATAACTAGCTACGGAGGTCTCTTCCTTCAAGCCCGGGTCAACAACTCGACGCCAATGTGGTTCTATCTCGACAGCGGAGCAAATTCTCCTTTTGTCATTAGCGCAAACAAAGCAAAAGAGCTCGGACTAAAACTTCTGGGCCACGTTTCACGCGAAGGAGGAGCTGGCCCAAACCCTTACGAGGCCTCACAAACCAACGGTCTAACGATGGCGCTCGGCCATAAGACGTTCGTTGATCAAAGCGCAGAAGTGATTAGTCTCGGATTGGTGGAAGAACAGCTAGGACGATCGGTGGACGGATTGGTGGGCCTCGATCTGTTTCTCAACTACGTGGTCGAGATTGATTACGAAGATCAAAAGTTGAGGCTTTACGATCCACAGTCTTTCGTCTATTCAGGTGCTGGAGAGAACATTCCACTCACTCTGCACGACGATCACTTCTTCATTCCGGCCACAATCGAGACACCTGAGCGTGGCGAACTTGCCGGACAATTTCTGGTCGACACTGGTGGATGCATGATGACGGCGATTTTGACAACTCCTTTCGCGCAAAAGAACAGTCTCCCAGTCCCTTCGCAAAAAACGATCCTGGATCGGTCCATCGCAGGTCTCGGCGGCGAGACCCGGCTTTTAGTCGGCCGTGCAACCCATTTCAAGATTGGAGATTCAGTTTTTTCGTCACCTTTAATCTATATCTCGCAAGACCGAGACGGAGCGCTTGCTAGTCCTGAATATGATGGAGTGATTGGTACAGAGATACTTAGAAGATTCAGAATCATTTTTGATTACGCGAGACGCCGGCTTATTCTCGAGCGCAATTCTCATTTCAAAGAACCGCTCGAGTACGACATGAGTGGTATGAGTTTACGCGCTTACGGAGATGACTTCAGAGTCTTTAAAATCCATCAAGTGCTTGAAGATTCGCCAGCAGGAAAAGCTGGGTTGCTGGTGGGCGATACACTGCAACGTATCGACGCGGTTCCGGCCTCACGACTGACTCTGGAGCAGATTCTGCAAATGATGAAAGCGCCAGGCCGCGAATATAAGCTAACAATCAAACGCGGTAGTGACACTCGTGTTGTTGAGATAAAGACGAGAAGACTAGTCTAAGCACAAGAATCCCACGGATGGGCAGCTGGTAGTAAGAGAGGTCAGTATCGAGTCGCGGTAGCGTCGGGTGAGTCTCGCCAGAGGTGCGACTTGATGACAATCGAGACTCACCCGACGCTACCGCGACTCGATACTGACCTGCCAATCACACTTCACTATTAACAATTGATCGGGATTGCGGTGCCGAACGTCGTGTTCACGTATGCAAAGAATGCTTGGGCTGAGGCAGTGTCCAGGCGGTAGTCGACATTCGTGGAGCGGCAGACGGAATCACCGGTGATAGTAATCGCCACAAGTACCTGTTGATCATTCACGGTAAAAAAGTCCGGGCCGCCCGAATCGCCGAAGCAGGTGCCTCCATTTCCTGTTGATGGATTTTGAGAAAGACGTAGGTAACCAGGACTCAGCGCATTAAAGCTTGAGAAAGCAAACATTCTTGGAACAGGATTTAGATCCTGAAAGAAAGGAACTCCACCACCGACCACACGGTTTTGTATGCCATATCCGACCGCAGTAAACACGGCGGTCTTCAATCCATTTTGGGCCCTGAGCTGATCGAGCAAGCCACAGGTTGGCAGAGTAGCGGGTGTTACTCCTTGAACGTTCGAGTCTAATATCATTGCGCCGATATCACCCGAATCGCTCTGTCTTTGATTGAAGTTAGGATTAGTGACGACGGCGCTTACACCCACGAGTTTGGTCGTGTTGCTGGTCAAATCTCCAAAAGGAATTGAGCCATCAAAGCTCACGTAGGCGGTCCATCCACTGGGCGCAAGCTCCTGGCTGAAGTAGGAAGTGCAATGGCTTGCTGTTAAAAAAACGTTGGGAGTGATTAGTGTCCCTGAACAGATTGGGAAAATCTGCCCTGTTGTGGGGGATTTGACGATAAAGGCGCCCGCGTTGCTGTAGGTACCATTTGAATCTACAAACCCGTAGGTGATGGCATGGCTACTTGGTGTCCCGATGAACAAGGCAGTGGTGACGACTGTCAAAATAAGACAGAACAAGACGACTGAGTGTCGCATGATGGATCTCCTTTTAGGTGGTTCTGGGCTGTTGGGCGGATTATAGACCTGTTGCTGCTGGCAGCAAACTCAATTCAGTATCTGGAAGGAACATCCGCGAATTGCGCAGCGCGGCTTAGGCTTCAACCAAATGATCAAGTTGCGAGACCAGGTCAGTACCGACACGCG
>DASROI010000282.1:0-5300 GCA_035646955.1 Pyrinomonadaceae bacterium
GGCTGTGAACACGATGCGTTACTCGGTCGAGGAGGTTGAACGAATAGCAAAGGTTGCTTTTGAAGCAGCACGCGGAAGAAGAAACAAGGTCACATCTGTTGATAAGGCAAACGTGCTCGAGACGTCTCAATTATGGCGACAAACCGTGACCCGTGTGGCCCAGGATTATCCGGATGTAACTCTTGAGCACTTGTACGTCGATGCCTGCGCAATGCACCTGATCTCAAACCCGCGCCGTTTTGATGTTCTACTTACGGAAAATCTCTTTGGCGATATACTCTCTGACGAAGCTGCAGTGATTACAGGCTCACTTGGAATGTTAGCGTCTGCCACTATCGGTGGTGACGTTGGACTCTATGAGCCGGTACACGGTTCTGCTCCGGACATCGCGGGCCAGGGTATTGCAAATCCATTCGGCGCAATTGCGTCAGCTGCAATGATGCTGCGATATTCACTTGAATTGGATCAAGACGCGGCTGATATTGAACAAGCAATTGAATATGTTCTGGAAGCCGGTTATCGCACGCCCGACATTGCTGCTGGGACCGGTGGTTATGTTGCCAACACAGCCGAGATCGGCGAACTAGTATCCGAAGCCGTCACAGAAGTTGTGGATATGCGACACGCATATCATGCGGTGTAGGTCTTTGATCTTTGGGCTTTGATCTTTGGCCTTTGGGCTTTGGTCTTTGGTCTTGGTACGGAGTTCTAAGTACAAAGCAAAAAGCGCAAGCACAAAGTTCGGAGGTCGAAAAACCAAATTCCCAAGATCAAAGACCAAAGATCCAAGATCAAAAGCATATGAAAACCTTGTTCGATAAATTGTGGGAAGCGCACGTAGTACGTCAGGCGAACGACGAACCCACGCTGCTTTATATCGACCTACACCTGATTCATGAAGTCACTTCACCTCAGGCGTTTGAGGGTCTGCGTCAAGCCGGACGTCGAGTACGAAGACCCGATCTAACGTTTGGAACGGTCGATCATAATGTGCCGACTACCGACCGGAACCTCCCCATTGCCGATCCTATTGCGGCTAAGCAGATTGAGACTCTCAGGACAAATTGTCGCGACTTCGGTATCGAACTTTTTGACATAAACTCGCGCGAACAGGGCATTGTTCATGTCATTGGTCCAGAGCTCGGATTAACCCGACCGGGTATGACTATTGTCTGCGGAGATAGTCACACAAGCACACATGGCGCGTTTGGAGCACTGGCTTTTGGGATTGGAACCAGTGAGGTCGAGCACGTCCTTGCGACTCAGTGCTTGCCTCAGAACAAACCCAGGACGATGCAGGTTTATGTTTCAGGCACGTTACCTGAAGGCGTGACCGCAAAGGACCTGGCACTTGGGATCATTGGAAAGATCGGCACCGATGGCGCAACTGGCCATGCAATCGAGTATGCCGGACCAGCCGTTCGTTCGTTGTCGATGGAAGGCAGAATGACACTCTGCAACATGAGCATCGAAGCTGGCGCTCGAGCCGGAATGATTGCTCCCGATGATGTCACCTTTAATTATCTGCACGGAAAACGGTTCGTACCGTCAGGAGATAACTGGACTAAGGCTGTCGATTACTGGCGCACTTTTGCCACTGACGAGGGTGCAATTTTTGACCGCGTGGTCGGGGTTAATGCCAACTCGCTCGAGCCATTTGTAACCTGGGGGACCAGCCCCGGAATGGTAGTTCCGATCAGCAGTTATGTGCCCGACCCCGCTGAAGTGCAGAACGACGCGGATCGACAAGCCGCCGAGCGCGCTCTCGAGTATATGAACCTGCGCCCTCGTACCAGAATCCAGGACATCGCCATTGATCGCGCGTTCATAGGTTCCTGCACGAATGCACGGATTGAAGATCTGCGAGCTGCAGCCCGAGTCGTCAAAGGTTACAGAGTCGATAATTCGGTTAACGCTATGGTCGTACCCGGCTCGTATGCGGTAAAGCTTGAGGCAGAACGCGAAGGCCTTGATCGAATTTTTAGTGAGGCCGGTTTTGAGTGGCGCGAAGCTGGCTGTTCGATGTGTCTGGGAATGAATCCCGACATTCTGCAACCCGGTGAACGGTGCGCCTCTACCAGCAACAGAAATTTTGAAGGACGCCAGGGACGTGGAGGGCGGACACACCTCGTTAGTCCAATGATGGCTGCCGCTGCGGCTATCAAGGGTCACTTTACTGATGTTCGCGAGTGGGACTTTAGATCTTAAAAACCAGAACCATGAACAGCTTTAGACAACATACCGGATTAGTCGCACCGCTCGATCGAGCTAACGTCGATACCGATCAAATTATTCCGAAGCAGTTTCTCAAGCGGATCGAACGGACGGGATTCGGACAATTTCTGTTCTTCGATTGGCGCTACCTATCGGATGGCCAACCAAATCCATCTTTCATTCTAAATGAGCCCCGGTTTCAAGGGGCTTCAATTCTGATAGCTGATAAGAACTTTGGTTGCGGTTCGTCACGCGAGCACGCGCCATGGGCGCTGGCGGAATATGGCTTTCGCGTCGTCATTGCGCCAACGTTTGCCGATATCTTTTCAAACAACTGCTTTAAGAATGGAATGTTACCCATCACTCTGGCCGAGGCGGATGTCAAAGAGTTGATGAGTCGAGCCCTGGCAAATGAAGGCTATCAACTTACTATCGATCTTGAAAAACGCTCGATTGAAGATGGCCAGGGATTCTCGAAAGAGTTCAAGGTAGGAGACTTTCAGCGTTATTGTTTACTGGAAGGGTTGGACGACATTGGTTTGACCCTTAAGCACGAGGCGCTGATCGAGTCATACGAAGCATCTCGGCCCAGGATCTCACCACCAGGGCTTACGCCGCAACCAAACGATCAAATTGCGAGACCGGTCATCAGTACCGATTCGCGGTAGCGTCGGGTGAGTCTCAAAGATCAAGCGGTTGTCAGCATTTTGAGACTCACCCGACTCACCTGACTCACCCGACGCTACCGCGTTTCGGTACTGACTACCTGGTCTCGCATTGCCCGATAGGCCTCCCGCCCTCTGAAATGTACTTGCGTAAACATCGTCAGAAAAAACAAGAAGTTGTTGGTTTGTTTCACAGAGAAGAACTACAACTTACCTCACCACCGAAAAGCGAAAGACCGTCGAGTGCACATATTCCTGGCCGGCTCTCAATATTGTAGAAGGAAAATTTGGATGATTGGGTGTATCGGGAAAATGCTGCGTCTCAAGACAGAGACCAGCGTGCTTCTCGTACGGCTTCCCTGCTCTGCCAACCAACGTTCCATCCAGGAAATTCCCCGAATAAAACTGTAGACCCGGAGCCGTAGTCGAAACTTCCATCACTCGACCACTGGACGAGTCTTTCACAATCGCACACCAGCGCAACTCGTTGTTCCAGTCGTTCAAAACAAAGTTGTGATCGTAACCACCTGTGAAAGCTAGTTGTTCATCAGGCTCTAGAATTCTCAAACCAATCATCGTAGGCTCACGAAAATCAAACGGGGTGTTAGCGACACTTCGTATCTCACCGGTAGGGATCAACAGCTTCGTGACGGGAGTAAAAGCGCCGGCGTTGAGCGTGAGTTCATGGGACAGAATATCTCCGCTTCCAGCCAGGTTGAAGTATGAGTGATTAGTCAAGTTTACGATTGTGTCGCGGTCGGTTATTGCACGGTAATCGATACGCAACTCGTTTGCGTTGGAAAGCGAGTAACTCACGGTTACATTTAACTCGCCGGGGTACCCCTCTTCTCCGTCTTCACTTATGTAGTTGAGTTGTAAATTCGCAGGATCATCACCAGTGACGAGGGCGGCGCTCCACAACTTCTTATCGAAGCCTTTGGTTCCCCCATGCAGATGGTTAGGTCCATTGTTTTGAGCGAGCCGATACTGCGTGCCGTTGAGAGAAAATTTACCGTTGGCCAGCCGATTTGCGTGGCGTCCGACAACACATCCGAGATACCTCGGATTTTGAACGTAGTCCTCAATCGTTCTGTAGCCAAGAACTACATCGTCTAACTTCCCATTTCGGTCCGGGACCTTTATCGAGGTGATTGTTCCGCCGTAGTTAGCGACATCTACCAACATTCCTGAAGAATTTGTAAGACGGAACAGGTCGGCTTCTCGACCGTCGGAAAGATTGCCGAATAGCTGTCTGGTAATCGCCAATGTTCAACCTCGATAGAGCTGTGGTATGGCTCGTCAATCTAGAACCAAAGGTTGCGCCAAAAGTTTAAATCCGAGGCAAATTCATCACAGCTTGGAGAAAACTTTGTGCGCTTCTTCTAAAGTCTCTTTGGAGCCGACGTCAAACCAGAGACCGGGAACCTTCCACGTGTAGAAAGGGACGTGTTTATACATCCATTGGACCAGGCGACCTGGTTGATCTGGATTGTTACCTTCCGCAATATATTTGCGGATCAACTTCAAACTCGACCGCGGATAGTAATAGAGTGCGATACCGGTGAGTGTGCTCTTAGGTTCAGCCGGCTTTTCCTCAAAGAAAGTGATACGGCCTTCATCATCAATCTCGATTGAGTTATATTTTTTAATCTCCTCGAGGTTTCCCACATCGTAAACCGCCAGCACCGGCGCATTCTTCTGCTTACAAAACTCTCCGAACTCA
Source organism: Pyrinomonadaceae bacterium (assembly GCA_035646955.1). Taxonomy (GTDB): domain Bacteria; phylum Acidobacteriota; class Blastocatellia; order Pyrinomonadales; family Pyrinomonadaceae; genus PSRF01. The sequence continues at coordinate 4,603 of DASROI010000282.1, forward strand.
ACCAGATCGTCACTGAACAGGTTATCGCCTCCGACTACAATTATGTCGTCATCCACTTGATGTTTTTCGAGGACCAGGTGCATGTCGCCGATTGCACCTAACTTATTAGAATCGTCGGTACTTTGATCATTAACAATCGTGAAGCTGAAGTGTTGATGACTACGATGATACCTGTCGGACCACTCCTGAAAGTGATTGGCAAATTTTGCATTTGTAACAATGTATGCCTGATCAATGTGGAGGATGGTCGAGAGATTATCCAGAACATGTTCCAGCATCGGCTTGCCGGCGACATCGAGTAGCGGTTTGGGCTGAGTTAGAGTCAACGGATAAAGTCGCGTCGCGTATCCTGCAGCAAGAATAATGAGCTTCATATTTTTGGAGTGCGCCGACCGGGCGGCGCTCTATTGAGCCATCCTTTCGGTTAGCTCGATTTTAAAATGGGGCTAAAAGCTGAAGACGAAGAAAAGCGCCGCCGGGCCGGCGCACTCCAAGGCTAAATCTCTTCGGCGCCGTTTGCGGCGCTGGTGACATAGATCTCGGGTATTAACCTGGTGGCCTTGTAATAACCATCTGCTATGACGGTTTTAAAATTCTGAATTTTATCGCTGTCTACGAGGTTAATCGTGCAGCCGCCGAATCCGCCACCAGTCATTCGTGCTCCATAAACTCCGGTAATGTCGTGCGCGAGCGAGACC
>DASROI010000283.1:0-36205 GCA_035646955.1 Pyrinomonadaceae bacterium
CGGTACTGACCTTTGCTAGGCCCGGCTTTTCACCGGACCAGCAATAAGAAGTCCTACTCAAATTCCTTCGCCGTCATCACTGCCAAGCAATTCCGCAATCGCAAAACTGATCCGCGTAGATGGCAGAATATCCTTAATCGCGGGATATGGATGTCGCCCGCTGCGCAGTGCACCCACAAACTCTTCAACTTCCTGGTACGAACCGTTGCGAAGAAATTCGGGCTCATCATCCGAAACTTCGGCATGAGAAACCAATTGACCCTGTTGCCAGCAATCTAAGGTGCGTTGTGGTCCGGAACCTGCCGTAACGCGCGCTCTAAACCCCTCTCCAAAGAGTTCATACGACTCTTCAACCATACCCGAGGTTGGAAGCACTTCAATTGTTCCCGAAGCCCCATTCTCGAATCGAAGAGAAATCAAGAACCAATGCGAAGTCATATGTCGTTCGGTCCAACTCTGGGCCTCGAAATCAATGATCTCGCCGGCAACATAACGGATCGCATCAAGTACGTGAATCGCAGTGGTCCAAATGAAATCGCTTTCGTCTCGCGCGTGGCGTACTTGCGTGGCGCGCACGTACTCTAACGGGCCCAGCTCCTTTGCCCAGTCACGAGCGCGATTGAGGTAGGGCATGAAGCGTCGATTTACAGACACCATGTGCGGAGTTTGCGTCTCCTCGGCAATGGCGGCCAGTTGTTCCGCCTCGCTGAGCGATATCCCAAGTGGTTTTTCGATGACGCAGGGAATCTGACGCTGAAGTAAGTTCACTCCAACGGTCGTGATGTGATTCACGGGCATGACACTTACACAGGCATCGACCTTTTCCGTATCCAGCATTCGTTCGAACTCTGTGTAGGCCCGCGCAAAACCAAACGAGCGACAAAACTCCGTTGCCTTGTCAATGTCCAGATCACAAGCAGCTGCAAGTTGAATTTGGTCCGGGTGGTTAGCGGCGTATGCGGCGAGGGGAGCCGCGTGACTCATGCGTGAGTGTTCACCGCAACCAACTAATGCGATTCGAAGCATAAGTGATTGCTCAGCCTGTTTGGCACTCAGAGTGAACTCGTTGAATCAGTACTTGCTCGGCGATTCTTTCAACGTTGTACGGGTCGATTTGACCAGGCGCGTCGGCAAGACAATTGGCTGTACCGCAGGCTACTGCAAGACTGATCGTCTCTTCTTCGCAGAGCGCTCTTTCGTGAGCGACTGCAAAACCTGCAAGCGCTGCATCGCCACAACCAACGGAAGAGCAATCGAGAAGTGGTGGTAACTGGGAAATCAATGGGGAGCTGTCTTCAGACCGTTGCCAGAGCATACCGTCTGGACCAAGCGAAATGGCGACGCTCTTTGCGTTTGCCTTGAAAAATTTCTGAGCAGCTTCGATGGCTGCGAGACCATCGCCAATCGGATGTCCTACAAAAGTCTCTGCCTCGTCGCGATTTGGTTTGATTAAGTCGGGTGATGCTTTCAAACCATGCAGCAATGCCTCTCCACTCGTGTCGAGCAACGTGCGACAACCGTATAACTGGGCCAGGTGAATCAATTCAAAATAGAGGTCGCCTGGGGCGCCGGGCGGTAAGCTGCCCGAGAATGCCACCTGGGTTCCTTCACGGCTTTCAGCAAAAAGATCCCGACAGGTAGTCAGTAATCTTTCAACTTCACCATCGGTTACCGTTCCTCCGGGCTCCAGGATCTCAGTTATCACACCATCGGCAGAGATGATCTCGAGGTTGGCTCGTGTTTCAGTTTCGGTGCGTACAATCGTCAGTGGGACACCAAGCGCCGACAACCCTGTTTCACATTCTTCTCCCGCAGCACCGCCCAGGAACCCGACCCACATCACTTCCATTCCCAAGGCTTGCGCAACCATGGCGACATGCGCCGCCTTGCCACCTGGAAAAGGCTTAGCCGAGAAAGCGCGATTCACTTCTCCCACGGCAATACTCTTTAGTCTCAGCCGGCGATCAATCGCGGGATTGGCACTAACGCAAATCAGCACTTGAGTTTCACCCCCTTAGTTGCGTACGTAACATGCTCGCAACGAGTTCCTAGTCCCTGTTTTGCTGCTGCAAACTTTTGAACCATTGTTGCAGATCACGAGAACCTTTGATGGAGACCACAACCGTGATGAACGCGAACGAGATACCCGACACGATCAGGCTGATTGTCCAGAACCATAACCAGAGATTCATATTTGCCCTTTCGCCAGGCTAATCAGTTGCGATAGCTTCCTGCACCGCGTTTGCTCGCTGCCGTCCCAGTAGCGAGCCAATAATCAGACCGGCTCCAGCCAGTCCGAACGCGACAAACCCGGTCACGTTTTCACTCCAGTGCAAGAAGAAGAACGGGATGATTGCTCCGGCAGCTCCTGAGATCATCGCCACATAACCACCGAGTGTGTTCGACCGAGACCAGTACAGTCCGCCGATGACACAGACAAAAGCGCCGGCGAGAAAGATCGTGCCGGTGATGTTCAAGTAGAGATAAACAGCTCCGGGCGGCGTGTAGTACAAGCCCCAAAACATCAGGAAGAGACTCACAAACAGATTGGCCACACGGTTCACGAAGATCTGACTTCGCGAACTCAATGCTCCTTTGCCGAGTGCGCGTCTGATCGGCATGATCACGTCCTGCGAGATCACAGCGCTCCAGCCAAGCAGGTACGAACTGTTAACCGACATCGTAGCGGCGAGCATCCCGGCGACCACGATTCCACGTATGCCTGGTCCAAGTATGTTCGCCAGCATCGCCGGCATTGCGTCAATTGGTGTGAGTGTTTCGCCATTCACCACCGGCGCAGGGACTCCACCCGTAAGAGCGCCCGTTCCATAAAGGGTTAGCGCGGCTATTCCCCAGAGCATTGGCAGCATGCCACGACCGAGGAAGATGAATCCGGTCCAGGTCATCACGCGCTTCGATGTTTCAGGACTCTTGGTGGAAAACATACGCATCGCAGTTGTCTGCCAACACGTATGAACGGAAAACCACAAGAGGATCTGCCAGATGAGAAACGTCACACCGAACTTCGGATTAGTGATTGGATCGAATCCGCCATCGCCCATCACCGTCGTCACTTTGTTAACGATATTTCCCCAACCAGCAAAATAGACTGCGTAAATCGTGACGAGAATCGTCGCAATTGAGAGGAGCACATACTGGATGAAGTCTGTGATTACTACCGATACCATGCCCCCCAAAACTGTGTAGAGGAGTTCGAGTAACAGGATTACGGTCATCACCGCGACTATGTGTCGAGAATTAATGCCGCTAACGATGGTAAGGAACTCTCCCTCGATTTTAAGGAAGACGCCCATGTTCAGAATCCCGCCAATTGCTACGAGAATGCCGGTTACAATTCGCAGGCCCCGACTGTATTTGATCTCGAAATACTCGGGCACCGTCATCAACTTAAGTTCACGAAACTTGCCAATCACAAAACCCGTGCGACCGACAACAATCATGACAAGGCCAGAGATAAGCGCAGCGGCAAATGCGGCAAACCCGTATTTGTAGCCAAGCTCGGCGTTGTACATGAAAGTGATCGTGCCAATCTCTGTGGCTGCCAGTGTGGCAATACCCACGAAGAGTCCCAATTCGCGACCGGCGACGAGGTAGTGCGAGACAGTGCCGACATATCGTTTGCCGAGTAAGCCCACCCCGACTGACGCCGCCAGATAAGTCCCAACAATGGCCCAATCGAGAAAAGTAAAGTTCATATGCGACCTTCCGCCTCAAGCCCAGGTTCAAAAAAGCGAGTAGTCATCGAACACCGTCTAATTCCTGACAAAGTCGAATCTTCTGCAATGAAACTTCCCGTACTGCGGCGATTGCCGGTGCAAAGGTTCTCCGCAAGTCAATGTCGTTTGTTTCAAGCAGCGACTTTTTGACTGCGCGGGTGAAGGCATTCTTCAGCTCTGTTCCGAAATTGATCTTGCTGATGCCGCACCTGATGGCTTTTTGCAAGAGTTCGTCGGGCACACCTGACCCGCCATGAAGAACCAATGACGTTGAACCCGTTACGGATTTGATCTGTTTCAATCGCTCGAAGTCCAACTTTACTTCACCTTTATAGAATCCGTGTGCGGTGCCAACGGCAACTGCCAGAGAATCCACTCCGGTTTCTTCTACAAATTTGCGCGCATCATCGGGCCTTGTGAAGAACTCTCCATTGTCTGCAGTGCCGATTTCGTCGTTGTGCCTGACGTGTCCCAATTCACCCTCAACAGAAACATTTGCATTGTGGGCCAACTCAACTACCTTTCGGGTGAGCTCACAGTTTTCTCCGAACGGTAACTTGGAACCATCAATCATCACCGAGGTGTAACCATGTTCAATACAACGAGCCGCAAGTTCGTAACTGCCGCCATGATCCAGGTGCAGTGCCACCGGACGCTCAATCTCTTCCGCGGCAGCGTTCGCCATTGCCAGGATCATTCTCAAGCCAAGATAGTTAATGGTTGACTCAGTTGTCTGCAGAATTATCGAAGCTTTTTGCGTCTTCGCGGCCGCAACGTGAGCCAGGATCGTTTCCGCGTTATAAAAATTGAGGGCTGCTATCGCCACTCCAGAGCGCTGGGCGTTTTCAAGTATCGGTCGACTGGGAGATAGGCTCGACATTGAAAATTGGTACTCACTGATCCTTTGCTTGTTCAGTGTTGGCTCTGGGAACGCAAGAATTTGTTAAGACTATTTTGGTCGGGTTGTCCGGCCGAGCCTCCGGATTTAAGAGCCGACATCGCGCCACAAGCATTCGCAATCTTCAAGCATTCGGTTAGTGACGAGCCCGCTAAGTAGCCGGACATGAATCCAGCGTCGAATGAGTCACCCGCCCCGGTTGTGTCAACTACTTTGATCTTGAAACCGGGAGCCGTCACAAGCTCTCCGCCCTTAATTGCAACTGCGCCTTTACTGCCTAACTTGATCACGACACAATTTGTCTGCTGGCCCAACTTAATGGCAGCACTCTTGATTGTTCGGGTGCGTGTCAGCTTAAGCGCCTCGCGTTCGTTGAGAAAGAGCACATCTGTTTCTCTAAGCACATCCCAAATCTCTTTTCCCCAGGCGCCTGAAGGATCAGAATTCGGATCAAAAGATGTTGTCAGTCCTCGTTTGCGAGCTTGTCGAAAAATCTCTGCGAATGATGGCTTCAGCGCCGTCTGCAAGAAATACGAAGTCATGTGCAAGTGCTGCCCATTCTGAAAACTGTCAGAGGGCACTTGTTCTGCTGAAAAAGTTGCAATCGCACCCGGATAGGTAACGAGGGCTCGATCCCGAGCTCCACTCAATGAGATTGTTACCCCGGTTTTTAGATTCCGACGCCGAGAGACCTGCTTGGTTGAGATACCCGCAGCTCTCAACGCGTCAACGCAGAAGTCGCCGAATTGATCTCGTCCCACCTGGCTTACAAAAGTGACTTCATATCCTAATTTTCGAATACCAGTAGCGAAGATGGCCGAGGCACTTCCCAGGACCACTTCAAAGTCTTTGGCGAGAATTTCATCGCCCATACTGGGCGGATCAGTAAGCCCCGACGCCAAAAGATCTACATTTAATTCGCCGATTACGACGATTCCAGGCTTCGCTGATAATCGCATCTTGATCTGACGAGCGTCTTTCAAATATTATCAGCGCGCTTGCGATTGCTTTCGAATGCTTTTGGATTCTAATATAATGTCCAAGTCAAAAGCAAAAAGATTCTTGCGACCGGAAAGCGCGACTCACGTAACAAAGTAGCTGCCCAGTTGAGACGGAGCAAATAAACAAATGGATGTTCTGGCCAAACTGCTGGCCTTATCACCTGCGGAGAAAGAAGCGCGAGGCCTGGTCTACACTCCTCGGGAAATCTTTCAACAGCCCGAAACCTGGCGCCAAAGCTACCAAAAGGTTGTTCTGCTGGCACGCTCACTGGAAGAATTTCTGGACCGGGCAGGTCTCTCAAACGATTCAAAACCTCTGGATGTGCGCCTGGTCGGCGCCGGTACATCTGACTACATCGGTAAGTCTGTCTCCGCTTTGTTACAACAGAAATGGCGCTGTGACGTCCAGTCAATTCCGAGCACAGACTTACTTACGAATATTGACGAATACGTTGTTCCTGGTCGTTCCTACCTGTGGATTTCGTTCTCACGTTCCGGAGATAGTTCGGAAGGGGTCGCGGTGCTGGAAACTGCACTTCAACGCTATCCAGAGATCCATCATCTGGTGATTACCTGCAACAAGAATGGTCAAATGGCCCGTTCGTTCCAGAACCGGCCCAATCTGTTCAGCATCGTACTCGACGATACCGTGAATGATCGCGGACTCGCGATGACCAGTTCGTTTTCAAACATGGTTGTCGTGGCCCAATCATTGGCTTACCTTCCAAACATCGATCAATACGGGAAGGTGGTTGATGAACTTAGTGCTGCTGCGTCGAAGGCTCTTCCTCACGTAGCCGAGGTTTGTGAATCACTTGTTCGCGACGGATTCTCCAGGGTCTGCTTTCTTGGGAGCGGCCCACTCAAAGGCGCTGCTACCGAGGCCGCTTTGAAGGTTCTTGAACTAACTGACGGAAAAATTTTCGGATTCTCAGAGTCTTTTCTTGGTCTTCGTCACGGCCCGCTTTCCGCGATCGATCGTGACACACTGGTAGTCAATTTCATATCGGGCAACGAACGACGACGAGCGTTCGAACTGGACCTGGTGCAAGAGATATGCGAGAAGGCGCTGACTGCCAAATGTCTCGTGGTAGTTCCGCGTGACCTCACTGAAACGATCGGATGTAAATTGATAAAAGCTCCAATTTCCTGGAGTTTTAGCGAACAGATCAGCGATCTACATCGCCCTCCTGTTGACGTCCTGATCGGGCAATTGTTGGGTCTGTTCGCCTCGTTGCGAGAGGGTTTGAAGCCCGATAGTCCCAGTCCACAGGGTGCAATCAATCGCGTCGTCACGCATGTCACGATTCATTAACTTCTGTGAGTGACAGCTTCCTTAAACTAAAATAAGTTTTATTTCGCGCGACCGGAGCTCGGCTTGAGTTTCAGCCGGCAGTCCACGATCTGTGATGATGATGTCGATCTCTGACAAGGGGACAATTCGGGAAAGGCTTCGTTTGCCAAACTTACTTGAATCGGCCACCAGGATGGTCTCTCTTGCGATTCTAGCCATCGCCTGATTTACCTGTGACTCCTCGACATTTGGGGTGCTGAGTCCAAACTCGACATCACATGCGTCTACAGCAAGGAAGAGTTTGTCGGCCGAGAGTTGGTCCAGGATGTCTTCGGCGAAATGGCCTACGGCAGACAAAGAGTTCTGGCGGATCACACCACCAAGCAGAATCAGTTGAATGTCTTCCGCATCGAACAGCTCCATCGCGATGTTCAGACCATTCGTAATTACTTTCAAGTCTTTCTTATCTTTTATCTGGCGGGCAATTTGCTGAGTCGTAGTTCCTGAGTCAAGGATAATGGATTCGCCATTGTTGACCAGCGCGGCAGCGGCTGCACCTATTCGTCTTTTATCCTCGGCGTGAAGTTCAGCTTTGATTTTCAACGACGGATCGACGCTTACTTTCGCTATTTTCACCGCGCCGCCATGAGCCCGTCGTACTAATCCGCGTTCATGCAGATCTTTTAGGTCGTTGCGAATTGTGACTTCCGAGGTCTTGAACCGACGACTCAGATCCACTACCGCAACCTGCCCGTTTTTCTCAAGAAGTTCCAGGATCTTGGTTCGGCGTTCCAAATTCAGCATAGGGGAGTCACCACGACGCGGCTAGGCCGCAACCAAATGATCAAGTTGCGAGATCTGGTCAGTACCGAAACGCGGTAACGTCGGGTGAGCTTTTAGTTAACATCAAGCAGCTATTAACACGAGGCTCACCCGACGCCACCGCGTTTCGGTACTGACCAGATCTCGCAGTGCCCTAAAGGGTAGTTGCGCTTCCGAAGATGCCCTCGTAAGAGGATCACTCGCCGATTATTGACCAAAGTACTGGCGGTAGGCAATCGGACAGCGGGCGAAATGTGCAAAGAAACGAAAGGGAACGAAAGCTAGTCCGGTTGTTCTGAGTTAAGTGAGTTATAGACGGCGCCGAGTGGCCCGGCGAGATCGCCCAGCGCTGCGGGAATGATTTCGACCTTGTGTCCGAGCGGCCGCCATTCAATTCGATCCAGTTCTGAAGCCAGCGGTTCAAACAGAGCTGAACCCGCACGCGAAATGCCACCGCCCAGGATGATTACCTCTGGATCAAATGAATTGATAATCGACGTCAATCCCGCCGCCAGGTGGTGAATTGAACGCATCCAGATCGAAGTCGCGAGTTTGTCACCTTCAAGGTGAGCCTCGACCAGTTCTCGCGTTGAGTTAAAGCGACCTTTTGACCTGGAGAACAAATTGTAATTCCCAATCATGTGCTCAAGACTGCCCGGTGTGCCAACTATATCCGGTTCTCCATCCGGGTTCAGGGAAATGTGGCCCAGATGGCCCGCTCTGCCGAGATGGCCCTTTAGTAGTCGTCCATCAGCGAGCACGGCGCCGCCAACTCCGGTGCCGAGCGTTAATAACACCACGTTCGTAAAACCTTGAGCGGCCCCTTTCCAAACCTCGCCCATGAGAGCAGCGTGAGCGTCGTTCAGCACTAACACCGGCCGGGATGTTTTTAACAGGTCGCCCCAAATCAGGCCCTGGAGTCCTTCGAGTCGCCCTTGCATGTTTGCGATCGAAAGTCCGTCCTTCGCAGCCAGACCGGGCGAGGCTACGCCGATATGGGTCGCGGCAAAACCTCTATTCTTCTGTAGTTGCTCGATCTTTTCTTTGATGGTCTTGGCCCATGCTCCACCTTCGACGTCATCTGCAGTCTCAGCAGTCTGGTACTCGAGTACATCGCCGTCATGAGAGACAGCTGCAATTTTTATGTTGGTGCCGCCAAGGTCAACACCGATTGCGTAACTCGTCGTCATGCCGAAAGTATCAAACTCCTTTTCGCCAACGCTTGTCGTCATGTCGAAGCAACTCGAAAGTCAATGAGCCATCCGAACCGCAAGGTTGTGCACTGGCCCATTGTACCGGTCGCTTAACGCCCCTGGTTTCAAGCTCAGCGCTGATTTTGAATTGTTTTCCATCATAACCCCTGGGCAAGACGAAAGAAGCCTGCCGAATCTTTCCGGCATATGGGTGGCCGGCGTCGAGAGACCCTTGCATCATGACCTTCCCATCTATGCTTTCAATTTTTAATCTCAAAATTCCCGGCACACCAGCCACGCCATCATTGGTCACTGCGACAATCAGTTCATCCGTGCCATATCGCTTTCGTTGCCAGATCCACGACGGCCGAACTCTGTAGCCGAGGCGTCTTTGCAGGGTGTCGAAGCCAGTCGGATATCGTTGGTAGTATTTTGCAAGATTCTCTGACTCGGTCCAGAGCGACCAGTAGTTGGCGCCCAGGTCGAGTGTGTGAAGCATCCATTTCTCCAGGACGTTGATACGAGCATCATCTTCCGGAATGTATGCCGGATCAACTTTGTATTGCCGGTAATAACCATCTTCCATGACCACTGCCAGCCACGGAGGTCGATTTCCGAGGGCCTCAATCTGAATTGGCTCTTCGATGATGATACTGTCTGAACGCAACCAACAACCTGCTCTCACGCACATGTCCAAAACTTCCTTGTTGCCTACATTGCTGATGTCAGGTTGAGTATTTACGGCGATAGGAACTTTCTTCCACAGATCCAATTGCGTCCGTGTCATCTCAATCGAGGTTCGCGCTGCTGTCAGATAGTCAGGAAAAGGATTTGGTAAGTTGCTTGTATGTCCTTCGCCCCAGAATCCATACATCATCAAGTCAACAAACTCCATTAGAGGATTATCGTCAAACTCCCGGACTAGGAGTTCATTGACTTCTTTGAAAGCCGCCTGAAACTTCGGATGATCGTAACGCGGTTCTACGAACTCATCCTTACTCCCGTAGGTCTTGCCAATTTTTACGAGCGGCACCTGCTTTTGAATAAAATCCGGTAAGGCGAGCTGCCGCGGTTGTCCCTCAGTGTTTGACGCCTGGACTCGAAAACCAACGCGCAGGTTATGTCGCCTGGCAGCATCGAGCGTGAGTTTGAAGACAGGATGAAGATCCAGTTTACCTGGTTGGGATTGAACATGCCGCCAGTCACACCGGATATAGAGCACATCAACGAACGGTAGACTGGCCATTTTCTCGACATGTTGTTCGAGCGTTTCCTTGCCGGCGCGAGCAGCCAGCGATGGACCACCTTCTTCCCATGTATAACCAACCAGGCCGAGTCCAAAATTCTTTACCGGTTTATTGGATTGCGAAGTTACAAAGATGGTGTACCAGCCCGCGTCCTGTTCAATTCCAAAAGGTCCTTGATTCAGGCGATCTGTAGAGGTTGGACCAGCGCCAAAATCGTAGCCGCTCCAATTGTGCGAAGGGACTTCTTGAGCCCTTGTTCCTGGCACAGCTTCAATCAGACCAAGTGCAGCCCCAGCTTTGATGAAATTTCGCCTATCCATGTCTGGCTTCCCTTCGTGGAGTTATGGTTTTAGAAAGCTGGCAATTATTTCTTGCTGATAATCTCGCGCATTGATTCGAAAACAGAATCTCTGATTTGTCGAACCTCATTTTCTGACGTCGCTTCAGCAGAAAGCCTGATTATCGGTTCTGTGTTTGAGCCTCGTACGTGAAGCCAGCCATTCGGCAGGATCACTTTGACGCCGTCAGTGAGGTCAATAGGCGAATCCGCGTAAGTCTTGCGCACCATCTTCAGCACCTCGCCAATTTTGTGAGAGGGACAGGTCAGTTTTTCCTTGAGCATGAATAGTGAAGGAAGCTCCTGGAGAATTTTCGACAACGAGACTCCGCGCTCCGCCAGCAAATGGAGCACGAGGGCCATTCCAACGAGACTGTCCCTGGCGAAATTGATGCGTGGGTAAATGACCCCGCCATTTCCTTCGCCACCGATAACTGCGTTTTCTCGTTGCATGCCTTCTGTCACGTTAGCCTCGCCAATCTTGGTCCTAAAAAGGGGGCAGTGAAAAAGGTCAGCGACAAAGTCCAATGCCTGGGTAGTTGAAAGATTTGCCACAACTGGTCCCGGCTCTCGACCGAGTACGTGGAGTACTGCTAACACCAGCGTGTAGTCCTCGCCGATGGGTTCGCCTGCCTCCGAAACAATTGCCAGGCGGTCGGCGTCCATATCTTGTGCGAAGCCGATGTCGGCCCCGTGCTGCTTAACTGCATCGCATAAGGCGCCGAGGTTTGCGGGAATTGGTTCGGCGCCGCGCGGAAATTGACCGTTTGGTTGGTCATTTATCGCAATGACCTCGGCTCCGAGGGTCTCGAGTAGTTTTGGGCCAACGATTGAACCCGCTCCGTTACAAGCGTCGAGTACAACCCGCAGTCGCCTCCCCTTGTCGGGTAATGGACCAAGTGCGTCAAGAATAGTTTTGATGTGAAGGTCTGTGGCGCCGGCGACGACTTCGACCGCACGCATGTCTTTCCCCGCAACCTTTACGTATTCACCCTGGTGGTAAATGTCGAGCATCTCCCGTGCGTATGCTGGTCCAAGAAAGGTCCCATCGGCGCCGATAAATTTCAACGCATTCCATTCGGCCGGATTGTGACTCGCCGTTATCGCTAAACCACCTTGAGCTGAACGTGCGCGAACCATCAGCTGCACCGTTGGTACCGGACACATGCCAACATCAACTACCCGACAACCGCTGGATAGGAGTCCCGCAATCACCGCCTGTTTCACCATCTCGCCTGAGGTCCGGGGATCTCTACCGATCACGATCGTCCCGGAACCAACATACGTCCCGAAGGCTTGCGCAAACCGGGTCAGAAGAATCGGAGTTAGTGAATCACCGATGACGCCTCGTACACCGGAAATACTTATCTTAAGAGTTGGTAAGGCTCGCATGTTGTAACGTCCAATTCTACTTTCGCAGTCGATCACGGGCCCAATCGATCAGTTTTTGGGCCGCAGTGGAATCTGTACCCTCGACAATTACGCGGATCATCGATTCGGTATTCGAAGCGCGCACGTGCACCCAACCGTCGTCGAGGTTGACCTTAATTCCATCCGTTAAATCGTGGTCCAACCTGGCTCGCTCAACAAGCAGGCGAAAGTTTTGCAGTACTGAGTAAAGCCGGTTTGGCTCAACTTCAACGTTGTACTTGAGCATCGTGACCTGTGGGAGTTCCTTCACTAGCTCTGAGATCGTTGCTTGAGTGCCGGCCAGGTACTCGAGGATCAAACCGATTGCCGCGGCGCTGTCATGCGTTGGATGAATTTCGGGAACGGCGATTCCGCCGCTTCCTTCACCGCCGAGAACCGCCGAGTTCTCGATTATCGCTTCAGAAATAAATGGTTGACCAACGGGCGTGCGGATGACGGTAGTGCCATAACGACTGGCGAGACGATCGATACGACTTCCTGTTGATACATTCGTAACTATTGGCCCGCGCTTGTTGTCCCAGCGAATTTTTGCGGCGATAGGCAGCGTCAATTCTTCCGAGAGTGGTTGGCCCAGCTCGGTGACGATTCCCAAACGCTCGCCGTCTGCATCGTGCGCGAAGCCGATATCGGCGTGTCCTGCCTTAACTACTGCTCGCAACTGCGCCATGTTTTCCGGCTTGGGCTCAGGATTGTGTGGAAAGGGAGCCGTGGGGTCGTCGTTGAGCGCGAGTACTTCACATCCCAGTTCTCGCAACCAATCAGGACTCAGTAGGGCACAGCCTCCATTGCAGCAATCTACTGCGACGGTTAAATGTCGAGACCTGATTAGCTCGACGTCGAAAGCAGCTCGAAGCTTCTCAATATGATGTGGAATCACATTGGCGGTCGAGATATCGGTTTTGATCGTGTCCCAGCGGGTCTTCAGGAACTCACCCTGATGATAGATGTCCAGAAGCTCTTCACCCTGGGTGGCATTCAGATAAAGACCATCAGCCCTGACAAATTTCAGGGCGTTCCACTGCGAAGGATTGTGTCCCGCAGTGATTGCGATTCCCCCGTCGGCCCCCAGAAAGTTGAGCGCGAGTTGCATGCTCGGAGTGGGACAGATTCCCAGGTCAATTACCTCGCATCCAGCCGCCAGCAAGCCTGAACATACTGCCGCATGGACCATTGGACCAGATGGCCTGGTATCCCGCGAGACAAGAATACGTCCACCGTCAATGTAGGTAGCGAACGCCTGTGCAAAACCGACCGCCAGTTCAGGAGTAAACGCTTCGCCTACAACCCCACGGACACCTGTGATACCAATTTTTAAGGGCTTCATGATTACAAATTAGATTTTAAGCTACTGCAATGCGTTTTTCGCGAACCAGTAGCAACACCAGCAACATACCGAGTACTGGAATGATGCTCGCGGTAATTAGTATGGGCTCAAACGAGTAACGATCGGAAATATATCCGATTAAGTAAGTTGATAGGATTGTGCCCAGGCCGGCGCCGGTACCACTCATGCCGCTAACAGTAGCAACAGATTCACTCTTGTAGAGATCCGATGGCAAAACCAGGGCCATTGTGGAAAAAGATGCGTAGGCGAAAGTGGAAACGGCAAATAGTCCCGCAAGTGCAAAAAGGTTTGAGGTGAAGATTGTCGGAATCAGGAGCGCCATGCCTAATCCTCCAAATACAATCACTGCCTTTCGAGCTTTCAGTACGGGCCAGCCACGTTTGATCAACCAGCTTGAGACGCCCCCGCCAAAGAAGTTTCCGAGATCTGCCGCCACAAACGGAATCCAAAACGCGAGTAGCGCATCTTCAGGATTGAAGCCTTTTGTTACCAGGTAAATCGCGAACCAGTCTGTAATGAAGAACCAAACCGGATCAGTAGTGGTCCGAGCGATAATCACGCCCCATGTTTGCGGCGCAAGGATCAATTCTTTCCATGACAAGCTTGGACCAGTGCCGGAGTCGGCCTCAGGTGCGACGCGGTCCGCCATGATCAAGTTCAACTCGTTTTCACTAATGCGCGGATGTTCTTCTGGTGGATAGTACAGCTTTCGCCAAATGATCAACCAAAGGAAGCCCAGCGTTCCGGTAATCAGGAATGCCGGGCGCCAACCACCGAAGTATTTATAGATTCCAATCACAAGGAGAGGAGCCACTGCGCCACCGATTGAAGAGCCGCTGTCGAACAAGGCTACAGCCCAGCCTCGCTCCCGTTTGGGAAACCACTCTGAAACAGCCTTGGTCGCTGCGGGCCAATTAGCCGACTCGCCGGCGCCTAAAAGAAATCGAAAAGCGAAGAAGCTACGTAGCCCGACGGCGAGCGATGTCAACATTGCGGCGAGCGAGTACCAGATCACCGTGATCGTCAAACCGCGGCGAGTTCCAAATTTGTCCAGCAAGCGGCCGGAGACTGTTTGACCGACTGAATAAGCGATGCGGAAGCCGATGATGATCCACGCAAACTGTTCGTTGTTCCAATGATATTCAGTCTTCAGGTATGGACCGAGCACCGACAGCGTTTGACGATCGATATAGTTGATAACGGTCGAGGCAAACAACAATCCGCCGATCCACCAACGCAGGTTCGGAATTGGAGTGCGAGATCTTGGAGTGCTTCTTATCGGCTTCACTGATTCGCCCATCAGGTTCCTTCTTTTTCCAGTTCTGAAATGTAACGTTCGCACAACACGACGTCTTCAAGCCGCTTGATACCTTGCTCCTCGCGTGGATCAGCAACTGGACTGGCAAAGACTCTCCCCGTCTCACGACTGAGGTGATTGATCAACTCGTTGGGGAAGCCGAGCTCTCCGCCACGACGCTCATAGACGTTCGTTGATTCGTTAAAGTAGCGTTCTTTAAGATCCAATAACGACCTGAGCATCGTTTGATTGTTCAGTAGAAACAAGCCAAGGTTCGTTTCACCAAAAGGTATTGATTGCGCCGACTCAAGATGTGTCTCGCTCGCGGAAACGACACGTCCCGCGTGATCTCGCTCGATTGGAGCGTATGGAAGTTTTCGAAGGACCGTTGGAACAACCATGTCGTATTCGGAAAACAGATTCTTCAACGTAAGTGCGCGACGATACGTTTCTGCTCGGATAACCGGTTGCGTGCTCCACACTACGACTGCGACTCCGTCAAACTCTCGGATCAACTCATATGCGCTAAGGACGGCATCGCCGGTACCGAGAGCATCCTGTTGCACTACGAAGAGAACGTTTTGATTGGCCAGCGAGTGTCGAATGGCATCTTCATTGTCGGGCGACATGATTACGATTGGTCGTTGGGTTTCGCCCAGGCCTTTCCTGAGATTCTCAAGAACGTGAGTTATGGCGGGTTTTCCTTTAATGAGAGCGAGGGGTTTCGGAAGGTCCAGTCCGCTTGCTGCAGCTCGAGTGCCGCGGCCAGCCGCTACTACGATGGGCCAAATGCGTTTAGAGTCTGCGTAAGTTGTAACCGCATCAATAAGTTGATTGATTGATTTTAAGTGTGATGGATCGCCCGCGAAGGTGAATTGCTCTACTGAGGAACGCAGCGAGTCTTTCATTCCAAGATCGGACAATCCGTAGCCCGGCGTGGAAATCATCACCGATCCTTCCGCTACGCCGTCACGCTTTTGCGGCTCGTAATAATTGAGCTGCACTTTGTTAATTAACGATTGGGCATTCTCCTTTGTCGTAAGGGCGAGAACGTTCCCGCCGAATCCGCCTCCCATCAGCCGTGCGCCAAAAACATTCTTGTCGGATTGGATAATTCCGACGAGTTGTTCAACCTCGGTAGTACTGACTCCATAGAAGTCGCGAAGACTGTTGTGCGATTCATTCAAGAGTTTTCCCAGCGATTCGCACATGGAATATTCGTCGTCGACGCGACCTGGTTTCAATAACGAGGCGGCTGCTGCAACCCTATTTATCTCGCCCGCATGGTGCATGGACCGCCGCCTCACGGCGATGGGCCAGCGTGCTGAATCTTCGACCAGCGCAGGGAACGACCGCTTACATTCTGCAAAGGCATCAGGGTATTCGTCCCGCAGAGTTTCTAAAGAGAGAGTCTCGGGTAACGTTGCAAGCAGGTCTGAAATCCTATTCAAAGCAACAGGATTTTGATTGTCTGAAAAGGAGGAGATTGCTTCGGTCCATTCAACGTAGCGAGAGGGAATTTGTTTTTCCCATTCCGCTATAACCGCGGGAATTAAGATCCTCGAGACCGCCGCCCGTTCGTTGTACTCAATCATTATCTCGCGACCTTTGTCGGCCGGTTTGCTGAAGAATGTAATCCATTGAAATCTTGAGTCCGGTAAGGTGACTTGGCCAACGCTATTGGAGGCGTAGTTAATCAGCACGCCCTGGTGCGGCTGAGCCAGACAGATGGTCGTGTGGTCCATCGAACCACCTCTTGTTCCGATAAACCATTCAGCGCGCGCCGAGTCCCGGGCAAGGTCGGCAGGATCAAAAACAATCCCATTTACGTTACAGATCGCAGCTCCGGCAAGAACTACCAGGGCGGATGAGGATGACGCCCCGCCACCGGGCGGTATCGTCGAGTCGATAACAAAATCGAAGCCGTACTTGATTCGATTGCCAAACTTTAAGGCGGCAAAGTCGACTGAGCCCCGCGCGTAATTGAGCCAGTTGGGAGCCGGAGTACCCAGCCGATGGAGATAAGAAAGCCAGGCCTCGTAAAGGTCACGAATCTCAGTAGAGGATTCTTCCGGGAGAGAAAACGATCCAGCCGCGTACTTTTCTGATGCGGAGCCGCCTCTCACGCTACGACGGTCGTTGCGCCGGTACATCATCAACATGTCCCGTTCACGGCTGCCGAATGTGATCGAGGCTGTCGGAAGGTACGAGACATAGTCCACATGTTCGCCCAGAACATTTATTCGTGCTGGAGCTCGGAGTAACGAAACGGGACCGTCACCGAGCTGCGCCAAAAAGTATTCGCAAAGAGATTTGAGACGTCGGGAGTGATGGCTGATGGCCTCGGGATCAGCATAGACGTCGCGGAGAGAAGAGAGGATAAACTGCTCAAGTGTGTCGGTTTTTGATTGCTCACTGAACAACTGAGTCAACTGGGAATCGTCTTTTGACGATAGTTGAGTCAGGTTTGCCAATAATTCGGAAGCGATCATCAATGGGCTCTCGAAATGGGTCAGCGGTAGAATTCGGTTGCGATTGAATATGTGGTGATGCTATAACGCGCGACGTTTACCCGCAGTTGTTGTCAATACCTTTGTGAATAATTTGCCCCGACATCGCACACTTTGCGTTTGAGGAAAATATAGTCGACGGAAACTTTCCTGCGGGTTAGTTGTCATCTCAAACAAACGGGCCATAAGTTATCACGGTCATTAAAAGTTCTTTGATGTGACGAAGAGGTACTTATCCAACACCGCTTGGAGATTGTCAAACAAAATATTTTTAGCGTAGTGATCGAATTTTGTGTTTCCCTCGGTGCAAGTTCTGTGTGTTCTGTGTCTCTTTGATGGCTTTCCAGCTGAACAGTTAAGCACAAAGCCACAAAGGACACAGCGGGTGCACAGCGCAGCTAGGGGCCGCAACCAAGGATCAAGTTGCGGGACCGGTCAGTACCGATTCGCGGTAGCGTCGGGTGAGCCTCGAGTGATAGCTGCTGGACGTCATCTAAACGCTCACCCGATGCTACCGCGAATCGGTACTGAACGAACCAAATTGACACTGTTCTTAGAGTAACTGCTGGAGGAATCATGAAGACTACTAACAGGCGCCGATGGTTACGAACGGTTGCAACAGCCGGAGTGGGCGTCGTCGGATCTCAGTTGATAAAACCGCGAACTGCTGAATCTCATGCGAGGGTTACGACAGCATCACAGTCCAACCAGACCACGCAGAGTGCGTTACTGCTGAAAGATTACCAGCCGAAAAGCATGCTGCATGTTCCGGAAACTAAGGTGCCACGCTCGCGCTTTCCTAACATCGACTTTCATACTCACCTCTCCTGGATTGACCGTAAAGGTGAAGTCGATGTTGTTAATCACGTGGGAGAACCGGCAGAAGCATTGCGGGTGATGGACGCCAAAAATATCAAGATAATGGTCAATCTTACAGGTGGGTATGGACCTCTCCTGGAAGAAACAGTTAAGCATTGGCAGACGGCGCATCCGGATCGGTTTTTGGTATTTACTGAGCCGTGGTACGACAAAGCTAACACTCCTAACTATCCCAAATTCCAGGCTGATCAACTCGAAAAAGCCAAAAAGGCCGGCGCTCGCGGCTTGAAAGTACTCAAAACACTTGGGCTCTATCTCCGTGAGAATATCAAGACCGGCCCATTGGTTAAGATTGACGACAAGCGCTTTGATCCTATGTGGGAGGCGGCCGGGGCGTTAGACATGCCAGTCGCTATTCACGTCTCTGATCCTGAAGCATTTTTCTTACCGACGGATCGCTATAACGAGCGTTACGAGGAGTTGAGTGCTCATCCGGATTGGTCCTTTCACGGTAAGGACTTTCCAAGTAATGCTGAGTTACAGGAAGCTCGAAATCGCGTAATTGCGCGACATCCTCGCACCAAGTTTGTTGCGCTCCATGTCTCTGATTCAGAAAACTTACCTTATGTAGCTGAGTGTTTGGACCGCTATCCAAATATGTATGTCGACATCGCAGCTCGAATTGGAGAGTTGGGCCGCCAACCAAGAATGGCCCGGAAATTCTTTGATAAATACCAGGACAGAATCTTGTTTGCCACGGATGCCACGCCTCATGGTGACGAAACTCCACAGCAGATTTTTGGTAACGAGTTGTACGAGATTTATTACCGTTTCCTGGAGACTGAAGACGAATACTTCGACTACGCGCCTGCGCCAATTCCTCCGCAGGGACGCTGGAGGATTTATGGTATTGGTCTACCAGAAACGATTCTCCAAAAAGTCTACTATGGAAATGCCGCGCGGCTCTTAGGCCTTGCCTGAGCACTGTTTGCAATGAGCATGAATCATAAAACATCTCGCAGATCCTTTCTCGCGAACAGCGTGCTGTCAGCATTAGCACTGCCTTTCGCTTCCCGTATAACAGGAGCGCCATTGTCGAAGGAAGTCGAAGTGACTTTGGTCGCGCAGGCGAAAGATTCCGCGATCGAGAACGTCAGTTTCGGGCTTCCGCTGCCTTTGAACTTTCTTAGAAACTCGTCGAATGTCTCAGTCTTCACACAGTCGGGCCAGGAGCTTCCGGCGGCAGTTCGTTCGTTGGAACCATGGCGAACTCGAACCTCAGACGGATCGATCCGATCGTTACTCGTTCAATTTAAATTAGATTTTACTGATCAAAAGACGCAGCGGGTTAGGATCCGTTTTGGGAACCGTCGCCGGCAAAACAATGATTCAAATTTTGTGCCGGTTGCTCAAACCCTTATCGATGAAGACGGATTAAAAGGACCGCGAGTTGTTGCGCTCATACCTTCTCAATGGTTGTGCGACTCAGGAATTGTGGGACCCCAGGTTCCAACTTCAGAATCTGGTGCATATCGTGCTTACGATGAGTTTGCCGAAAAGAGTTTTCCCGGATCGCTTGCTTATCTCAACAGCCAGATCTACCACGAATGGCTCTTTGATCGAACCACTTGTTACTACAAGATGTACGTTCGATCAGGCGATCTGAAATATCTTTCCGCCGCCTACCATGCCGCTAATTTCATGCGGCAACACACAAAGTTGGACGGAGTAGACGCCGGAATCTTCACGCTGAAGGGAGCGGATCTCAAGTACGTCTATCCGCGAGCCATGCATATTCACTACCTGCTGACAGGCGATGAGCGCGCTCTTAGTGCAGGGAAGGTGATGGCCCAGTACTGCCTGGACCACGAGGATCCAGTTTACCGGCCAGCATCGTTGAAGCCGGTAGCCCTGGGCGTTGATCCGGAACGCGAACGGAATTTCTGGACACTTCGGCACCAGGGATATGGACTGTTGGGGGTGTTGCATGGTTGGGAGATGACCGGAGATCGTAAGTACTGGAAAAAAGCTGCCGAGTGCATAGATGCGTATTACAAGCACCAGTTACAGCCGCCAGATGGTCGTCCACCAGATGGTTCTTTGCGTCAGGATTGGGAACTGTACGATCCCAATGAGGCGACGTTCAAAGGCGCCACTTCTGCCTGGATGATGGCCCTGCTACTGGATCCAGTTTTTTACTACTGGACCATGAGTGGCGATAAGAGACTGCCGCAAATAATCTTGAAATGGTGTGACTTTCTCGACCGTCAAGGAATCGTGCCCGATGGTTCGAAGGCCTACTATGTCATCAACTGTTTCGCTGCATTTGATCCAAAACAATCGCCCGGCGAAATAGGTCCCGATATGCAGATGCACAACATGGAAATGGCCTATATGTTCGCGCTTGGTATTTTCTTCTCGCGTGATGTCAGTCGTCGAGAGGTCTATCAAAAACGGTTCAAACGATTCTTCGATCTGGCGGTAAAGGTAGATCCTAATCATCCCGCGCGGGCTTTCAACTGGACCTTTCAATTTACCAGTCAACTTGTCTACTTCATGCAGCGACCGGCGAAGGGACAAATGTCTTAACCAGTGGTAGCTCTGTGCAATCTCAGTGTCCTCAGTGACTGTGTGGTGAGTAAACGGACCAAGAAGCCACCTAAGAAGACCCTAAGGACACTAAGATTGCACGGAGTTGGTTCAGCTTAGGACCTTGTTTATCAGGACAAAGGGAGACCTGTAAATTCAAGTGAGTTGGACCGATTCGACACCAAAGGAGTTATCTGACAATGGGCAAGAACGCCAGAAGTTGGTTTCTTAGGGTTGTGGTATTGGTGCTGTTTGTCGATCTGTACGCGGCAGTCGGCCCCGCAAAACCTGTCCAAACAAGCGGAAAATATCGTGTTTCAATTCAGGCCCATGTGCGAGCAAAGATGCGTGACGGGGTTAGCCTGGTCGCGGACATCTATCGTCCAGTCAGCTCCGAAAAATTTCCTGTGCTGGTAAAACGCACACCCTATAACCGGGCTGGTGAAGCGGTAGAGGCAAACGAGCTGGCATCCAATGGATACGTTGTTGTCGTGCAAGACACGCGTGGAAGATATGAGTCAGAAGGCGTCTTCTATCCGTTCCGAGATGAAAGTCGCGACGGTTACGACACGGTGGAATGGGCAGCTCAGCTGGACCAATCGAACGGCAAGGTTGGAATGTTTGGCGGCTCCTACGTAGGTGCAACTCAAATGCTTGCTGCAATGGCCGTGCCTCCTCACTTACTCGCCATCTTTCCTTTCGTTACCAGCTCAGAGTATTACGACGGTTGGACGTACCAAAACGGCGCTTTGATGCAATGGTTCACGAGTTCCTGGACCTCGGGCCTGGCGGTCGATACGCTGCGGCGAGACTCCGAGGCTGCGATGGTTCCAAAAGACTGGGTGGTCCAGTTACCGGTTGAGAAATATCAGATCCTAAAGCCGGCAACTCCAGAATCACTTGCGCCCTATTTTCATGATTGGGTCGAGCATGAACTGAACGATTCTTACTGGAAGCAGTGGCGAGTCTCAGACCACTATGGCGAGATGAAGGTGCGTGGGCTGTATGCGGCCGGGTGGCATGATCTTTTTCTAAAAGGGTCTATCAAAAACTACACCGGATTACATGCGGAAGCTGCTACACCCGAATTGCGCTCCGGCCAAAGATTGATAATCGGACCATGGGCTCACGCTCCGACTTCGCCTGAAGGCAAGATCGGGGATGTCGTGTTCGGCAAGAATGCCGTGCTGGATGATGCCGCTACCGCTCTTAAGTGGTTCGATTACACATTGAAGGGCATCAACAATGAATACGCGAGTGGCGCTCCCGTCCGTTTGTTCATCATGGGAGAGAACGTCTGGCGGGATGAACAGGAGTTCCCGCTGGCTCGCACGCAGTACACAAAATATTACCTCCACTCGAATGGATCGGCAGCGGGACCGAAGAAGGAAGGGCAATTGAGTGTTGCGCCTCCCGCAGACGAACCGTCTGATAAATTTACTTATGACCCAAACAATCCTGTACCCACAATCGGAGGACGTCTCTGTTGCGGGACCGCGCTCGCCCCGGGCCCATTTGATCAGAAAGCGAACGAATTACGGCCCGACGTTTTGACGTTCTCAACGCCGCCTCTGGAGCGTGATCTTGAGGTGACTGGTTTCGTCTCAGTCGAGCTATATGCAGCAACATCTGCAGTAGATACAGACTTTACCGCCCTCCTCGTGGATGTAGACGAACGCGGCTATGCGCGATTCCTTACTGACGGGATCGTGCGCGCTCGATACGCTGAAAATACCAACAGCGCAAGGCCGATTTCGCCCAATAAGCTTTACAAGTACACGATTGATCTCTGGGCCACGGGCAACGTTTTCAAGGCGGGTCACAGGGTGCAGTTATATGTTTCTAGCAGCAATTTCCCCCGGTTTAATCGGAATCTGAACACCGGAGAGTCGATATTGGGATCGTCGAAGACAGTGATTGCGCGTCAAACGATTTATCACGACCGTGACCACAGCTCAGTGCTGATTTTGCCGATTATTCCACGCAACTGAATTTTCGAATTGGAGCAACGAATTCCGGAAGATCCAAAAACGCGCGGAACAAAAAGCCCGCTGTCACCAAAAAGTTCTTGCATTGAACTTCGCGGCAGTGCTATAAGCCGGAGAGTCACTTAAGCCCAGGTCAAATTCCCTTAGGTTAAAGACCAAAGTCAATTCAAAGTTGGAAATCGTTTTTGAAGTTGCTTAGTCAGGGGTTAGTCCCAAACGCAAACTAACCTCGCCTCCGAATCAAAAAGATGGAGGTTTGGGAGGTTCGTTTGAAACGCCAACTAACGTCAGATATTGGATCGATTGATTTCTGAACCTGTTAGAGACGGTCAGCTTCCCCATTCCTGTTCCGTTTGGACAGATTAATTTCTCACTCAAGGAGTCTATATGAGAATCGCGAGAAGAATCGTAAAGAGCTTGCTCATGATTACCTGTCTTTTCTGTTTTGTCGGTCTAGCCTATTCGCAAGGCACCAACACTGGAACAATCGTCGGGAGAGTAACCGATCCCAACGGCGCTTCCGTTTCGGGAGCGGCGGTGAAAGTAACCGATGTTGGCACAGCGATCGCTCGGGACTTAACGACTAACGAGGAGGGTGAGTATCAGGCTCCCAGTTTGAAACCAGGAAATTACACGGTCAGCATTTCCGCGCCTAATTTCAAGACTACTCTCCTGACCGTCACAGTTACGGGTAGCGATATCCTGCGAGCTGATGCAAAGCTGGAGATCGGGACACCGGAAGCCACAGTGAGTGTGACCGGGAACGTTGGAACCATCCAAACAGAATCGCCCACAATCAGTGGCAGCTTGACAACGCGCCAGCTGATCGAGCTTCCCAGAGACAGCCGCGATATTTACGACTTCCTTTATCTCAATCCAAACATTACTTCATCGGCCAACGGTGAGGGCTTTAAATTTATTGGAGCACAGAGTTACGGCGCGGCCTTCTCTCTCGACGGGCAACGCTCGAATGGCGGTATCTTCGGCGAGGCGACCTCAAGTCAGCCATCACTTGAAGCAATTGAGGAACTTACAGTTCTTTCGAATAACTTCTCTGCAGAGTATGCCGGCATCGCCAACATCCGAGTAATAACGAAGCGAGGCACAGGCCAGTATCATGGTTCGTTATTCGCCAATAACAAAAACTCCGCCCTCGCGGCCTGGAGCATTGGTGATAAAAACGACCTCGCGGGCTTTACGCCTAACCCGGCTAACCCGGACTTTCCAAAGCCGTACTACAATCTGAATGAAGATGGTGGCTCGGTCGGCGGACCTATTCCCGGAAGTAAAAAGACGTTCTTTCTAGGCTCCTATGAACGACGGTGGAATCTCACGCCGCTGAGGTACTCCGCATTCAGCAGGCTGCCAGGTCAACGGATACTGAATGGGGATTTTTCGCAGATATCTGATTCAAGAAAGCCAGCCGTTCCAGCAGGGGTCGTTCTTACTCCGGATGAGATCGCCAATAATACAGTGGGTGGACTAGGAGCGCGCTTCATAACGATTCCGCAACGTCTACTCAACCCAACTACTAGAAGATTCATCGACCTCTATTACCCTAAATCGAGTCTGAACGCGCCCGTTGATTCTCTTGGAAGGCTACTTAGCTTTGCGCAAAACGTAAATCAAAATCAGGCTCGAAATCTAGTGACGGCTCGCATCGATCATGATCTGACCCAGAACGATAAGATTTATGGAGTCTATAACTACCAGGGTACGTCCGGTGATACCGGGGCAGCCGCGGGTGGTCAATACCCTGCGTTTGGGTTGAGAGACTCGGAACAGAGCAATCACACACTAGCGCTCAATTACACCCGCGTGTTTTCAAATTCAGTTGTTAATGAGCTGCGCGGTGGTTTCAACAAGCAGAAGCTGTTTGTTCATGCTCAAAGGACTCTCAGTGAGTTCCTAAGCTCGATCGGTTTTAGCGGTTCGGAAATAAGTGCCTACGGCGCTGTTGTTGGTCCCGACGCTCTTGATACGTTCGGCCAAACCGAGTTGCGAATAACGAACTTTTCAACAATCTCCAATGGCGGTCGAAGTGTGGATCGACGGCTCGATCAAGAGTTGGCGACCTTTGGCGATACGCTAACCTGGATATCTGGAAACCACTCAATCAAGGGCGGGTATGACGGTGTTCGAAATAGAGCAGTCGACGGATTTACAGCAAATCGAGGTAATCCACGCGGACGCGTTGATTACACGGGAACCAATCTGGATCCATTTGCAAACTTCTTGATCGGTCGCCCGGCGAACGCAGCCTTATATGTTCAAAAGCTACGAGGTCCGCTGGATGCATCGAATTGGGAGCATGGCTTCTTCGCGATGGACGACTGGAAGGTAACTCCCAACATCACTCTGAACCTGGGAGTCAGGTATGAGCTGATCACGCCATTCATCGAAAAAAACAATCTTCTTGTCAACTTCGATCCGAACTACGTGAACTCCGCAAACGGCCGGCGAGGACGATTCGTAGTACCGACTTCAGATGTCATTCCTTTGATCGATCCGGCAATGGTTGCTTACGGCGTTGTAACCTCGGACGACGTTGGTGTGACGCGCGGGCTAATCAACACGGACAAAAACAATGTTGCTCCCCGGCTTGGCATTGCGTGGCGCTTGAATGAATCTACAGTGATTCGTGGTGGTTACGGCATCTTCTATCCGACTTCTGCCGCACAGGGAATACGTGATGCCTTTGGATCAACGCCATTCAATCAGGGACGAAGACGCAGGACTCGCGGCGGCCTCAGCCTTGGTGGCTGGCCAGGAGGATTGACACCTGCCGGACAGGTTCCGATCAGCGGCGGCTCACTCGATGCGGCCAGTACCGTGCCGTCGGCAAACCTGATTCCTTTCGACCTGCAAGCTCCAAGAATTCAACAATACAATGCTACGTTCGAGCGCGAGCTCGGATGGAAAACCGGACTTCGAGTCTCCTACCTCGGAAGTCGACTGAAGGGCCTAATCGGAGGCATTGATCTAAACCTTCTACCACCCAGCAATACGCCATTCGGTAACCTGGACGAAGATGGAAATCCATGCGTACCGGACGATTTTAATTGTGTGATTTCGGATGCCGATCGGGCCCGCTTGCCGTTCCCCGACCTCGGAACTTTTCTTCTCAGCTACGGTAACTTCGGTACTGGACGCTCACACGCGTTGCAAATAGAAGTGAATCGTCGTTTCGCCAATGGTTTCACCTTTAATGCCAGTTACACACTATTGGACCAGAAGGGCAGCGGCTTCGATACTGCCAATTCAAGTCTTGGAGGTACTGCCTACAACCAGTTCCATCCAGAGAACGACTTTGCCACTGATGCCTTTGTTTCACGACATCGCTTCGTGAGCTACGGTGTCATAGATCTGCCATTCGGGAAGGGCCGTAAATACGACACCTCGTCAAAAGTTGTCGACGCAACGCTCGGAGGATGGCAGCTTTCATGGAACATGTTTGCTAAATCGGGAACCGGTTTTACTCCATTCTATGATTGCGGTAATTGCGATCCTATTTTCCCCGGCAATATCGCAAGTGATTCGCTTGACGCTGTCGGTGGATTCGCAAATTACCTCTCGTACAGACCGTTGCTGGCAGGAAGCACCAGTCCCTATGGCGGCAACGGATCCTTCTTTAATGCGGCAGCATTTGCACCCCCGCCGGTGGGAGCCGACCTGCTTGATAATTCAAATGTGGTCAGGCGCAACTCGCTCACCGGTCCCAGTACCTGGGGCGCAAACCTTGGTGTGCGCAAGTCTTTCAGGATCACTGAAGGAACAAGACTTGAAGTGGGTGCTGATTTTAACAACGTCTTCAATCACCCATTGACGTCACCGGTGGATCCAGATGCGGCCTTCAACTTTACTCACATTGGCACGTTCTTTTTAGATGTTGACCCGGCTACGGGAAAGCTGCTGCCAATTACGCGAGTCGATCCAGATCCCAACTTCGGGCGACTCATACAGAGCTATTCGGATGAAGGGATTGATAATCGCAGGACTATCAGACTGCGACTCCGCTTCACCTTTTAGCTGAAGACTGGCGTGTCCGAGGCAAAGGAAGAAATTCGTTCAACCCATTTCTTCTTTGCCTCTGTCCGCTTTTAGTCTTCCCTCGGGGTCCAATCCTATCGAAGGTAGCTGATGGCTTAGACAGGGCAATATCATGGTCACTGCCTCCCGTCATAGCTTTACGCGAAAACCGAATCTTGCAGATGTTAAGGCTGCGGGCCATGACATGCTGCGGCTCGTCAACCGTCGTATTCTGCTCAGCATCCTTTCTGATCGACAGCCGATTTCACGGGCTGAAATTGCCAAGATTAGCGGCTTGAATAAGGCCACTATCTCAACCATCACGGGCGAACTACTCAAAGACTCATGCATTGTCGAAGAAGGATCTGGTCGCACAACTCCGATCGGCGGCAAGCCTCCGACTCCTCTCCGTCTGAACGGGCGACGCTTTGGTCTATTTGGAGTCGATATTCGTGCTGATGAGACCGTTGTTGCTCTGTGTGATTTCAACAATCGCATTGTCGGGCGCGTTAGTTTTGAAACGGGTTCGGATCCGGCTGCATTTCTTATCAAGATAGGCAAAGAGATCAGAAAGCTGCGTACTAAGCATGACAGTTTTATCGAGTTTCCCGGAATCGGAGTTAGCCTTCCCGGTCTCGTAGACAATCACACCGGAAAATTTCTCGTATCAGTCGTTCTGCCCTGGCGCGATGTGCCCGTGGTCCAACTACTTGAAAAGGCCGCCAGTCTCCCCGTCATAATCGACAACTCGGCTCGCTGTTCAGCGCTCGCCGAAATCTGGCATGGCAAAGCTCAATACGCGCATGTTCGTAACTTGCTCTACGTCAGCGTTAGCACTGGTCTGGCATGTGGGATGGTGATCGACGGTGGTTTGTATCGCGGTGGGAATAATACTGCGGGCCAATTCGGTCATATTCCAATTGACATAACGGGAGACGACTGTCGCTGTGGCCAGCGCGGATGTTGGGATCTTTACGCTTCGGATAAAGCGACCCTCAAACGATACCTCGAGCTACGAACCACAAACGGTCGTCGCGTGACGACGATGCGCAAGCTCGTCGAACTTGTTGAGTCTGGCGATGCGGCTGCCACCGAAGCGGTTCGAGAAACAGCACGCTACCTGGGAATCGGAATTACTGGTCTCATCAACGGAATGGATCCCGAGGTAGTCGTGATTGGAGGTGAGATCACAAAACTCTGGGGCCTTATCGAACCAATCATTGTCGAGCAAACGAAACGAAATTTACTTGCCCCCCGTTCGCATGTCATTGCGATTCGTCCATCTGCTTTTGAGGTCCGGCCCAGTCTCAAAGGCGCGTTGACCTTAATTCAAAACAGCTTGTTGTCTGTGCCGCACATGGGTTGAAGCTCGGGGTGCACTTAAATGTCTTCAAGGGTAAACAACGGGAACTTATCCACTCTGACAAAGAAGATCGGTGGTGGTCTAATTCCCGCAGTTCCGGTTCCGTTCGACGTTGAAGGACGGTTTCACGACCAGGCTCACGACGCATACCTGCGGTACATGTCATCGCAGCCGATTGCCGGCGTTGCGGTGTGGGCCCATACGGGACGTGGACTACACCTCGAAAACGAGATCGCAAAACGAGTACTAATTGGTTGGCGCGAAGCGTTGCCAGCAGGCGTCCTGATCGCCGGAGTTGGCGCGCGATCCGGTAGTGGAAGTATTCCTGACTCGACCACTCAGACAATGCAAATGGCGGAGCGCGCTGCCAGGTTTGGTGCAGATGCACTGCTCGTATATCCGCCAACCTGGCTCAAGAACAGTGAGACGCGCGATGAAATGATTGTTGAGTTGCACTCGGAATTGTCTCAAATTGATTTACCTCTAATTCTTTTTTATCTGTACGAAGCAGCCGGTGGAATCAGCTACGAGCCGACGGTCCTGGATGAATTACTGTCACTCCCGAATGTCGCGGGAATCAAAGTAGCTACTCTCGACAGTGTGATGACGTATCAGGACATCGCACGCCAGATTCAAGCGAAGCATCCAGATAAACTTTTGATCACTGGTGAAGACCGTTTCCTTGGTTATAGCCTGCAACGCGGGGCGAGGGCTGCACTTATCGGCATGGGAGCTGTTTGTTGTGAGCTCCAGTCAGAGCTGATCACTGCCAGCGACAAGAAGAATGCACAACGTTTTCTCGAACTTTCAAACGCGGTAGACCGGCTGGCAGAAACCTTGTTCATCAATCCAATGGAAGGTTACATCGGAAGAATTTTGTTGGCACTTGTACATCTGGGCATCATTACTCGTGATGCGGCTCACGATCCGTGGGGGCCGGAGCTGAAATCTGAAGAGTTCAAAAGTATTGGTGATGCAATCGAGGAAATTTCCTCCTGTATTGGGATCTGATCGATGATATCTATTAAGAAAGGACAACCCAGCATCGATCGATCTGTCGCTGCGACGCTCGAAGGAGATTACGAGCGCTTCCGCTCCGGCCTGCCTGATGATCTCGAGGATTATGTGCGGCAGACTTATTCGATCGATTTAAGCAGTGACTACGGCGGTCTGGTTATTAAGAACCCATTTGGTAAGGCTTCGGGGCAACTGTCGCTGAATGTTGCACAGGTTCGTCGCGACTGCGAGGAAGGCCTGGGGTTCGTGGTTCTCAAGTCGATCATTGCCGAAGATCAAGACGGTGTTCAATCGATGAGCGATTGGGCCATTGAAGAGACCAAGATGCTCGTCGAGCGAATCCGCGGGAAGGATGGGACTCAAGGTTGGACCGTTTCCTGGAAGGGTCGCGGCTGGTACGACACGCTTGAAAAGTATTTGGAGTTCTTTGATGAAGCTCTGGCAATCGGCAACTCCGGAAAGATGCCGGTTGTTCCTTCATGTAAGTATCACTTGCCACGAGCGGCTGAAGGTGAATGGAAGGTTGCAGAGTATGAGTACACGACTCGGCGACTTCTGGACGTCTGGAAGCAACACTGCAGCGACCGCGTGATGCCTATAGAGAAGGATTTCAGTCCAACCCTCGCAGGCTCCGATCGAGCTTCCCAGGAGGAGATCATCATTCAGTGGCTGACGCGCGTCACCGGTTTTATTCGGCGCGCAGCTTTACCTGATTCAGTCAGCGTGGGTCTGAAAGTGTTCAACGCAATTCTGGATGACGACTTCCAATTGCAAATGTTGAGCGCAATTAATGAGAACTGCAAAGGAGAAGAAGCGCCGGACTTTCTTGTCTATGGTAACCGGCTCTTCGATCCTAATCGAGAGTTTGACGGCGTGCGCGGCATCGCTTATGGCGGTCCGGATTTGAGCTCAAGAAATCTTTCCGTATTGGCCCAGATGAGGCTCGCAGAATCGCTGGGCAAAGTCCCTGTCTGCCGGCTGCCCATCAGCGGAACGGGCAACATCATTTCCGGTCGTATCGCTGCCGAATATCTTTTGCGAGGCGCAAGCAGCTTTCAGATTCACACTTACTTCCAGCTCCCCAGCGGTGAATACACCATGCAGACCGGTGGAAAAACTGGTCGTGCACTACTCGAACTCTATTTTCATCCACATGAAGGACTGCTTGCCTGGCTATTACACCTACGTCGTGTTCTTGACTGGCCAGACGATTGGAACATCAAGCAGATGGCTGACTTTTGTCTTGAGCCAGCGAATGGAGTTTGGGCCGAACACGAATCAGCCATCAGGTAGTCGAGATGCCGCAAGCGAGTGACATTGAGATTCGGCTGCTCGCCGAATCTGACATCGGCGAAGCAATGAAGATCAAGGAATTGGTTGGCTGGAACCAGACTGAGGCAGACTGGCAACGTTTATTGAAAGTTGAGCCTAAGGGATGTTTCGGAGCCTTTCGCAATGGTTCGCTGGTGGGAACCACAACCACTACATCCTTTGAAGACGATCTTGCGTGGATTGGGATGGTGTTAGTCCACCCGTCACATAGAAGAATGGGAATTGCCACAAAGCTCCTCCGACATGCTCTCGACTATTTGAGCAACAACGTTCGCACGGTGAAGCTCGACGCAACGGCGGATGGAAAACGACTTTATGAAGGTTTGGGCTTTCATGTTGAGTCGCTAGTTGAACGTTGGACCGGACTTGCCATTCCAAATGGGCGAACAGAAGACGAAGTTGAGGTCGTTCACCTGAACGAAACGATTACTACGGAACTTCTGGATCTCGACCGGCAGGCGTTTTGCGCTAATCGTTCGTCCTTGATTAAGGAGTTGATCGCTCACGCTTCGGCGGTGCCGGCCATCGTTCGAGCAAAGGATGGTTCGGTCAAAGGTTACTCAATAGCGCGGCGCGGAAGTCAGATAGGTTACGTTGGACCAATTGTAGCGACGAAGGCGAGTGAGGCAGCGGCGCTGCTGGATCGAACGCTGGACCAAATAGCCGGCGAGCGAGTTTACGTCGACGTCAATACTCGATTTGAGGGATGGCCCAGGGTCTTGCTCGACCGCGGATTTACGAAACAGCGAGAACTTATTCGTATGCGCTTCGGAGAGCTAAGTAACCCGACTTCGCCCTGGGTGTTCGGCATTGCTGGTCCTGAAGTGGGATAGACCGCAAGGAGGAATATGGAATCAACTGTTACTACCAGGGAAGGCCTGGTCAAGGATTTTCGTGCTGACCAGCTTAACGTTCATGTTTATCAGTCGCGTCTCGAGATGGGAAAAGCTGCGGCAGCCGTGATCGCGTCGGAGATTCGTACCCTGATCGATCAAAAAGGTCGCGCCGTTGTCATCTTCGCCTCGGCCCCATCTCAAAACGAGTTCCTGGCAGCGCTGGTTGAATCGCCCGGGATCGACTGGTCACGAGTTACTGCATTTCATCTGGATGAATACCTGGGAATGAACAGTACTGCTCCACAGTCGTTTCGTCTCTTTCTGATTGAGCGGTTGGTCGATAAGGTTCCCATAGGAGAGTTTCACGGATTAACTGGAGAGGCGCAGGATGGAGCCGCAGAAGCCAAAAGGTACGCAGGCTTGTTGACAGAGAATCCGCCTGATCTTGCAGTTTTAGGCATTGGAGAAAACGGGCACCTCGCATTCATCGATCCTCCTTTTTGTGATTTTGCGGATCCGGAAGCCGTGAAGGTGGTCCAACTCGACGATGTGTGCCGCCAGCAACAGGTGAACGACGGCGCGTTCAGGACGTTTGAAGAGGTTCCAGCGAACGCGTTGTCGCTGACCATCCCAACATTGATGGCAGTGCCGAAACTGTTTGCTATTGCTCCGGGGCCGGCCAAGCGGCAGGCGATCAAGCTAACGGTTGAAGGGCCAGTAGCCACTACTTGCCCTGCGTCAATCTTGCGTCGACACAGGGAAGCGCACCTATTCATAGATAAAGACTCTGCGGAACTTCTTTCCGCTTGAGTCGAAACGCGCACGGCGCCTATAGCAATCTCCCCCGCCGGGTTCTGAAATGCGCAAATCATTTTTGTTTTATTAGACCACGTTTCCTCTTAGAGGGAGTTTCGCTATGAACAGCTCAGTCCACGCCGTCGATTATGTGGTGCTGGTTTGCTACCTAATCATGATGGCCGGTATCGGAGCCTACTTCATGCGCTTCATGCGCGTGGGGGCGGACTTTCTCAAGGGCGGCAATCGGGTCGAGTGGTGGGTCGCCGGAATGGCGTCGTTCATGTCTGGTTTCTCTGTATGGACCTTCACCGGAGGCGCCGGCTTCGCATACCGGCAAGGTGTAATTGGCGTTTTTCTTATGGCCCTGGCTGTCCCCGCTTTTCTCTTTGGATACATCGTCTTTGCCGAACGCTGGCGCCGCTCGCGCGTAACAACTGTAGTCGAGTACATCCGTAGTCGTTTTGGCGATGGCACACACAAAACATTTTCCTGGCTTACTGGTCCAAGTCAGTTGATGTTTGGTTCGGTGCGACTGTTTGCTCTCTCGAGCTTTATGTCGATAGCGATCGGCGTTCCTGTTGAGTATCTCGTGGTCATTTGTGGTCTCGTGGTCCTGGCTTACACAGTTCTGGGTGGTTACTGGGCTGTCTGTTTCACAGACATGTTTCAGTTCATGTTCCTGTTTCCAATCGCTTGTGTACTGATGGTCTTGTCGCTGATCAATGTTGGCGGTTTTAGTAGTTTTGTCGCCCAGGCTCCGCCAGCCTATTTCAATCCACTCGCCGGGGAATATGGGTGGTTGTTTCTCATCTCCTATACGATCTCTCAGACTACCGGTTACAACAACTTCGGCAACGCGCAACGCTACTTCTGTGCTGACACTGAACAATCGGCCAAACGAATCGCAATCCTCTGCATGATTCTTTTTACGATTGGAAGTGTCATTTTTTATCTGCCCCCGCTCGTAGCTCGCGTCGCGTTACCGGAATTAGGAACTGCAGCCAATGGTCTAAAACAACCTTCTGAGGCTGCTTACATTGCCATGGGATTGCGAGTCTTGCCGCCGGGAATGGTGGGTGTGCTTCTCGCAGCGATGCTCGCATCTTCGATGGCTTCACTTTCTGCGCACAACCACATCATCACTGGAATTTTTGCAAAAGACATTTACCAGGCTTATTTAAGGCGCGAAGCGTCTGATCGGCACATGTTAACTGCCAGCCGGATCACATCACTCGGCGTGGGACTTGTGATGATCTGTGTTGCGCTGCTGTTCGCGCAGGGTGCGAGTGGCATCTTTACTTTGTTGTTTATTCTCGAGTCGATGTTCTTAATTCCGCTCGGTCTGCCGCTCCTTTATGGCTTTCTTGTCAAAGGTGGACCATGGTGGTCAGCCGTATGTGCTTATATTGTTGGCGCGATCACTTCCCTCTTCGTCAACTTCTATCTGAACCGCTATCTGGGTATGGGACTAAATGAAACCTATCTGATCGGGATTCCGGCAATCACGACAACAATCGCTTTCTTCCTACCAGTCATGCTGATCAAGCCCGCAGGTGAATTCGCCCGAAGAGTCGATGCGTTCTTCGTTAAGTTGAGCACTCCAATTGATACCTCGACTGAACTAGGAGAGGCGGGCGTCTCGGGACGTGGCCAACTGGCTCTCGTTGGCAAAGTAACGACGGGGATGGGGCTCGCTTGTTTCCTCATCGTGTTAGCAAACTCCGGCAGTCGTGATCGACTGATTGTTGGAATCTACGCAACTGTGACGACACTCGTAGGCCTTGCCTTCGTTTTCGCAGGTCGCACTCCTGGAAAAATTGCACCTACTGTCACAGAAAAAATCACCGGAGAGCCGGTATCTCTGGTTGAAGAATGAAAATGGGTCATCAAACTTTCGCTTATCGTTCCCTCGTTGACGTTGGTCGACGAAGTCTACTGTGTGCATCACTACTCTGCTGCCTGTTGTTCTTTGCAACTGCTACACGCGCCTCGGTTCGCACAGTTTGGGCCGTAAACGATGGCGAGAAAGTGGAGCGAGACGATCTTAAGAACGAGAATAAGGGTACAAATTCAGTTTGGGATGGGCAAAAAATAAAGATCTTCGGAGCTCGGAACGAAATCATTGCGTTCCAGGTAATTGTTGAAGCCGACCAGGCAGGTATCAATCAACTTAATCTCAGTCTCCCTGAATTGCGCCTCAGTGGCGGAAACGCCGTCATCAAATACCAGAAACCAAAAGTCGATCCGACTGACTACGTTGACAGGCCCATCGAGATCTTTTCGGTGAACTATATGAACGTGGCGCTGCCGTCAAAAGCCGAATGGGTCTACCAACAAGGATCGCCGGCTGCCCCTAAGGACCCGACTGGTTGGAAGCCTGTGCAACTTGTTCCCGAAAATGCCAGACGTGGTCGCGGTGGCTTTCCGTTAACAGTCAGCAGCGATCAGAATCAGGCAGTGTGGATTGAAATCTACACGCACCGAAATCTTCCTGCGGGAACCTATCGCGGCAACGTCGTTGTAACGGCGGATGGGCAATCGCGCTCGATTCCGATTGAGCTTGAGCTTTTCGATTTTACCTTGCCCGATCAGAACAGTATGGATGCAATGGTTTACTACGAATCATTGCAACCGACTTTGTACCAGGGTCGAAATCTTGATCCTCAATATCATCGATTCGCTCACCGTCAGAGAGTCGAACTCGTTTACGGCTACGACATTGCGACCGCCAAATCTGCTAAAGACCGTTTCACCGGTCACGCATTTACGAGAAAAGACGGATACGAAGGACCCGGTGAAAGCGTCGGGAATCGAATCATCCCACGAACCTTCTATGGACCGGGCAAGGACTTTGACGAGCGTGCCAATGCATGGCGGCTAGCGGACGAGTGGATGACGTTTATATCCAACTCGTTTCCGTCGGCCGTAACCTTCCTCTATATGCCCGACGAGCCTGGGCGCTCGCAATATCCGTACATACAGCGGCTCGCAGATAACGTTCATTCAAACCCTGGACCAGGTAAAACGCTTCCGACATTTGTCACCAAGCGTTACGTAAAAGAACTCGACGGAGCAATCGATATCTGGGACACGGGACCACTCGGCTACGACATCAAACGGGCCGATGAGGAACGTGCTCGGGGACGTCGCTACTGGATTTACAACGGCGGTCGACCTGCGGCGGGTGCGATTGTCATCGACGCTCCAGCTACTGACGCACGCGCCACGATCTGGGCCTGTTTCAAGCACAACATCGACAACTACTTCTTCTGGCAGGGCGTGCACTGGCAGCACAACCGCCAGAAGGTGGGCGAGCGCAAGCAAGATGTTTGGGCTAATCCAATCACTTTTGACAATCGGGGTCAGCCCAACAAGCCTGTAAGAGACCAGGGTTACATAAACGGTGATGGAGTCTTGATGTATCCAGGTGAAGAAAAGATTCATCCCGACCAGGATCGAGGTATTGCTGGACCAGTTTCGACAATCCAACTGGCGAACCTTCGACGCGGTTTGCAAGACCATCAATATCTGACGCTCGCCAGGAATCTGAAACTCGATGCCCTGGTGAACGATGTGTTGCAGGCAGTCGTCCCCCGGGTCTTTTCGGATGCCGGCGCGTCGGTGGGATTTGCCGAGACCGGTAATCAGTTTGAGAGTGCGAGGTACAAACTTGCACAAGCGATCGCTGCAAAGCAGCGCAGTAAGTAGTGGCGACAGGAGATCGATCAAGGGCGGTCGACGAGCGTCGCTGAGGAAGTAGACACGTTGGTCCCTCGCGAAGCAGAAAGGAAAAGCATGAAATACTTCATCGCTGCATTGTTCCTAATGGCTTTATGCTGGAGCACTGCGTTATCGACTACTTATCAAGTTGGCCCAACCAGAGCGTTTACAAAGCTGCAGGACGTCGCACCTTTTTTGAATCCCGGCGATCTTGTCGAGGTTGATGGTAATGCTACTTACCCCGGCGACCTGATTTTTACGCGGCCCGGTACTGACGTTAACAAGATCACAATTCGTGGCATTCGTGTGAATGGTCTGAGACCCGTGATCTCGGGGGGAACCAACACCGTTGAGTTTCGTCTTTCGGACCATTACGTCTTCGAAGGATTTGATGTTACTGGTGGAAGCTTTCGTGGGATCTATCACCATGCGCACGACATCACGTTGCGCGACTGCGTGGTCCATGATTGTCCAGCCCACGGAATTCTGGGTGCGGACACAGACTCGGGCTCGCTGCTGATGGAGTACGTCGAGGTCTATCACTGCGGTAACGGCACCGGACAACATCCTGTCTACATGGCGACAGATGAGTTTGCGCATCC
>DASROI010000284.1:0-2606 GCA_035646955.1 Pyrinomonadaceae bacterium
GATCAAACTCGACTGGGACCACTTGCCTCCGACGGACCACGCACCGCCCCAACAAGATCATCCATTTGAAATCGATATCGATGTGACGGGCGACAGATCACTGCATCGACTACTCGATACGGCCGTGACCAAAGAAGGCAGCTTTCGTCTAAAGTCATGGTTACTAAGCAACTCACCCGACAAAGCAATTATTGCCAGGAGACAGTTACTTGTTCGGGAACTGCAAAGGCTGTCGCTGTTTCGAGACAAGTTACAAATGTATGCCTCGATAGTGAGCACAGAAGGCGCGACACCTAAGACAAAAGAAAGTAATCGAGAACGTTGGGAATCCCGTGCCCTGATCGCGTGGCTGGAGCATTCACCAGTTGGAGATTCTCTAAAACTGACGGTGGTTCTACTCTCTGTCTTAGCCGCAATCAACAGCGGGCTTGTAGTCCTCGGAATCCTTGGTGTTATTCCTTTAGTTTGGCCAATCACATTTTTGATCTACGTCGGCGCGATGATTGCCAAACAAGCACGTATTACCAGCGCCTGGGGTGATGTGCAGGAACTCGAGCAATCTTTGCGACGCTACGGCGTCGTTTTTAAATACCTTGAAAATAGAGGTTGTCGGAGCCTTCCTGAGTTAAGCCTGGTGTGTGCCCCATTTCTCGACACTCGTAAAAGACCTTCGGCCGAATTAAGCCGAACAGGCAGAATTGCGGCGGCGTTGGGTCTTCGTACGAATGCGTTACTGTGGTTGTTGGTCCATGCCTTTGTGCCATGGGATTTCTTCTTCACCTATCGTCTCGAAAAGCTTAAGAAGGAAATCGGTGGCCTGCTCCCACTCTGGCTGGATACATGGTATGAACTGGAAGCGCTAAACTCGCTAGCAAATTTTGCCTGGCTTAATCAGGAGTACGCTTTTCCCAGGATTATTTCGGACGGAAAACGATTCGTCGCTCAGAAGCTGGGTCATCCACTGCTCAAACCGGACCACAAAGTCTGCAACGATTTCGAACTCGATGATAAGAATCGAATCGTGATTCTTACTGGATCAAACATGGCCGGTAAAAGCACTTTTTTGCGCAGCATCGGTTTGAACACGTGCCTCGCGTATGCTGGTGCGCCGGTGAATGCTGAGCGCTTACAAATCTCGCTGTTCAGGTTGTTCAGCTGCATCAAGGTCAGCGATTCAGTGCAAGACGGTCTCTCCTACTTTTATGCAGAGGTGAGGCGTCTGAAATTGCTGCTGGATGCGGTTGAATTGACCAGCGACCTGCCGCTGCTCTTTCTGATCGACGAGATTTTTAGAGGTACCAATAATCGCGAGCGGCACATAGGAAGCGAAGCCTACATTAGATCGCTCTCCCTCAACGGGAATGCAGTCGGCCTGATAGCAACACACGATCTTGAGCTTACGAACCTCGCCGATAATATCGCCGGCATCTCGAACTTCCATTTTCGCGAAGAGATTGGTGATGGAAGAATGGTGTTTGACTACTTGTTGCATCAGGGACCATGCCCAACTACGAATGCTCTGAAGATCATGCGTATCGAAGGACTCCCGGTCGACGTTTGAAGACTTGCGTTCGATCGGTGGAGACAACGTTCACCGTAGAGAGTCGTTGGTCCCCAAGGACATGAGCGTTACAGTACCGCGAGCGAAGCGCCGGATGCCACACTCAACCAAACGGTCGTAAGAATCACAGCGGAAAATTGAGTGTGGCATCCAGTCGGTGCGCTCGCGGTACTGTAATCGGGGCTCGCTGGTCGGCTTTCGACTTCTTGTGCAAACCAAGTTGAGGAGTGAAATTTAACGGGATTGAGGCGTATTAGTGGTAATCGCCCTGTTTGAGATGAATGCATTAGAGTTCGAAACTTGCCTTGGATCGGCTTATTACGGCACTGCAGCTAGACCCTGAAGTTATTGGGTTTGGTGACTCTTGGTTCGACTCCGGAACCGAGTCTTTGCGATACGGGCTTAGGTAACGTATTCCTTCGGTCAGCCGAAACAAACCCTTCACAGGGAACGTACAGAGTGCATGTCTAATCCCCAGACCGACCAATCAAATCACAAAAAACTCCGCTTGTGGCCGGGCCTCGCACTCCTGGTGGTCCAGTTGATAGCCTGGTTCCTCGTTCCCCTCTTTTTCCCAAAATTGGCCATTTTTGGAGTGTTTGCCGGAATTATCTGCGCAGTGTTAATCGCCCTGTGGTGGCTTTTCTTCAGTCGTGCACCATGGGTCGAACGGATTGCGGCGATCCTGTTAATGGTATTGGCGGTGATAGTCACTAAGCGAATTGTTCACGCTTCGATTGCCGGTGGAATGATGGGAATGATGCTTCCTGTCTTCTCAATTCCTGTACTTAGTCTTGCACTAGTAGCGTCTTTGGCTTTAACCCGCAACTTCTCAGCTACAGTGAGAAGGATCGCCATCGTCGCGGCCATCCTGATCGCGTGCGGGCTATTCACCCTCCTGCGGACGGGCGGAATAACGGGTGATGCTAAATCCGATCTGCATTGGCGTTGGTCCAAGACACCGGAAGAACGAATGCTGGCCCTGTCAGCCAATGAACCGGTCGCACCATTACCCGCCGCGGCAATACCAGCGACAGAGGTACAA
>DASROI010000285.1:0-3369 GCA_035646955.1 Pyrinomonadaceae bacterium
GGCCGGCGCACTCCAAGGGTTAGCCTTTTCCTTTTCCGAGGGCGGAACCAATGGCGGCAATCACAAAACAGATCCCGGCGAAGGTCAGGACGATTGCGACAATAAGACTTCCATTAGCGTAGGCGAAGGCTGCAACTACGAAATCAAGGAAGGCTCCGAGCGCGAAGACAATCCATTTTGGCATTTAATAGTCTCCTGTTGTGTTTGTAGGGCACCTCTGGGTGGGTGCCCGCTCTCCAAATTTGATCCTGAGGCCGCTTATGTGGCGCCTGGAGTGGCGCCCCTACACAATGGTCAGATCCTGAGTACCCTCTGGAACGCGTCGATTGTTGGACTGCCGAGGTTGGCTCTGCGGCCCGAACTCGGGTACGGTAGAATGCGCACTCCGGGAGAAATCGATGTCCGTGAATACGAACGTGTCGTCCCCGTTGCTTTCTGAAGGAAAGCATCAAGGAAAACGTAATGACGTCAAAGGCTACAATCAGCGCTATCACTTCCTACCTGCCACGAGAGACTTTAACAAACGAACAGGTGGCCCGGGAACTCGGCGAATGGAACGCCGATAAGATTCTCGACAAGACCGGGATAGCCGTCCGCCATATTGCTGCCGTAGACGAGTGCTCATCGGATATGGGGGTAGTTGCAGCGCGTCATCTTTTTGAATCTGGTGCTTGTCAGCCTGAAGATATCGACTTCTTACTTTTTTGTACTCAGAGTCCCGACTACTTCCTGCCGACCACCGCCTGCATGGTCCAGGACCGTCTGGGTCTGCGCACCACCTGCGGAGCAATCGACTTTAATCAAGGTTGTTCTGGTTACGTGTATGGTCTTGCCCTTGCCAAGGGACTTATCGAAACCGGATCAGCTCGTAATGTACTACTGATCACCGCCGATACTTATTCGAAGTTTATTAATCGTAGAGACCGAAGTGTCAGGACGCTATTTGGAGATGCCGGAACGGCCACACTTATCAATTCAGTTGCATCGGACCGCGATATTATTGGACCATTCGTGTTTGGCACCGACGGCCGGGGCGCACGCGAGTTGATCGTACCCGCGGGTGGACTCAGACAACCAGCTGACTCAAACACCAGCGTAGAAACTCAGGATGAACAGGGAAACTGGCGTTCAGCGATCAACTTGTATATGAACGGCAGCGCAATCTATAACTTCACGCTAAAGACTGTGCCGTTGGCGTTGGACCAACTCCTGCAAAAAAGTAGATCAACTTTGGAAGAGATCGATTACTTCATTTTGCACCAGGCGAACAAGTTCATGCTCGATCGGCTCCGGACCCGTATGAAGATCGCGGAGGAAAAATTCTTCATCGACATGAAAAATACTGGTAATACCGTCTCTTCCACTATACCGATTGCTCTTGAGACTGCGCGAAAGAGCGCACTCATCAAACGTGGTAATCGTGTAGCTTTGATTGGTTTTGGCGTCGGGTTGTCGTGGGCCGCCACAATCGTCGACGTTGTTTGAGCTTACCTTTCGGGACACCTAACTCTGCGCCCCTCTGCGGTTCCCTGCGTCACTCTGCGATGCGTTCAGGTTGCAGCCAAGATGAGTTCCAACTTTTACTCAGCAAAGACGCAGAGAATCGCAGAGTGACGGAGAGAATACAGAATCCTATCCGGCGAGTTTTGCCTGGAGCTCTAAGAGAGTTGCAGCGGCATCTTTGGTCAAACCCGTATGGACCGGCGATGTTTGAACCACTGTACTACGCGGCGCTGTCAACCATCGGAACCGGCCCGCCATCGGCAGATTTCCAATCGGTCCAGCATCGGTCCCACCTGAACAAACTCGCTCAAAGCCCGTTAACTGATCCTTTATTTCCGAGATGTCTACCTCGCAGCCAAACGCCTTCAATCGACCTTCGTTCAGATCAAACTTCATCTGCAGAAACTCTTGCCGCGCACAGTAGAGCACTACGCCAACGTTGATGAACTCTTCCCGCTCGACGCAGGGAACCAGGCGAATTACAGCGTACTCAAACAGATGCTTCTCTTGCACGCTGTGCCTCCTCAACAAACACTTGCGAGTGTTCGATTCTATTTTGTAAGAACGTTCTGTAGACCATCCGTTTTTCTGCAACACTTCTCAACTGCAACTCATCGGCAAGCCATTCATCAGGAATCAAGTCAACTATCGAAGCAATTACATCAGCCGCTAGTCGTGACTTGAAATCCTGGTCGACAGCCTCTAGTTCTGTCGCGTAACGCAGCAGGACATGGTCCTTAATCTGCGTGAAAGGTCGGCGGCTTTGCTCTTCCCAGTTAAGCCAGGCATGGTGAAAGAAGAGTGACGCGCCATGATCGATCAACCATAACCTTTTATGCCACATCAACATGTTGGTATTACGCGCAGTTCGATCGACGTTGGTAATAAGAGCGTCGAGCCAAACGATTTGTGAAGCGAGCTCAACGTCGACCGTTTCAACAACAGGATCAAATGTCATCGAGCCCGGTAAGAAATCCATCGCGAGGTTAGAACCGGCACTCTCGCGAAGCAAGTCTTGAATCTCAGGATCCGGTTCGAGACGGCTCAATTCACGATCAAGGGTAGCAAATACAATATCGGGCACTCGCAAGCCGAGATGTCGAGCAATCTCTCCGGATAAAAGTTCCGCCACCAGTGCTTTCAGACCTTGCCCGGCACCCCGGAACTTAAGCACATACAATCCATCATCATCGGCTTCGATGATAGCCGGTAGCGATCCGCCTTCCCGGAGCGGCGTGACGTAGCGCGTGACATTTATTGTTCTGATTTCGATACTCCCCTTTTTCTGTACGTCGCATTAATGATGGCAGTAACCTTATTCCGATCTAGCGTCTCAGCGAGACTAATTACCGTACCATCATTCCTAATAACAGACCGTACCAGATTGACATGCAAGTTGGGCGAGGCCCTTGAGGGGACGCGTACGCGAGTGTAGTTAACGTCTTTGATCTGGTCCCACCTGCAAGCAGAACTCTTGCCATCCTGCTCATAAACAAAACCGTTTTGGTAGACAGAAAACCTGGCACTTCTGGTGCGCGACCACTTCCGCCACTCACTCACGATAAGCGAAGCAAAGACAACGATCAAAAGCAACAAGCCGCCACTGCAAACAAAGATGAAGCCTTCGGGACGGCGACCGTCGGAGTAATCGCCAACCACAGTAATGATCGCCGCTAAAAAGAGAGCTAATGGCCCGAGCGCTAACAGAAGCCACGCAAAGATTCGCTTGGGCGTTGGTCTGTAAACGCTTCTCAATTCTCCGAACACGAGATGGTGGTCAGACATTTTCGGTCTCAGTAGGTTGGTCCAGCGCGGGACATGTTACGGTAGACCTGACTAGCTGTATACATTCCGCGGGACGTGACC
>DASROI010000286.1:0-7364 GCA_035646955.1 Pyrinomonadaceae bacterium
CGTTCTCGGGCTACGAAGTAAATCATGTATGGGGAGATGGGGCGCATAACGGCAAGCATGCCACCGCGATTTTTCCAGATGCGCTTCGGTGGTTATGGAAGGATTGGCCCAACAAGGTTAACAAAGGCAGTTCACAAAATCAGACGCAGAAAGACACCCTGATTCCCGGAGAAGATTGGCAGTTAGTTTCGGAAGGCTACCAAACGACCGCGAATGCGGCGGTGGATGCTCAAGGTGAAGTCTTCTTCAGTGACATTGCCACAAAAAGAGCCTTTAAGATTCAGCTTGATGGAAAAGTGGCGCCGTACAACGCAAAACCATCGAGTGGGCAAGCAATTAAGATCACCGCACGAAGAAACACAAAGATAGTAATTGACTCGAAGGAAAAGGGTTCCCCAGCTCCGCCGGTCGACTTGGAATTCAACCTGGTGACGAGTCCTAGTGGAAACACCTATTTTACGGAACCAGGACTTGAAGGGGCCAGCAAGGTCTGGTTAATAAAACCCAAGAGCCAACAGGTCGTCGTTGATAGTGGGTTGACTCACGCAAGTGGAATCGCCATCAGCCCTGACAAAACCTTGCTCTACGTTGCTGATCAAGCTTCTCATTGGGTTTACAGCTATCAGATTCAAGCTGACGGAACTCTAACGAATAAACAACGCTACTATTGGTTGCATTCACTCGACTCAATGGACCAGAGCGACGCCCGCGGCATGACAGTCGATCGCGACGGCAGATTATATGTGGCCACACCGATGGGCATTCAAATCTGCGACCAGGTTGGTCGAGTGCAGGCCATTATTACAACTCCTAACGGCAAGGTCTCAAGCCTGACTTTTGGAGGCGAGAATTTCGACATGTTGTATGCGACGTCGGGCGATAAGGTCTACCGGCGCAAGCTAAAGGTTAAGGGAGCTCCGGCATGGGCGGAACCGATTAAACCGGCGACACCGCGGTTATAAAAACGCTATTGGTCATTAGTCATTCGTTTCGTGCCTTCATTCGCATTTTCGTGTTAGTTCGTGGATCATTTCTTTTGCATAGTCGGTCCACGAATACACACCAACTCACACTAAAGGAATGAATACACGCAGCGAAAGTTGTCGTTCGACCCAACTGAATGACAAATGAGTAATCTGTGACCATAATTGACTCATGACTTCGAATCCTGCGTTGATGCCCGCCGTCTTCTTTGGTCACGGAAATCCGCTGAATGCTATTCAAAAGACAGTCTATTCCGAAGCCTGGTCCGCCCTTGGACGCTCGATTCCAGCACCCAAAGCCATCCTCTGTATCTCGGCCCACTGGTATCTTCAAGGAACGCGTGTCACAGCGATGCTCCAACCGAAAACGATTCACGATTTTGGTGGCTTCCCCGCTGAACTCTATCAGGTCCAATATCCAGCACCAGGAGATCCCGAGCTCGCGCAACACGTCGCAGACTTGTTAAGACCCACCGCCGTGAAGCTCGATGAGGATTGGGGTCTTGATCACGGCACATGGTCCGTTCTTTGTCACGCCTTCCCTGAAGCTAACATTCCGGTGGTCCAACTAAGCATAGACGAGACCAAGCCCGCCGAGTTTCACTACAGTCTCGCGGAGCGCCTAATGCCTCTCCGCGAACAAGGGGTACTCATCGTTGGCAGTGGCAATATTGTTCACAACCTGCACTCCTACGCGTGGGGCCGACATGTGACACAGGCTTTCGACTGGGCCACGAGCTTCGAGGACAAAGTTAAGCAGAACCTGATTAGCGGCACGCACGAACTACTAGTCGAGTACGAAACGTTAGGTCGTGAAGCACAACTCGCCGTACCCACGCCCGAACATTATCTTCCCCTACTCTACATAGTTGGCTTGCGTCGAGCGGAAGATGAACTGAC
The DNA here is from genome assembly GCA_035646955.1 of Pyrinomonadaceae bacterium. Lineage (GTDB taxonomy): Bacteria > Acidobacteriota > Blastocatellia > Pyrinomonadales > Pyrinomonadaceae > PSRF01. The sequence continues at coordinate 1,884 of DASROI010000286.1, forward strand.
ATTTCCAGTTGAAGGAATGGACGGAGGCTCTATATCAATGCTGTCGGTCAAGATCGGATAATAGACGTCCGAAAGAGCATATGCGCAAAAAACCTTCATATAAGTGTATGGAATCTTCAGGATGCCTGACTTACTAGTGAACTTATTAAACATCCCTCGGTTTGAGAGCGATGTTCAAGCTGATGTTGTTATTCGCCGGGCCCAACCGTTTGAATTAACCCCGGTTCGAACATTTATTGAACGCAACTTTTCTCGTAGTTGGTCTGACGAAGCGTCGGTCGGATTCGCTAATAAGCCAGTCTCCGTCTTTATTGCTACGCTTGACGGTCAAGTGGTTGGCTTTGCTGCGTATGAATGCACCAGGAGAGCTTTCTTTGGACCAATGGGCGTCGTGGACCAGGTAAAAGGGCGAGGCATCGGTCGGTCGCTTGTCTTGGCCTGCATGGAAGGACTCAGAGAGCTGGGATATGTCTACGGAATCATCGGCGCGGCGGGTCCCGTGGAGTTCTATCAGAAAATAGTAGGAGCGGTAGTAATTGAGAACAGCGATCCTGGAATCTATCGCGACTTCCTTAAAACAAGCAGGGATAAAGAATGAAGGTTGAGGAACAATTAACCGCCACGCCGACCAGTCGGAAACGATTGCCTCTACCACCTGGTCCAAAAGGGCGTTCCATCCTCGGAGTTATGCCTGAGTTCAATCGCGACACCCTCGGATTTATCGAGAGATGCCGTCAATATGGCGACGTTGTAAGATCGCGCTTTCTCTATGTTTACGCTTACTTTCTCTACAATCCGCAAGACATCGAAACACTCCTGGCGACGAATGCGCGCAGCTACCGTAAAGCCGGTTCCCTGCGCTCACCATTTTTTCACCGCCTTGTTGGTAACGGACTGGTCACGAGCGAAGGGGATTTCTGGCGCCGGCAACGTCGACTTGCTCAACCCGCATTTCACCGGCAACGCATTAGCAGTTACGGCGAGGTAATGGTTGATTATGCGAGGCGGGCGATCGCAGGATGGAAAGACGGTGAGCAAAGGGAAATTTCACGCGACATGACGCGCCTCACGCTGGAAATCGTAGTAAAGACACTCTTCAACTCAGACGTCTCGAAAGATGCCGATCACGTTGGGCAAATTCTTTCTGAGATAGTTAAGCCGTTCGCCTCGCAAGCTACTTTGAAGTGGATCCTCGATAACCGTTTACCCACTCCCGCCCACAGGCGTTACTTCCGCATGGTAACCGAAATTGATCGAATTGTATTTCGAATCATCGGCGAACGCCGGGCTAGCGGAGCTGATCAGGGCGATCTGTTGTCGATGCTGCTTGCGGCCCAGGACGAAGACGGAACTCAGATGACTGACCGTCAGCTACGTGACGAGGTGATGACGCTGTTCCTGGCGGGACACGAGACGACTGCTCTCTCTCTTTCATGGACCTGGTACTTACTGGCGACGCATCCGGTCGTCGAAAAGAAGTTCCTGCGAGAGCTGGATGAAGTATTGGGAGGTCGCGCTCCCGAGGTTGCAGACTTAGCAAGGTTGACTTACACGGACATGATTGCTCGAGAAACGATGCGTCTCTATCCGCCCGCATATGCAGTTGGGCGCGAAGCGATTGAAGATACGGAGATCGCCGGTTATCGAGTGCCGAAAGGCAGCCAGGTGTTTGCTTTTCAGTGGGCCACGCAACGAGATGAACGCTTTTTTGAACAACCAAACGAGTTCATACCCGAGCGATGGAATTCTGAGAGCACGCTGCAATTGCACAAGTATGCTTATTTCCCATTTGGCGGTGGTCCAAGGCAATGTATTGGAAATTACTTTGCGATGATGGAAGTCGTGCTGGTGTTGGCGACGATTGGGCAGCGTTACAGGTTTTCGCTCGAGTCAGAACATCCAGCCGAAGTATTACCTGTCCTGTCTTTGCGACCCAGGCACGCCATACGCGTCACCGTGCACGAGAGATAAGGGTAGGTTGGCCATGTTACAGTACCGCGAGCGAAGCAACCGGATGCCACACTCAACAAAGCGATCGTTTAATCGCAGCGGAAGATTGAGTGTGGCATCCGATCGCTTGGCTCGCGGTACTGTAATGGTCGCGTGCTAAAGCCCAGGGGCCCCACCGGCCTCACTTCATCGCTCGAACAATCCTGTCCCACTCGGCGAGCGTTAAAGTTTCGGCCCTTCGTTGCAATTCAACTTCTGCCTTGCACAGAACAATGCTTGCTCCGCCATTTCGTTTCAGCACTTCCTGCAACGCACCCGTCGCATTACGCAAGTTATTCAGGATTGTTTTCCTCTTTTGTGCAAAACCCGCGCTGACAGTTGCTATAAACAGTATTTCATCACCACCCGGCTCCGATAATTCTTTAAACTTCACCCTCACTACCGTACTCCAGACCTTCGGAGGCGGCCGAAACGCACCGGGCGAGACATCAAACAACGCTTCCGTTTCGCAATAAGCCTCCACCAGCACCGATAAATATCCGCGCTCTTTTCCTCCGGGTAGAGCCACCATTCGCTGCACCACCTCTTTCTGCAACATCAACACCATCTCTGAAAGACACCTACGGTGCGAGATCAGCCGCTGCAGAATGGCTGTTGAAACGTTATATGGCAGATTTGCGATCACACGCGCTTTTGCTGTCTGGTCTAAGAGCGAACAGAAATCAACTTCAAGCGCATCAGCGCGAACCAGGGTGAAATTACTATTAGCTCCGTAACGTTGCTCGAGTACCGGGGCAAGATTTCTATCAAACTCAACAGCTATTAATCGACCCACGGAGCCTACGAGTTGATGGGTCAGCGCACCGGTGCCTGGTCCAATTTCGATCACCGTTTCGTCGCTTCTCGGACTTAAGGCGGTAACTATTCGCTTGACGATATTTTGATCTGTTAGGAAGTGCTGACCGAGACGCTTTAAAGGATGGGGTGCAACCGAAGGTGAAGGCTTATATTCTTTAGTATCCTTCATCCTTTCTTTCCTCCGGTCTTCGAGGGTAACCAGTGATTTCGATATCCGCTCCACGCTGGGCTTGTTCGATATTCTCCAGAGTCAAAGCCTCAGCCATTCGTCCCACTCCGTGTCCGGCAATAGCCGTGGGAGCTTCAATTCCGCCGACCATCTTCGGCGCAATAAAGAAAGTCACTTTGTTGACTAAGCCTGAATCGAGGAACGAACCAGCAATCTTTCCACCGCCTTCGAGTAAAACACTCTGCAACGATCGCGAAGCCAACTCTTTCAATACACGGGCCGGCTCATGCGGATCTATATCGACCACTTCGATTCCGAGTGCTTCCAGTTTCGAAGTAACCGCTCGATCATTTTTACCGGTGAACACCAACACCGGCGCCTCACTAGCCGATGTAGCAAGTTGCGAATCCGACCTGACATTCAACTTGTCGTCAAGTATGACACGAACCAATGGACGCCTCCGGGGAAGGCCGGAACGATCAGTTAATAGTGGATCATCAATATTCGCGGTCGCTGCACCAACGAGAATCACGTCCGATTCATGACGCAGCTCGTGCGCCCGGGCTCTTGCTTCTGGTCCGGCAATCCATCTCGAATCGCCAGTCCTTGTCGCGATCTTTCCGTCCAGAGTCACAGCCAACTTAAGGTGCACGAAAGGCAATCCCGTACGCATAAAGTGAAGATACTTCTCATTCACCCGGCTGGCTTCGGTGGCCATGAGGCCCGTTTGCAGTTCAATACCAGCGTTTTGCAAATGTTCGAAACCGCGGCCGGCAACCTTCGGATTTAAATCCTGGATCGGAGCAACGACTCGACGAATGCCGGCGGCAATCAGAGCGTCGGTGCAAGGAGGCGTGCGTCCGTGATGAGCATGAGGCTCGAGCGAAACATAAGCGGTACCGCCACGAGCGCGCTCGCCAGCTCGAGCCAAAGCCAGTGTTTCGGCGTGCTGAACCTGCTCAAAGACGTAAAAGCCCTCACCCACAACCTCGCCGGTTTGATCAACGACGACACAACCAACCAATGGACCAGGACTAACCAGACCAATTCCCTGCTCTGCCAAATCAAGCGCTCGGGCCATCATGCGATGGTCCTTCTCAGTGAATGCAGTTGTCGATTCTGTCAATGTGGAAGTTACAGGCACAGAGTTATTAATGAGTGTCAGTTCCCAAATAGACCAGACACGTAAAGTTCTGGATCAAACACAACCAGGTCATCGACCTTCTCACCGATCCCCACGTAGCGGATGGGTAAGTTCAACTCTCTAGCAATGGCAACAGCAATTCCGCCCTTGGCCGTACCGTCGAGCTTAGTCAAAACAATTCCCGTTACCCCGGCGACCCTTAGAAATTGCCGGGCCTGTTCCAGGCCGTTCTGGCCGGTAACGGCATCCACTACGAGCAAGGTCTCGTGCGGCGCACCCTCGACTTCGCGTCCAGCCACACGTTTCATCTTCTCAAGCTCGGCCATCAAATTTGACTTGGTGTGTAGACGACCGGCAGTGTCGACTATCAGCACATCCGAGCCTCTTGCTTTGGCAGCTTTAAGCGAATCAAAAAGAACTGCGGCGGGATCCGTTCCATTTTTTTGCTGAATCAAAGGAACGCCCGTTCGTTCAGCCCAGATGGCAAGCTGATCCGAGGCGGCGGCGCGAAACGTATCAGCTGCACAGATGAGTACATCATTACCCTCAGCCTTGATACGCTGGGCCAGCTTGCCAATAGTCGTCGTTTTGCCAACACCATTGACACCTACAATCATCATCACGTAAGGAGTGACGTTTTCAGGGACGTTAGTTTCGGACGCTACACCCTGGTTTTCAGACCCTCGTAGGATATGCAGCAACTCGTCCTTAATCGCTTGCTTCAAGGCGTCGAGATCATTGATTTGATTTCTCGCCACGCCGCGGCGAACGGTCTCAAGAATTTCCAGGGTCGTGGTGACTCCGATATCGGCAGCGATCAATACTTCTTCAAGTTGGTCCAGCAACTCTTCGTCAATCTGCTTGCGACCACTGAATACTGTATCAAGTCGATCAGAGAGGGTATCGCGAGTTGCTGCAACCGCGCGTTTGAAACGAGCGGAAAACTCCTGCTCCAGAGCCGCTTCCTGCGCCTGTAACTCTTCCATCGACAGGTTGAGTCCCAGTACTGAAGTAGCAAATGGAGAGCGACTCGTTACCGGCTTATCGACCGATACGGCAGGTCGACTGATAACGGGAGCCCTTTCGATCTTTTCAGGCGAAACTGGCAGCGGGTCAGGCGATGAAGCAGTTACGGGTGGAACAATTTCCGGTATTGGCGTGGCGGGTTCAGGCGCTCGCGGTTGAGTGGCAACAGCGGCGTCCTGCTTGGCTGACTCATCCTTTACAACAGTCTTAGGCTCGTTCAGACCAAGTGTTACAAACTGATCTCCGCTCTTTCGTCTCCAGAAAAGTCCCATAATTGCGCTGGTGTTAGCGTTACTCCGTCCAATTTATTTGTTTGGATTATAAGCACAAGTAG
>DASROI010000287.1:0-52062 GCA_035646955.1 Pyrinomonadaceae bacterium
AGGTCTTTCGATCCCCCGCTTTAACAACTGTCACCATTAGGTGCCGCTGCATTATGCGGTATTAGCAACCGTTTCCGGTTGTTATTCCCCATCCAAAGGTAGATTACCTACGTGTTACTCACCCGTGCGCCACTCTACTCGTTCCCCGAAGGAAACTTTCGCGTTCGACTTGCATGTCTGAGGCACGCCGCCAGCGTTGATTCTGAGCCAGGATCAAACTCTCGTTATAAGTTTGTTCTCTGGAACATTATCAAATTACTGGTATTTCTGTTCAGTTTCGATAATGACTCTTTCGAGTTTTACGCGAGCTTTATCACTCTGCGTTTGACTCTCAAAGGTCTTGAAACGGACACGCTCTATCTAGTTTTCAAACATCGATTCCAAATTGTGTTTGGATTGCCTTACTGACGATCTAAACTCGCCCCAAGCAAACGGGAATATTAACCAACACTCCCGACTCTGTCAAGCGAACCTCAAACTATCTTTGAGTTATCTTTTTCGAGACGAAAAAAATCGCGATCTCCATGTCAAAACTTCAGGAGAAACGCGACTGCTTTAACAGCGTCTTTCGACCAGAATCCCCATCCCTCTCTTAAAGAGGAATGGGCATTATAGGGACAAATTCTCGCTTGTCAACACGCAACCCAAAATACTTCTAAAAAGAACTTCCAAGACCCTGACTCGATCGGCACTTTTAACTACCAGTATCGAACACGTCAAGGTTAAGGCCGAGATTAGATGTGGGAAAAAGCTACTGGTTGCCTCGACCAATTCAACGCCGCCCTTTCCGTGGCGCAGTAGCCGGGGGCGTGATCTTCAAAACACCTCGCGCGTCTTTAGATAAACTGTATTGAGCATCCTTCACTGGTCCACCCGCTTCGTCCTGAAGACGCAAAATAAAGGTCTTGGTATCGCCACGTCCCTCTACTTTAGCCGGTAAAAAACCTTTGAGGTCAGGACTACGATAAGCGGTGTAGTGCTCCTGGTTACGCTTGTCGTATCCGAGAACGTAAATTCGATCGAAATCCGGCTCATCGATCGTGTGTGGCTGATTCGAATTGCTTTTCTCGAGAATTAGCCAGCTTCCGGGCTTTGCCTCGCGAGCTCCGTCCTTATCTGTCGAGTCATCTTTCGCTTCCCCGTCCAATCTCTGCCAGGCGACAAACTCTCGTCCCGTTCGATAAAAGATAATATCGCTCGGCACACTCAACTCAACTTGCTTCCCATAGATCCAACCGGCGGGAGCCGGCGAAGACGCAGCAGGAAGTCTAACCTTATACCAAAGCTCATTAGTCTCTTCCGCCTCATCGCGTTCATCATTTTGTTGAGCTGATCGTGAACCAGATCCCTGCTGTGCGCTGCCCGCCTTAGGGGCAACGTCAGTTTCAATAGCTTCTGAAGATTTCGGTTTAGGCACTCGTTTCCAACCAATGATGTCAAAACTTGAACCGCTATCAAGTCGCATCATGATGTTTTCATTCCCGGTGCGATCCGGAGACAATCTAAGATTTGAGCTGGCTCGGAGTTGGCCCGTCGCCTGCGCCGCCACTCCCTCGTCTTCCCCGGCCAACTTTTTCGATGCATCCAATACATCCTCGGGCATGATATTGCGGGCTTCTATCCATCCCTCAGTCGCGTCGTCATCATGTGCCTTGACCCGCAGCCAACGTTCCTTGCGAGTGTTATCGTTAGGATCAGCAACATCTGTCGAATCGAGAATCTCAACCTGGTCGCCTCTATTTACCTGCAAAAGATCAGCGGCAACTACAGCCGTGGAACTCCTTATTTGAGCTCGCCGGGCGACTACAACGCCGCTACTGCTGCGCTGTGCCAACGTACTGCAGCCGAGCATCCCTAGGGCAACCGACATTATCAGAACGATTCTTAATACCTTCATCTATAGTTCCTCTGACGAATAAATCTACCGACTGTATCCAAGGCTCCGTAGCACTGTTAGTTGCTTATTTGTTAAGGCCTGATCGATTAAAACTCTCGTTCTATTTCCAGATGCATCGAAAACGATTCCGTAGTGTTTTAGCAGAGTGGTCAAGTCCAACTCACCTTTGCCTTCAATATACCGTTGAGAAAAACCTTTCCCGGGCAAGGACGAATCCAACAACATGATTATAGCTGTATTTGCGTCGTTTGCTTGAGTCGTCGGCGAATGCAGCAACTGTTGATAGATGTTCGACAGACCGGATCTGCCGTCCGATTGCTCTCTTAACATCAAGTCGAACAGAAAGGCTACCAGCATTCCCTTGTCGTAGACCAACGGAAAGACTGAAGTCCATCGGCGTTCAGATGCCTCTATCAAAGACAAGTCGTTCGGATACGAAAGGTATGAATCATAGACTCGCGCCAGGGTGTCTAAATACTCACGAAAACTGATGAGCTTCAGCTGACGAGCAGTCAAGAGCGCCTCATAAAGAGTGAAGCCTTCAAAGAACCAGTCGTAGTCTCCCTTTAAGGAGAGCGAGTTCGGAACCCATAAGTGCAACAACTCATGAGTAAAAATCACGCCCAACTGTCCCTTCCAGTTTCGAAAATTCGCTGACGGATCGATTGCCAGCACAACCGTGGATCCTCGCGTTTGAGCTCGCCAACTTGTCCCGCCATTAAATGCGAACGGAACGACCATGATTAAAGGAACTTCAGACAGTTTGTAGTCGACATTCCTGACGTAGTGCGCAAAAACTTTCTGCGCACTTTCAAAGATCGCGCCATCCGACAGGTGCCAATCCCCAACAACCGCCAGATGCAGCTTCTGCCCGTTTGCTGACTGCGAAATGCTTCTCAATTTTGGTCCTACTAAAAAGACCGCATCGTCGATGCTTCTAACTATAGCTCGGCCGTCGGAATCAAATGGACCAGCGAACTGAACCGACCATCCCGAAGGCAACTTAAGCTCGACTCGTAGTTCCCTACCATCAAAAAGAGTCGGCAATAGGTCTGCTAACATCAGACAACCGTATTTTGCGTTCAACCAGGTGACATGGCTAACTTCGGAAACTCCGCGAGAAGTCGCATTTATTTTGTAACGAAATCTACTGGCTGCTTGATCGCTTCGATACTCGCCGACAGTGACTTTTCGAACAGACAGCAGCTTTTCAGGTACTCCAATCGCTTCAAACTTGTCGATTCGATCCGCCAAATTAAATGCTCCGGCATACGCGTTGGGAAAGGACCACTCACCACCAGGTTGCGGCATCTCAGCTTCAATTGTGATTTCCGAGGGTTCTGCGATTGAAATTTTGACGAGCGGACTTAAAGTTTCGGATCGTCCGAGAGTAAAGTTGCAGACAAGAAAACTGATCAGGCAAATCAGTTTAATGATCATCAGTTGTGAAGAGCAGGTATCGAGACCGAACATGAATTAGATACAAACTTGGCCTTCTCACATTGCAGGTTGTAACTTTGAGTAAGTACAATCCTTCAGCTTCAACTGTCGGACTCTAACACAGGGACTTGGTCGTGACTATGCTAACTCGCAACGTAAAAGCCAGTAGCGCGCGGACGCTCGGGCTCTTATTGATTGCGTTTATTTTATACGGCACCACCGTTGAAGTCGTGCACCGACACGGACGCATTCCTGAACCATCAGCAGGCGTTTCGTCGGTAACCGATCCGGCTACGGCCGACACGTCATCAAGAAGTCGTATCGGATGTCACGACTGTCTGATCTGCCAACTCCATCAGAATTTCTCTACTGGCTTGATCTCAATCAAGCCAATCGCGGAAGACTCCGCTTCGCAGCCGATTACATGGCGTTCAAATCCACTACTTGTCTGCTCGATTAGAAGTACGCCTTCCTCAGGGCGAGCACCGCCTCTTTCCAACTAGAAGCCGCCCCTTTCGTCTCGTGGCCCAATTCCACTAAACGAAACTCCTGTTTTGCGGGAGCAATCCATTCTCCAACAGAGTTGTGTTTGCACAACCGCAATGGTCCATCCAAACTCACGGAGGCTCTAGCATGTTGTTCAAAGGTTTTCTAAAGTCCGCAATACTAAGCGGCGCCCTCATATTTTCTGCACTGAGCAGTTTTGGCCAGGCAAGAATCAGCAGCGTTCAGGGAACAGTTAAGGATCCAACGGGAGCACTCGTCCCCGGAGCTAAGGTAGTTGTCACTCAACCACTCACGCATTACGAACAAGCAACGCAAACAGACGCGCAAGGTTCTTTTAAACTCGTAAACTTGCCTTTCAATACGTACAAAGTCCGCGTTGAAGCCAGTGGTTTTCAACCGCTCGAACAGTCGATCGACCTGGAAACGACCCTACCGCAAACTCTTGATCTCAGTCTTTCAGTTGAGGAAGCGACGGCGGCAGTAACTGTTAGTGACAACGGCGCAATGCTGGAAACCGATCGAACTTCATCCGACACGGATCTTAGTCAAACTATTCTCGAGCGACCTTTGGGAGCTGCACCTTCCAGAGCAATCGAGAGCATGGTGGCTTCAACTCCAGGATTCGTGACAGATGACAACGGCCGTATGCATCCCCGGGGTTCTGAATCCCAGGTGCAATATGTGGTGGACGGGGTTCCGGTTACTGACAACATGTCAGCAATCTTTTCCACCAGCCTTGATGCTCGTACGTTACGGACAGTGGAGGTACTGACAGGGGGCATTCCAGCTGAGTTTGGAGATAAGTTAGCCGGGATAATCAATGTGAATACGAAGTCCGGACTGGAGGGTCCGACCCAAGGTGGTCTGTCGTTTTCAGGCGGCAGTTTCTCTACAGGAGAAATTGCAGCAGACTTTTCGACTCATACAAAGAAGCTTGGCTTTATCACAAATCTTTCAACCAGCACCTCCCAACGTTATCTCGATCCGCCGACCATCGATAACTTCCATAACTTTGGACGAACTGGCAAAGGATTCTTCCGGCTCGACTACCAGTTCGACGCCAATAACTCACTGAAGAGTGTGCTTAATTTTGGCGGATCAAATTTTCAGGTTCCTAACCGTTTAGCGCAAGAATTGGCTGGTCAGGATCAACGGCAACAACTGCGCGACAACTCACAGAACATCACCTATCAACATATTTTTTCTCCCAATACGGTAGCGCAATTCTCGTTCTTTCATCGACAGAGTCATGCTGAACTAACAAGTAATCCTGAATCAACACCGGTAGTAGCATTTCAAGATCGAACCTTGCAAAACTACGGAGGTATTGGTTCAGTAGCACTCACACGTGGCAGGCACAACATCAAGGTTGGCGGCCAATTCACTATCACTCCAATCGACGAACAATTTAGTTTCTACCCAACCGTGGCGTTTCCGGATCTGCAGGACCAGAACGGCAACATCGTTCCCAATCCTGTTGACGATTTCAATGCCGCAAACCCATTTCTGTTCAACGGCTCAAAAACAGGTCGCACCCTGAGCGCTTATGTTCAGGATCGCTTCAGTATTTACAAGAATCTAACGCTCGACCTCGGCATCCGTTATGACAATTACAAACTGCTCATCAGTGAACAAGCGCTAAGTCCCCGTTTGGCAATCGCCTACTACGTTCCCAAAACGCAGACCACGTTTCGAGTCTCGTACAACCGGCTCTTTCAACCGCCACCGGCTGAAAACCTGTTGCTGGCCAGTTCAACTGAAGCTGCAGGTATATCGCCGCTCGCAGTCCTCCAGGGTATAACGACCGTAAATCCTATTCTTCCCGACAAGGAGAATTCCTTCGAAGCAGGCGCACAGCAGTTATTGACGAAGATGTTCCGACTGAATCTGACGGTTTATCAGAAGCGAATCGAGAATTTCTCTGATAAGGATCAGTTCTTTGAAACCGGGGTCATCTTTCCAATCTCTATTTCATCCGGTCGAGTGACTGGTGAAGAGGTGAGACTCGAATCAACTGACCTTCACGGGTTTCACGGATTTGCTTCGTACGCGAACGCCAGGGCCTACGGTGTGACACCGATAAACGGTGGTTTATTCCTTGGTGAAAATCCTACAGACTTGTTTCTCAGCGGGTTTAAGTTTGCCAACGATCATGATCAACGAAATGAAGCGCAGTTTCAGCTGAGCTACAACCACCGTCCTTCCGGGATCTATGCAAGCTTTTCGGGTCGCTATGACTCGGGTGTACCAGTAGACGTTGAGCCGGGAACAACCCTGGCTGATTTCGTCGCCAACGGATTTGACCCCAGGCTATATGACAAGATCGATTTTCAGCGAGGCAGAGTCAGGCCCCGAACAATTTTCGACTTTTCAGTTGGGGCTGACCTGATGCAAAAAGAGCGAGTTTCGTTGAACATCCAATTTGATGTTCAAAACCTTACCAATGAACTGTTCCTGTACAATTTTGAGTCAGTCTTTAGTGGGACTCACGTGGGATACCCTCGTCTTTTTAGCGGACGCCTCAGTTTAAGGTTCAAATAGGTGGAACCACAGCGCTAGCGAGGCCGTATCTGTTGGTGTCCGAAGTTGAATTGACTCCAAAGTGATAGCAGAAGCGCCTGAATTCGGTTTGACACCCGGACTCAGGCGCTTCTAAAATGCTTCCAAATTCAAGGCCGAAAATTCCATTCTTGGCCCAGAATATCTGAGAGTTTAGACGTGAGTTTGGTCAAGATCATCGTTATCACGATCATCGTGATTTTGAGCATCCTGCTTTTCGGTCGCTTCTTTGTTTAGACCGTAAAGCTGCGATGTCATGTCTTCGTTTGCGCTCAGAACCCGGCACACCCCGAGCGCGAAACAAATAAGATCACTTCAAATTATGAATCGTAGGGGCGTCCCTCCGTGGGCGCCCTCTTTTGTTATGTTCATGTCGCGTCTGAGCGGGACGCCCGTTGTTACGTTGAGGTCACTTCGGGGTGGGGCACCCACGGAGGAACGTCCCTACAATTCGCTGCCATTTCGCCTGATCCGCTTGCTCTTAATTTTGGGATTGGTCTCGGTTCTCAATTCCAAAGTAGTCGTCGCGCAAGATACAAACGACGATGACATCGTCAGAGTTAGTACAGACCTGACCGTTTTTCCTATTCGAGTTAAAGACAAGAAAGGAAAATCGGTCGCGGGATTAACTACTGATGATTTTCAACTGCGAGATATCGATCGAATCAGCTCGTCGCTTTATCTCGCGAATGGGGCCGATCGGGTGGCTCTTACTTTTATGTTGGACCAATCGGGTAGTTTGAGAGACATCATTTCGCTGCAACGAGACGCCGCATTGTCGTTGTTCAATCGCTTTGGTCCAACCTCTCGCGTCAGTGTTATCCGTTTCATGGACCAGGCAAGAACGGTTGTTCCACTCGGTCTCGACAAAGACGCTGCTCGTCGAGCGTTTGATTTTCCAGTCAGCAGAAATGGTCGAACAGCAATTTTTGACGCAGCGGCCGATGCCGTACAACAATTTGCGACTGGCAACCGAGATATCACGGAAAGGCGAATCGTCATTCTCATCAGCGATGGGCTGGACAACTCGAGTCGCGTGGCACCGGGTAGTGTCATTGCAGCAGCGCAGGCAACCAACGTCTCGTTTTACACAATCCAGATACCGTTGTTTGAGCCGCGGGACGGACGCCTTCAGGTTCGCAGAGCCTCTAAAGGATTTCGTGAACTGGCAGAAAAAACTGGTGGCGCCTACTTCTTAGTGGGGAGTGCTAAGGATGCCTTGTCGCCGGCCGAGCATCCCGATCTTGGTCCCATTTTCACCGCCATAGAGGACGATTTAAGGAGTCAATACGTGGTTGGATTTTACGCTACCGAAGAGGCGCACGACGGCAAGACCCATCGCGTTTCCATCACCCTCGCTAAGCCTGGTCTGACATACTCGGTAGCTCAGTTCGGTTACGAGCGCACTCATAACTTCTCAGTTACGTTGCAGCCTCGCGCCGGCGGGAATATTAAGTGAGAGCGTGTTACATAGACATATATTAGACAGCAGTATATTGGAGAGTCAGACAGAAAAGCCGTCGGCCAAGGGAGCGACGGCTTTTTGGTTTTGTTTACGACTTAGAGGGGGTAAAGGAGATCTGAGGCCTAAGCCCAAAGATCGAAGACCCTCATGCCCTTACTTACACTTACTGAACCCGCAATCGCGGCAGAAGTCGCAGCCACTGGCATGCTCCAGCTGGCCGTGACATTCAGGGCAAATGCCAATCATGTTTGACATGATTGCACCAGTCACCGGCGCGGCCCCGGAACCCTGTTCTTTTTGCTGCTTACCTAACGCTCGAGCTGAATCGGGATGACCGGTGAGGCGACGGTTGGTGATCATGATGCATTCGGCCACGGCCTGTTCAGGCGAAGTAAGCAAGCGCTCGTTAAACCACACAGCGTGGGTTCCAGTCACCTTATTGAGACTGTATGCCACTTCTGCCGCGTCAAAGCCTCCGCGTAGCATCTTCGACGCAAGCAGGCCCACGCCGCCGCTGATTGGTCCAGTCGCAAAAACCTCTTGGATCATCTGGCCATCGTGATTAACAGTGACGTAAAGGTTCTGTCCATCAAAAGGAATCTGCCATGTTGCACCGCGCAATTCTCTCGGTCGTTCAATGCGGATCGCAGTCAAAGTTGGAGCAGCGATCACTTCTGCATGTTCGCGCGCGATGGCCTCTTGTCGCGCTGCGGAATCATCAGCGGCAGTAGCTTCGGCGTGACTCACCACCTCTGCCATTGGCTCCACTACCGCCTCAGGATTGCAGGCAATTTCACCCTTGGGCTCTTCAGCTTTCATCGAGGTGAGAACCTGGTTCTCTCGAGAACCATCACGATAATAACTGACCGCCTTGCAACCTAGCTGGCGTCCCAAACGATACAAAGCATCAACCGATTCGACTGTGTCGTTAACTGCTCCATTGCAAGTCTTCGACACACTATTATCGACGTTGCGCTGAGCAGCCGCGAGCACATGAACGTGCTGCTCAGCGCTTATGTTCATCGCCGAGATGAAGTGCGGTGGTAGTTCACTCTCGTGTTCCACAACGTAGGCCGCAGCCGCATCGATTGATTGCTGATCAGACTGGTCCACATCGACGCCCAGGGCCCTGGCAGCCAGCGTGTGAACGTAAGTACGTGTGCCAAGTGTGTCCTTCCGAACGTAGGCCCACGAGAAGTTAGGCTCAATACCCGAAGATGTTTCAGCTACCAGCGAAATTGTTCCAGTTGGCGCAATCGTTGTTACTTCGTAATTGCGCGGAGTTAACGGGACATCCTTTGGAATTCCGATCTGATTGGTTAAGAATTCTGTATACGCTTCTCGGTTTGCATCGAACTCAGGGAAAGGTCCCTTCTCAGCGCCGAGCCGGTTACTTTCAATCCAGGCTTCCCTGCGCACGAAACCCATCACTTCGTCCATCAAATCGATAGACTCGGCCGAGCCATAAGTGATGCTGAGGTTCAGGCAAAGATCTGCGAAGCCCATTATTCCAAGCCCGACTGGACGAGTTCGATGGACCACATCATTGATCTCGGGCAAAGGCCACGCACATGTGTCAATGACGTTATCTAAGAATCGGGTGCATAAATGGGTCACCTCGCGCAAACGATCCCAATCAATTCTCTTCTCAGGATCGTAGAACTTTGCGAGATCGATCGAGCCAAGGTTGCACGAGTTCGAGAAATGCAGGAACTGCTCGCCGCATGGATTGCATGAGTAGATTGGGCCCATCGATTTCATCATGTGATTGTGACGGTTTACTTCGTCGATGAAAGCGATTCCCGGTTCAGCGTACTTGTGCGCGCTCGCAACGATGCGGTTCCAAATATCCGGGGCGAAGATCATGCCGGGCAGAGGTGGCTCTTCAATAGTAGTTTCAGAAAGATCTGCTGACAGGAAGGCCCGGCGATCACAGAAAGTCACGGTCGAGCCATCCGGTCGACGATAAATCACATAATCACCATCGCGGACTGGGTCATAAATTGAGTCTTTCCATGACTCACCATTGAACTCCAGTTGAAACCATTCGTTGTCGTCGACCGCTTTGAGAAACCTGTCGGTGACGTTGACGGAGATATTGAAGTTGGTAAGTGAGTGCTGGTCATTCTTGGCGTGAATAAATCGAAGCACATCGGGATGAGTAACCCTCATCATGCCCATGTTGGCACCACGCCTGACGCCACCCTGCTTCACTACATCAGTCACCTGATTGACAATGTTCATAAAGGAGACTGGTCCAGACGCGACTCCGGTTGCAGAGCTCACCATTGCACCGGAGGGTCTCAAGAATTCATAGGTCATTCCCGTACCGCCACCCGTTTGATGGATAGTGGCTGCTGCCTTGGCATGATCCATGATGCCGGTCAGCGAATCGGGAACTTCCAGAACAAAGCAGGCAGCAAGTTGACCGTTTGCCTTCCCGGCATTAACAAGGCAGGGGGTGTTCGGAATAAACTCACGCTCGAGCATGACCTGGCTCATAGCTGCAAAAAACTTGTCGCGCTTCTCTCCAGTTTCCGCGGCCGAAACGTGGCCAACTACCCGACGCACAATATCAGGCCATTCCTCAATAGCTCGTGCTTTAGAATCCTTTAGGGAATATCGCTTACTTACCACTTTTCTGGCATTGAGCCCAAGCTGTTGCAACTTTTGACGCGTGGGGGTCGCGGGGGTAGTTACCTGATTTCCGCCTTTTTTGCCGATAGCTGCGCTCATCGTCTCTGCCTTTCTCCCGGGGAAACTGAGAGTAAATCGAGTTTCAAAAACAGTTATGCCAGGCGTATTGCTACGCGGGCCTTCTTCATTAGAGTGTTTAGCTGATACTCCGGTTGGCTCTATTCGAAGCGACGAACCCTGCTGGAGAGCAACTCAGGGGGTCGGCCGCTGCACCAGTAATCACTTCGTTCTCAAGCGGAGCGGAATATACTCCTTTGGCCTGCCAGTGTCAATATCTTGTGGCCATCTTTTTTTACAATGCTATAGAGTGTATTACTTCAGCCTCAACATTAACAACTAAACTATTGCATTGTCGTGAGTTTCAGGGGTGCAGCACTGGCTCGGTCCCATAGGTCCTATTAGTCCTATTGGTCCAATTGGAATCAGCTCTGATGGGACCGACCTATAGGACCTATTTTGATGTTCCAGTATTGGAAAGCAGGAGCTCGTAGTTTCCGATGTCTCGGTTATGTGTGTCCAGGGCGGCAAATGTATCCGAAGTCTCCTCGAGCATCTGCTTGGTCATCGCGATTGAATCGCTTAACTGCTCGAAGTCGAGTGACGAGACCCGTTCTGGCGTAGGCAGGGTTACAACTTGATCATTCACAAGGCCAAAAAAGTTTTCAATTGATTGTAGCTGGCCCTCAACTAGTTTCACTGAGCGCTCAATATCAAAAAATGCCGCGACCCGACGTTTGAGTATCTCAACGTTCGCGGCTTGGATCCTTTTTTCTCTGTCATCTTTGGCTGCCTGGACAGATCGTTCGGCCTGGACCAACTGATTCTGAACCGCTTGTCGATTGATTGAACGAAGGTGATGTTTGCGCCGCCGGTAAACGTCCAGAAGATCGACGAAGTCTTCCCAACGTTGGTCCAAACTCTGAATATTGTGTGGGATTTGTTTGGTCCCTGTAAACTTCTTGTAGTTCGAGTAGATCTGATTCTTCATCCAACGGAGATACTCGACCGCTTCTCGTTCGCGCGGGTCGAATTGTTTAATAAGGGCTTCGCGTTGTTGCTCCCTGAGTTTGAGCAACCGCTGCTTCTCTCGCCTGTCAACGAGACGCCGATAGACTGTACTTGCTGGCACTGTAGCTAAATAGAGTGTTTCTGCTGCCAACGCGGCGACCAGGGGTGTCACGTCCTGGACGTAAGCAGCCGCGACCGCAAACCCCGCCATCCCCCAAAAGTTTATGGGTTCTTTAAAGGCCTCTTTAAGGTACCTGATATCAAACTTAGGAAACTCGGCCATAAACTTGTTGATACTGGAACTCGTACTCACTTACTAAATCCGCCAGGGCATTAAACTCATCCCGAGCGACTCCCATTGCCTGTTCCGTTACTACCTCCGCTGTGCGTTTCACCCTCGGCAGGAAGCGCTTGCGGAGTCGGGGCACCCGTGCCCGCACCCAACAATCCCATATCTCGTTTATATGCAAGCAGCTTGTCTTGCAGTTGCATATCAAGAGCTTCGCGTTCAATCTCCTGCATCTGGGTATCTACAGAGGCAGATCCTAGTTGCATCTTTGCTTCAGCTGCTGCCGCTCGTCGATCAATCTTGTCGCGCATCTCGTTAAAAGTTGACGCGTCGTCGCCAAGTTGGAACGACTCCATTGTTTGAGCAAGTTGTTCCTGAAGCTTCGCCTGTTTTGATTGGTTTATCAACTGCATCGCTTCGGCTGTGCGACGCTGCATCTGAAGCACATAATTGTCTCGTGCTTTTAGTGCTTGCTTCGATGCGAGGTTGGCATGTTCAAGTTGCTGTGAGGTCTTTAGCAAATCAACTTGTGCCTGTTGTAACTGCCCGATGTAAGCCGTCGCGATATCATCGCGGCCCATCTTTACTGAAGCACGAATCTTCGAGTCGAGGTCGACAACTTGACCTTCCAGCCTCTCTTTGTTCTTGGCCAACAATTTTTCCGTGGCCATTACCTGGGCGACAGAATTGTTCAACTCCGGAACGCGATCACGCATGTCGCGGATTGTTTGTTGCAGAATGAGTTCAGGATCTTCGGTCCTTTCGATAATGCCTCCGAAGAGTGCGCGCATTGATCGCTTCATTCTTGTCCAAAGTCCCATCTCAGCTCATCCTCCAACCACGAGATATTGAATCTCTCGGTGCCCGGTCCTCCGAATTCTCAAGACCTTGCGACGTTCTTTTGTACGACGCATATGCTCAGGCAGTTTCATCCTAAGCCGAAAAACCAATCAAGTCTGGAGTATAACAGCACTCTTAGAAGCCTTCCACACACGGCAGGCATTACTCAATCAGGCCTAAAGTCGACTTTCCGATGTCGCGCCTGAACTGCATTCCCTGCCAATGAATCTTTTTAATGGCGTCGTAACACCGGCCAAGGGACTCCGGTAGGTTAGAACCTTCCGCAGTAACGCCAAGCACGCGTCCGCCTGTCGCAAGAATCTGACCATTGGCAGCTTCCGACGTTCCAGCATGAAATATGTTCACAGCCCTGCTTTGAACTTCCGAAAGGCCTTCGATTGTTGCACCGCTATCATATTTACCCGGATAACCACGATTTGCCAGAACGACGCAGGCGGAAGAACCCGCGGACCACTCTACCTTCAAACGGCCTAAACTACCCGCCCGAATAGCTTCAAAAATCTCAGCTAGATCTGTACGAAGTCTTACCAGAATTGCCTGGGTCTCGGGATCACCAAACCTCACGTTGTACTCCAAAAGCTTCGGGCCTTCAGCTGTGAGCATGAGCCCGAGAAACAGGACACCTTTAAATTCAGCGCCCTCCGCTCGAGCGCCTTCAAGGGTAGGCTCCACGATTTCTTTCAGCACACGGCGTTCCAGTTCGACGGAAAGAATCGAGTCGTCGGTGATGCTTCCCATGCCACCAGTGTTTGGACCGGTATCATTTTCTCCGATTCGTTTATGGTCACGAGCAGCCGGCATAACCGCATAGTCTCGGCCGTCCGAAAAAAGAAGCAGGGACGCTTCCTGTCCGACCAGCGGCTCTTCGATTACTAACCGTGAACCGGCCTCCCTACCAGCAACGGCTGCTATCATCAGTTCGTTGATGCCTTGTTCGGCCTCGGTTAACGAATCCGCAATTATCACTCCCTTACCTGCCGCTAGTCCGTCAGCCTTTAAAACAACTCGGCCACTCTTAGACGAAACATATCCACGACGAATAATCTCAAGCGCCTCGGATGGACTCTCTGCGATCCGGAATGAGGCCGTCGGTATCTCATAGCGAGCCATAAAGTTTTTAGAGAAAACTTTACTAGCCTCAAGCCGAGCTGCTGACCGCGTTGGTCCGACTATCGGCAGGCCTTTCGTTTGAAACTTGTCGACGATACCTGCAGCTAATGGAGCTTCAGGACCAACAAAGGTCAAGTCGATTTTTTCCGACCCTGCGAAAGCGCTCAGAGCGTCGTGATCCTCAAGAGAAAACGGAAGGAGCTTCGCCCTGAGTGACATCCCGGGGTTGCCAGGCGCACAATAAAGGATTGGCGGTGCACTCGCCGTTTGGTGAAGAGCCCAGACAATTGCGTGTTCACGTCCACCGGAGCCAAGAACAAGGATTTTCATTTTTTTGACAATGCTCAGACTGGTCCAAGATTGAAGTCAAAAATTGGATAGTCGAAAGTGCTGTTTTTGTCTTGACACATTTTCGACATAGTTATACCGTTGCCGACCAAGTTGATCCCCTTCGGAGTTGAAGGGATCCGCCCATTTCTCAAAGTAACTCCATCTGGATAATAAGGCTTTACAAAACCAACCGGCATAATAGCAATTGGCAACCTTCTCAACGTTAACGACCCAGGGAGTTCATCATGGCACAGACGGAACTGGCGCATGAAATAGCACAAAGTCCGGAAAGTGAATACCAAGATCGGCCGATTAAATGCGTAGATTGTAACGAGAACTTCATTTGGACAGCTGGTGAACAGGTCTTCTTTCACGACAAAGGTTTAAAAAACGAACCCAAACGGTGCAAGCCTTGCAAACAAGCCAAGAATGAAAGATTAGCTGCAATAGCCGCCGCGCAATCTGCCGGCGTGCGGCAACGAATCGAAGTCTCAGTTCAGTGTGCGCAGTGTGGACAACAAACTACCGTGCCGTTCTATCCATCGCAGGGCCGACCCGTTTATTGTCGCTCATGCTTTCTCGCCGGACGAACACCAGGTGCGGAGCCGACTGCGACATAACAACTCGCTTCAGTCATCACTTCTCTAAGTGATAGGGTACGCTAGTTACTATCACGCCTTTTCGAAATAACAACGCCCCCTTCAAAAGTAGAGAACTCTGGTTGTGGAGCAGTTGATGCCACCACTTCGCCGGAACGAATTCGGGCAACAGAACTGTGACCATCAGGTTGTCCGACTGCTTCGAGACTCGCTCAATGTACTTTAGCAGTGGTCTTGTCAACGATCTGTAAGGCGACTGTAAGACGACGAGCTCTGCGCCTTCTCCCCACGTCAACCACTTCTCCTTTAGCTGCTGAGTTGCGTCCTCATTGAGATTTACATAAACCGCTTTCACATGTCCCGGGGCGATCGACTTCGCATATTCCAGAGCGTAGATAACACCTCGATGAATGCCGGAGATAGGAACCAATACCATATGATCACTGCAACCTCCGAGAGTGTCAGGCCCCGGATAAATAGATAACGCCGAGCAATTAACTCGGCGTTGATGTAAGTAGCGGGGCATTGCTTCCTTATGCCTACGAGGTTAGCTGACGGGCTCGGGTTGGAAGTACCCTGACATGATTGTCAACCCACGGTTGATTCACGCTTCGCCCCTGTCTCTTGCTGAGACTGTGGTTCCCCCGCGTGTCGTTTACGACACTTCGGCAAACTCTGCTGTCAAACACCGCAACACTCAACCGCCTACATGAACGATAGGCCGTCGAGTGGGATCTTTCTCTGCTTTACGTAGCACCTCATGTGTGACTGGTGCGGTATCGCCTTCACCAAAAGCTATGTACTTCAAAAGATACGAGATTGGATTGCCTTCGCTCCAACCAAAATAAACGTGCGGAAGTTTACCCATCTCATCACGAAGATAGAGAAGGAACGCAGCGATCGCATTGGGCACTGCAGCCGACTCCGTTCTAAGAATCCGATAACCATTGATCGACTCACCTCTCACTTTCAGTATTCCTGAAAATTCAGAAGCGTCACCCGGCGTGACCTCGAAAAAGAGAATCGGCTCGCCGGAGGGTATATGGTTATTGGTTCGTTTCTCATTCTCCTTAAGTTCGTATTCTGGCGCATCACCTTTATCGCGACGGTTCGTGATGATCCTGATCGTGCCCTTGGCAGCATCCTTTATAAATTGTCGCGCCTGATCGTCGAGTTCGATCTGCTCCACTCGAAGTTCTGTCGAGCGCCAGACTCGCGAAACAAGGGAAGCCACGATAATAGTCAGGATGAAGAAAGAAGCAATCTTAATCCCTTCAGGACGCTCATGAATGTTCTGGATGGTTGTGTAGAGGAACACCAACGCAATAATCAAATAGGGATACCAGTTTCCCTGTTTTCTGCGCGCAGCTAACGTGACGGCTATTGCCGCAGATGTCATCAACACCAAGACACCCGTAGCATACGCTCCGCCTTGTTGATCGACATCTGCATTGAATATCAAGGTCACAGCAAACGCTATCACCGTGATTACGATCACTAACGGTCTGGCAGCCCTCGCCCATTCCGGAGCCATGCCATATCGAGGCAGATATCGTGGAACGATACTCAACAGGCCCGCCATGGCCGAGGCCCCGGCAAACCAAAGAATCATGATTGTACTAAGGTCATAAACCGTTCCGAAGATGTCGCCAAAAAACTGGTGGGCCAGGTAGGCTATCGCACGTCCATTTGCTTCCCCGCCCTCCGCAAACTTTTCAGGTGGAATCAGAATTGTAGTCACTAAGCTACTACTGATGAGCATGACGCTCATGATCAGGGCAGCTGAACGAAGAAGCTTTTTGGTGTTCAGGATGCGACCCTGGAGTAACTGTTGAGCTCGGGTTTGCACGCGATCCCCAGTCCTCGTCGAATGAATGCTCTCCCAGTCTCCCTCCGTTAACTCAACATCACCTTTCACGAGAGGCATAACAGCAACTCCGGTTTCGAATCCGGATAAACCAAGAGCGAGTTTCGGAAAAAGGATCACAGAGAAGAAAACAATCAGCCACATGTTTCCGTGCACGCTTGGGTGACGAAACAAGGCAGCTTTCCATTCAGGGAAATGATAGGCGTGAGTCGAAAGTTGATAGAGCCCAAAAACTATCACTATCAAATTTAAGAACAGGTAAACTCCGACCAGCGTGACGGCAATGCCAATCGCTTCTTTAAAACCCCTGAGAAAGATTACCCCCAGAAAAGCGACGAGCGTTAAGGTGACCCCAATTTGATGCTTTAGGAGCTCGGGTGTAAATGGATTCTCAATGATGTGAGCAGTTGCGTCAGCGGCAGACAGAGTAATGGTGATGATGAAGTCGGTCGCAACGAATCCCAGTAGGACCAGCACAAACAATTTTCCCTTCCAACGAGAAAGTTGGTGCTCCAACATCGAGATAGAGCCTTCGCCGTGCGGACTCTCTTCGGCAACTCGATTGTAGATGGGCAATGCGCCAAAAAGGGTGAGAAGAATCAATATCAGCGTAGCAATTGGTGAGAGCGCGCCGGCAGCGAGGAAGGCAATACCGGGCTGATAACCAAGAGTTGAGAAATAATCCACGCCCGTCAAACACATCACCTGCCACCAGGGATGCTGTCTGTGGGGTGCCGAGTGCGCGGCGTCCTTTAGAGCCGCGCCACGAAATAGCCAAAGCTTAAACCGCCTTCCGGCAGTCCTTCGGGTTAAGCGATTAAGCATTTCTCAAGCTAGCAAAACTCATTTGGCCCAACGACAACAGGTTCTAATTATTTTACAGATCGAATAATGGTGCGACACCAAAAGCGAAAACCAATCTACACAACAAAAATGGCGAGAGGCACAAAGCCCCACGCCAGATTAATCGCGGACTTGTCCTTCCATTGACCTACGAGGTTAGCTGACGGGCTCGAACCGGAAGTGTTCGTCGAGGATTTTTCCACGCCTCGATTTGCCCCTGTTTCCGCAACAGCGAAAATGTTGGTTCCCCCGTGCCGCTCACAAGACGCAAGACCTGAACGGCTTCGGCAGATACTAAATATCAAAACCTCGTGATGTTACCCCCGCTAAAGACACATAGCAACCACGAAATTCAGAAGATGATCAGCGCTGGCTTTTTGTTTAGAGGACATGAACTAGAGGCATGATCGAATGAGGTCATCGACTTGTTTACTTGGGAGCGAAGGAACTGAAGCCAAGACTCAGAGTTATCGGGGTTGTCCTCTGTGCCACCTCTGTGTTCTCGGTGGCTCTGTGATAAAAGTTGGGCCGCATTTCTAACCACACAGAGTCACGGAGAACACGAAGGTGGCACAGAAAGAATAAATGTCCGAGGAGCACTGGGCGAAACGTCGTGACGAAGTGACCGTCATTGGTCCAACTGGAATCGTGGCTAAAATAAAAGCGGGCGGGGACCTCCCACAGTCCCCACCCTAAGGCCACGTGTCCTCACCCCACGCGACCACTTCGTCCACCGGGGAGGTGAACGCAGCGGGATTATGCAATAGTCCGTCTAAACTTTCAACCTGGTCAAAAATTTTTATGGAGGGGCGCGCGACCCATCTACAACCAAGCCTCACATAAAACTTATTGAGTCTATAAGCGTTGTAAATTACGCGTGTTAGCAGCCCGTTTTGAAGAGTGAAACTTACCTTGCGCGATCGGTTTTTGGTCCACCTTCGGGCTGTAATGCGGAAGAAGAAGGCGAGTCTGTGTGCGAGAGGTCAGCGAACGCAACGATGATTAAAAGCGCTGTCACTCCAAGCGTACAAAGGATATAGAGAATTGCTGTTTTCTCAAAGTAGATCAGGGTTATGACGATCGCGGTCAATCCAACCACCCACCCGAGAGTGATTAGCTTTCGACGACGACGCTCGCCGGAAATAGTTTTTCTGTTCATTGCTTTTTGTTATTCAACCAAATCTAAAATTAATAGATCACTCGCTGGGGCAGATAAGTACCGCTACTGGAGATGGCACTCATCATACCGCCAGTTATGGCGCCCAGAATCGTTGTACCAAGTCGCTTCCCGGAGAATACACTTGCTTCCGGGACTTCAATTACGTCATAAGCCTGGAGCTTAACATCTGGGATTTCGCTCTTTTTAATCGCACCCAAATCGACGTGAATCACCTGTTGCTCAGAACTTCCAGGAACTGTGCGGTAGATCTTCACATCAGAAGTCTTTGCCTCAGGTCTTACTCCTCCAACCATGGCCAGAGCTCTGCTCAGTTTGAGATCTTCAGTCAAGAAGATTCCAGTGGGCGAAGCGACGCTTCCTGTTATGTAAACGGGTTCAGCTTCGGTCACAAGGACATAATCACCCGGTCTGATCGGCGGGTTTGCCTGTGGCTTACCTGAACGAAGATCGGCAATCTTTACAATCTGCAGAGGAATTTTTGTCACGTCTATAGGTTGAGCGTCGGCCTCTTCGCCAGGTTCAGGACACATCACCGGTTCTGTATGAAGAATCTGAATCGTGCCAGAAGCCCTTTCGGTGAATCCGCCCGAAGCAGCGACTAGTTCATTAAGCCGGACCTTGCGCCTCATGTCGACTTTGGTTGGCTGTCGCACTGCACCAAATACTGTCGCAGGCTGCCGACTGTTACGTTCGGTGATACGCACGCTAACTTGAGGATTGTTTATGAACTTGCCATAAGCGGCGGCAATGTCTTTCTGCACGTCCCTTTCATTGCGACACTTCGCTGGAATCGGTGACTCAATAAATGGCAAAGAACTTATGTTGCCATCGCCGTCCACCTGAGTGACGCTGGATAAATCAGGCTGACCAAACACGCGTACGTCAAGCACATCGCCTGGACCAAGTAAATAGTTCTTAACTCCCTGGTTATCCAGACTCGCTGGCGGGTTCAATGTCACCGGCGAAGTCTGCGGTTGTTGCGCAAGGACGATGCCCGAGAAAGTTGCGGCAAGGATTGTTGCAGTCCAGACTAATTTCGTTCTCATGACTAAACCTCAGTATGTCTACATTTCAAATCGGCAGACAGAAGCAGTAAGGACATTTGGCGCCGAACCGTAAACCTAGCGTGATTTCCCGGTAACCGCAAGTCCGCAAAAGCAAAATTTGCCTCGCTACAGCTAGCTTAAACGGCTCGAACCAGGCCATGAAGTGTGATTCATCGACCAGCAGACGATGACCTTAGGCTCTCTCAGTTCCCTTCTCAGATTGCCGTTCGCGACTCCTTCGCTTGTGACTCTTTAGTGTCCCCGGGAAGACAAATCCTGTAAAAAGCAGATTACAGTGGTCACACAGCAAGTGATAGATTCCGAACATTCGCATTGGGAGGGGGGTTCGTTTATAACCGCGCCGTATCCTGGAGCTACGACACTTAGGGCACTTCAGTAAACTCATGCTGGATAGTCACCCTCAGATTCCGGGTCTTCTTTGATCATTTCATGTTCTCGTTGGCGGGCTCGAAGTTTCGCCGTCAACGACTCAATCTCCCGCTCGATTTTTGCTGCACCCGCTGTTCGCACTTCTGGTTTGACAGCCTCATGATTCAAGTAATAGAGCGCGTCCCGGTAGCGATCGATTGCCCGTCGATAGTGTCCTTTAAATGCCGATCGCTCCGCCAGTTCGACCCAATGAGCGACCTTTACAGAAACAATAAACTCTTCAATGGCGATCCGCGATTCTTTCAATTCCCTCTCAGTAGGATAAGCGGTGAGTGCCTGATCTATACAGTCGATCGCCTTGTTAGCAGTTTCAATTTTGTCGGAAGTTCTGACTCGATTTTGAGCTTCACGCGTAAGGGCCTGCGACTGGTTTCGAGCCCAGGTTAACAAATGGTGACGACGAAGGCTTCGGACACGCTCCTGACCCGCCCGCACCGCGATCACTTTTTCAGTACTGTAACTTCCATTGCGTAACCCCTCTTCAGTGCTTAGTAGATAGTCGTGGCACAATTGAGCGGCGTCAAAGTGCAATTCGGGTCGAGTGGATGTATCAGCCGCTTCGGACTGCTTCTGAATTGCTCGCAACGCTGCCGAATGAAATGAAGCGGAAAATCCTTTTTTCTGGTTCCGCCCGCGGGACGAAGACGAGCGCTTCGACCGTTGCTGGATGCCATTCTCCAATAGATATCGAGTCCAGGCTCGACGCATCACAACTTCACGAGCGGATAAAGCGACAAGAAGAACCACACTTGCTGCCAGACCGGCAGGCAACCATGGCGCGTCATCGCCGCCGCTGACCAGCAACCACCACAACGCAAAAAAGAGCACAAGGGCCAGGATAATCGCCACCGTCAGGTAGCCGATGCTTGAAGGCATACGACTTCTTGACGTTCGGAGGTGCTTATCGGCAGACGACTCCGAAGAGGACACAGGATCCCTTGCGAAAAACTGGTCTGCTGAATTATTTCCCAACGAATGCCCCTTGGTGACCCAAAGCCCGTATCATGTTATGCCGCGGATGGCTTGAAAAAACGGTCGAGGGGATAATAGTCAACTTTTTGGGTTTGCACTGTCAATATATCATCGGTGAACAGAACCAATAAATAACTTGAGACTGGAAACAATACGATGGCGGAAAAACAATTTGCTGGGAAAACTGTAATCATCACGGGCGCAACATCTGGCATTGGGCGTTCTTGCGCGCTCGCATTTGCCCAGGCCGGCGCTGGCAGCGTTTGCGTAGGCCGAAACGAGCAGGCTCTGGCAGAGTTATCGGATCAATTGAAGACGACGGGCGCGGAAGTGGTTACTGTGAGTAGCGACCTTTCAGTCGAGGGCGGAGCCAAATCTGTAGTCGATGCGGCGCTTCAAAGATTCAACGGCATCGACATACTTGTAAATGCGGCAGGTCACATCAGCAGCGGCACGATTGAAGATACCTCACTTGAGGCATGGGACAAGATGATGGCCATTAACGTCCGCGCTATTTTCACTCTAATGCAGGCGGCCTTGCCGAGTCTTATGGACCGTAAAGGAAACATCGTAAACATCTCGAGTGTAACCGGCCTCAGAGCATTTCCGGGCGTGCTTGCCTATTGCGTTTCGAAGGCCGCGTTGGACCAACTTACTCGCTGCAGCGCTCTCGAACTCGCTCCAAAAGGAGTTAGAGTCAATGCTGTTAATCCAGGAGTCGTAGTGACGGAAATTCATAAACGAGGCGGGATGAGCGACGAGAAGTATGCGGCATTCCTCGAACACTCAAAGCAAACTCATCCACTCGGTAGAGTTGGACGACCCGAAGAGATCGCCTCGTTGGTCCTATATCTAGCATCCGATGAAGCTACATGGATCACCGGCGCCACCTATTCAATCGATGGTGGTCGGGCACAGACGTGCGCTCGATAAGACCGAAATATCTAACTCTGGTCGAAATATTCAGAGTCAGGCTAAACTGCGCTTTGCGTTTCAGCGTTGTTTGTTCGCTGACGTCCATTAAAGATGAACTCCCCTAACTTTTATAACGCGGTGGAACCAGACCCGGCTGCAAGACTTGTGGTCAGGCGGTCGACCCAATCAAGAGTCCTTCCCCTGGTCCTTGGCATTCTCGCCATCCTGATCGCCTCACTCCTCGGGTTGCTGGTACTACTCGTAATCGGTGTCGAGACCGGTCCAATCCCGTTCATCCTGGGATTCTTTAGTGCGATTATTCCAGTTCCTCTTTACGTCTCGCTGGTCCTTTGGATCGACCGTTACGAAAGTGAGCCGCCCTGGATGCTCGCGACCGCCTTCTTCTGGGGCGTGCTTGTCGCGCCCTTCTTTTCGTTCCTGCTAAACACGCTGGGAAGCGTCCTGGTTACATTAATGGCAGGCAAAGAAGCTGGTGAAACTTTCGCACTCGTAATTTCAGCGCCAATCGTAGAAGAGAGTTCTAAGGCTGCAATCCTGGTCATTTTTTATATTTGGAAAAAGGATGAATTCGATGGTGTAGTCGACGGAATTGTTTACGCTTCGCTTGTAGCGCTGGGATTTGCCATGACGGAAAATGTTCTTTATTACGGAAAGGCTGCGCTTGAAAACGGTGCTGCAGGTCTAACTTTAACTTTTATCGTGCGCGGCGCATTCGCACCCTTTTCGCATCCGCTGTTCACCAGTCTTACCGGGATCGGGTTAGGTATTTCCCGTCAGACCAACAATATTGTCGTCAAAATCGCAACCCCGGTGATCGGATTCTTAATGGCTGTCTTCATGCATTCGATCTGGAATGGCTCCGGCGCACTGGGTGGCGGGGCGATATTTATCCTGACCTATCTCATAGTGATGGTGCCGGCATTTCTGATAATGATCGTCGTGATCTCCCTGGCCCTACGACGCGAGGGTGAGGTAGTTCGGGAGTTTCTACTTCCTGATTTTCAAAAGGGACTTTTTTCTGACGACGAATACCGCCAACTGGGTTCGATCGGTGGGCGAATGAGTTCCTCGTTCTCAGCATTTTCGCAACGCGGTGTCAAAGGCTGGAGGGCGCGGCGGCAATTCAATCAAATGGCCAGTGAACTTGCTTTTCATCGCAGTCGTGTATCTCGCGGATTGCATCCATCGGAACAGGAAGCAATCGCGATGGAGGCCGCTTACCTGGCGGCTCTTAGGAGTCTCATAGAAGATATGCGCGGTTCTCAAACTGGTCGTTAATCGGATTCGCAGCGGAAATTAGTATCGCGGCGTTAGAACTTCTGGCATATACTTGACCCGCGTCACGGATGTTCAACCGAGCTGAGCATTGTGAGAATCCAACTATTACCCAGCACTTTCGATGAAGCGGGCCACGCGACATTGGACCAGCGTCTGACTTGCTTCCTGATCGACGACTGCGTCGCTGTCGATGCGGGAAGTATTGCAATTGCTCTAACCAATGAGCAACGAGCTGCCGTGAGAGATATCATCGTCACTCACCCCCACATGGACCACATCGCAAGTCTTCCAATTTTCATCGATGATCTGTATCCAACCTTAACCCGGCCTGTACGCATTCATGCGACACAAGAGGTCATCGAATTGCTCGAGCGCGACGTCTTCAATTGGAATGTTTACCCACGCTTCTCAGACCTCAAAAACGATTATGGACCAGTGATGGAGTACGTACCCATTCCCGCCGACGGGATCTTCAATGTTGCCCACTTAAAAGCGATCGCTGTACCCGTCAATCACATTGTCCCAACTGTTGGTCTCATACTGTCAGATGATAAGACCACAATCGCATTCAGTTCCGACACAGCCGAAACCACCGAGTTCTGGAAGATTGTGAATGAGGTTGGCCATGTCGATGCTCTCTTAATTGAAGCTTCATTCCCAAATGAGATGGCGAACCTCGCCGAGGTCTCCCGCCATTTCACCCCAGCATCACTGGGCCGAGAGCTTAAAAAGCTCTCACATGATGGCCTGGACATTCTTGCCGTTCACCTCAAACCGTCATATCGAGACACAATTGTGCGCCAGCTCAACGATCTGAACTTGCCTAATTTGAGAGTGATGGAACCAGGAAAGACTTACAGTTGGTAGATTAGGTCACTGCGATTGGACGATCCGGCTGAATCCGCTCAAACTCTTTTTCCGCGTGTTCTCCATCGACTCCGTGTAGCGATACTCTCCCGCTCGTAAAAAGTTCTTTCACGCGAAACGTTCGTTCGGATCGCTCACGCCCTGGCATTAACTCAGCCCGGAAGGTCACTAACATTCCAGGACGAGCCCAGACGTTCCCAATCTGCTTGAAATCTTTACGCGGGGTCGACATCTTCTTCTTCTTGAAGTATGCGGTGGCGGCGCCTAGCGCACTTGCGGCTATAGCGAAACCTCCGATAAGCCGCTTAGTGCGCTTTTTCATCGAGACTCATTCACAAAGCGAATCCAAACGAGATGTAATCGTTGGCAAGCCACTCAGAGAGCGTTCAGCATTGATAGCGGTGAAGTGTGACCACTCTGCCGGCACAGCTGCCTCTGCAAACACAGCTTCTACCGGACATTCAGGAACACATGCATCGCAGTCTATGCAGGTTTCTGGATTAATAATAAGCATGTCGTCGTCCAGGTGGAAGGCTTCGACCGGACATACCAAGGCACAATCCGTATAACGGCAATTAACACAAGGTTCGGCAACAACGTAGGTCATCTGGCTACATGCCTCCTCGGGCGAACAGGAATCTTACGTCGAACGGTGTCGAACTGGAACACGACTATATTAAACGCGAAGAGCAAGTTTTAGGAAGATCCCCGCGCCCATTGGTTGCTACTCCCATCCATGAACTGGAGCTCCAGTTGAGAAATCATAGAACGCCAGGTCAGACTTGGTGAGCATTTTCGTAAGCAAAATTATCTGACCGGTGTGCATGGAAAAATGCTCGGTCACATGGAATATCGCCTCTAAAACCTTCACGTCCAACCCCTGAATACAACGCAGACTAAGTAGAGACGAATGGTCCAGATTTGTTAGGACCTGATCTACTTCAAGAAGCGTGGACCTCAGCAGTGTGACGAGCTCCTGCCTGGGAACAATCGTCTGTTGCTGGAACTCCTGATCTCGATGGCGAGTGTCCGGTCTTCCGCCAACGCCGGAAATGATCCACTGCCGTGCATTTCCACATAAATGTAATACAAGATTTCCAATGCTGTTTGACTCAAGGTTGGGCCGCCACCAGATTTGGTCGTCGGACAGTTTTTCGAGGCAGCGTTCAATTTTCGGCAGATAGTGATGAACCAGGAAATTACGGGCGTGCCCCACGAAAGCATCGGCTACTGCGATTTCATCTGGAGAGTTTTGCACAGATGACATCAGAAACTCTCGTCACCACTTTGTGGTGGTCGTTTATGCTTGGCTTTTCGCTGAGACGGGCGCGCTATCTCGTCCGGCTTTGCGCGAGATAAGGGGTGGCCGGGCGGAGCATTTGGTTTGCGAATGCTGTCGAAAATTTCCCGGACCTCAATTTTCTTTTTTGGTTTGGAATTAGATCTCTTCCTTGCCATAAGCCTCTTCGAGTTGAAATTAGACGGATGCTATTCCCGCCGAATGTGGCTGTCAACTAAAACCCAACTCTGTGAATTGGAAGTCGTGAAGAGTGTGGCCAGATGGGCCCCAGCTTTGATAACTGAGGCCTTTTGGACTTGAATTAGGAATTAGGCCTCGCTGCCTCGGGGCGTTTTGGAAAGCATGCGTAAGGCATGAGTAGTCTCAACCCTGCGTCTTTGCTGAAACTCGGTAACCCAGGTGGTTACGGTTTCGACCATATCACGCGCCGTCTCTCGAGCCGGCTTGGTTGACTTCACCTTCGTCGTTGACGCGGTTTTGTCACCCTTTTTGATTATTCGTATTGTTTTCTTCTCTGACATTGCTTTATTTAAGTAGTACCGCTTGGTTATGAACTGTTTGAACGAATTCTGCGCCTAACGGTTCCCGATTTTCTTTGGTAGAACGCCTGACGCCTTACACCTTGCAAAGAAGAGGCCACAACCGTTAACGCGCGGGAAGGCCGAAAAAAGGGTCACCTTTCTAAAAATATTTTCCGTTTTGGTCTATTTTGATCGCAAACCGTACAGACGAAAAGAAAAATTGTGGCAACAAGCAAGACAGGACTAGTTATTTTGACCTGTTTCCAATCGTTTTTGCTTCATATCGATCTCCCAGATCAACTTATGCGTGCGAAAAACCAAAATGGCGAGACCGATGGCTGCGCCGATGTTGACGTATTTCAAGCCGGAAATCATTTTGCGGGTGCCGTAGGTAATCAGCAGGGCATTGATAATTATCAGAGCCAGTCGGAATTCCGTGGGACCAAACTTCAGGTAGGCGATCTTCAGCCTGTCGGTCGCAGCAAACGCCAGAAAGGTGCTGACTTCATAACCAGCAAAGATCGCAAGCATTATCAAAATCTGGTAGCGAGAACGTTCTGGGAGGATGAAACCGTAACCAATGATGATCGAGCACAGAAAGATATAGTCCAGAAAGTGATCCATATAGTAACCCCACCGGACTAAACCAGTGCCGCGATATTTTCCTATTTTGCCGTCGTAATGGTCAGTCACGTATTGCATAAGGATCATTAACGAAACCACCCAAAGCCAGCGTAAGTTGGACGCCGCCAGGTACGAGAACAAAAGAATCCCCGCCGACCACATGAGCGTCAGCATCGTCAGGTGGTAAGTCTGCAGCCATGCTGGAATGATGGGCAGAACTCTCGTGGCAAGTCTTCTTTCAATTGGTGTCAAAAACGATGTCGAGGCTTTCGTTGCCCCTGCGAATTGTTGCGTATCAATCATCAGATTTTTAGGAATGTCAGATTTTGCCGACTAATGTCGTAAGCTTTGCAGCATTAGAATTCAATAAAGACAGTTCTCGGACTGCCGATTAGTAAGTGTCAAGTCGATCTGAACCGGCCCAAAGTCTTTGAATTGCGAAGGTTTCACTGTCTAACCGGGGCTTCCTGAGAGAGTTTGCTTGATCTCCGAGACCTGAATCGCTGCTTTCGTTTGCAGCCGTACAAACGACCTCTGTGCAAACTCCGTGCTCTTAGACAACAAGATGTTCAGCCGGGTGGTTACTCAATTTCGTGGGCAGATCGGCAATGCGAGGCCGGTCAGTACCGAATCGCGGTAGCGTCGGGTGAGTCTCGATGATCAAACAGTTGTCAGCATTTTGAGACTCACCCGACGCTACCGCGATTCGGTACTGATGACCGGACTCGCAACTTGATCGGGTAATTTTCAGGAGATGTAGATTACAAAACCGCTTGAAACGTCTATATAAACACCACGGACTGCGACGTCGGAATTTCGAAGCGCCGGCGACAGCGCAGGTTTTTACAAGCCAGCATGTCATCAATCCGAACCAGGTAATCTCTCGATTTCTGAAATCGAGCTCGATCCTGTTCGTTTGCTCCGCGCGGGAGTTGCGGTTTACGAGTACGCTTTAACCACCGCACATCATATTCAGCTCGTTCACGGCAGTGAGGGCAGCTAAACGTGGCTTTCTTCACTTCTTCTTTTTCGTTGAAAAAATC
Organism: Pyrinomonadaceae bacterium; assembly: GCA_035646955.1. Classification (GTDB taxonomy): domain Bacteria; phylum Acidobacteriota; class Blastocatellia; order Pyrinomonadales; family Pyrinomonadaceae; genus PSRF01. Next base: position 27,690 of record DASROI010000287.1, read on the forward strand.
TCTCTCATTCATAACTTATCTCAAACCTCAATGTCCTGCCCTTCGCAGAGTTCGCGCAGATATTTAAAACTATAAATGCCCGTCTGATGACCATCGCTCCACTGGAAATTCAGAGCATACCTACCAACAAGGCTGAGATCTTTAATCTCGAGATCGTCGGCAATGGTGTTTGCCTTTAACATCCGCTCTCCAGTCCATTCATTAACGCACTGGGCGCATGGACAAGCACGTCGCAAGGCAGCAGCGTTGAACCGGCACTCACGACCGTCCGCCCATGTAATCCTCAGGTTGAAATCATCTTCGTGCTTGATTTCCCGAGGTTCTATCTGCAATCCGCTAACGTCGACCATTTAACTATTCGCTTCTACTGCCTCGTTGACCGCCCCGGCTCTTACATCAAAGTGCGACGCATTCCAAACAGCCTTTCCATTTTTCAGCACTATTACCTGCGGAGTTTCGTGACGCACTCCCGTCAGGTCCGCAAGCTCACGCGAAACGTCGCGTGCGGCTTGCACCTCTACAAAATGCACCTGGCCATCCAACTGTTCCATCTCGCGGTAAGCTCGCGAGCTAATCGGACACGAGTTGCTATGCTTGAAGATCACAACTGGTTTCGCAGTTGAATTTGAAATCACATCTTCAAGGCTCTTGCGATCGTCTATTCTTAAAAACTTGTTACCCATGTTGTCATCCCTCTTGTAGTGCTTCGATATTAGCGTACGTAAAGGGTTGGGACAAATGGGGGCTTTGGGCGTGGTCTTTCCGGCTTAGTACTTGGTCTTGGTCAACCACAAGCTCAATCGCTAAACCAAAAACAACTTTCCTATTGACCGAATCGCTCAAAGAGAATATCTTGCCGAACCTGACCGAGAAAGCATTGGCTATCCTCTGAGCCAGTCACTCTTCTGAATAGCCTCACGAGTTTCTTATTAAAGGAATCTCCAGCTTTCTCAAGTTAAGACACTTGTGTCTAAACCTCACTAAGGAGAAAGTTTCGATGATTAATACCGATCGTCGTCTCACTCGACGACTAACTCTTCACCTGTTTTTCGCCACATTGTTCATATTGTTTGCATTGAGTATCGCGCGAGCAGACGAACTTGCCGTGTGGAACTTTAACGACTCAGATCTAAACGTCGATCACGGCACCGGCACACTCACCAGCAACTTCAACGTCGTGAACATTTTGTTCGCCGCGGGCACAGCCACAAATGCGAGGCTGGGTGATATCGCAGGCAGCGCCCTCTCGTTGCAGGGCGGAACCAGTAATGCTAATAACGGCCGGAACATCACTCTAAACGTGAGCACGCTCGGCTTTACCAACATCGTGATTAGCTTTGCTACGCAGGGAACTTCAACAGGATTTACCAGTAACCAATTGCAATACAGCCTCGACGGCGTCACGTTCCTGGATTTTGGAGCGCCTTATGTTCCGGCTACGGCCTTTGGCGCTATACCTGTGGTGTTCACACTCAGCAGCATTGCTGGTCTAAACAACAACCCAAACGCGGTTTTCAGGATTATCTTCAACGGCGCCACATCTTCAACCGGCAACAACAGGATCGACAATCTAGTGGTCGAGGGAACAAGCACGGCTGCCGCAACGATTCCTGAGCCTGCAACGTTCACCTTGTTGATGTTTGGTTTGCCAATTCTTTATGCCGCCAAACGAAAAGGGCGGGTGGCTGCGAAGTAACGCAGCCCCCGCCCGAAATTTCCTGAAACAAAGGGATCTAATTCCAGTCGCCGACTAACACGAAAGGAGCCCAGAAAAAGGGAGCGCTGTACTTCTTATCAGAGATCATTGCCAGTTGAGCATCTCTTAAGGCTGCTGAAGATGAGACCTCACCAGCGCCGAGCAGACGGCGATAGAAGTCTGTCATGAGGGTGGCGGTTGATTTATCGGCAACGGACCAAAGGGTAACTCCTACCGTTGGGGCGCCGGCGTACATGAACGCCCTGGTCAAACCAAGAACGCCCTCGCCACGCTTCTCTTTACCCAGGCCAGTTTCGCAAGCTGAGAGCATTACCAATGGTGACCCAAGGCGTAGATTAAAGATTTCGTCTGTGCGCAAAAATCCGTCGTGACTCTTGTTGCCGACTAATGATAGGACGACGCCGGTAAATTGTGGTCTATCGGCATCCAGTAAGCCATGCGTTGCGACGTGAATGACCCGGTACTTGGTTATGTCTTTCGATGTAACGTTATCTTCATTCGCGTCTAAATCGAGCCAAACGTCGGCCTGACCACCTGAAGCCTTTGCCAGCTTGGCGATCTCCTCTGCTTCAGTTCGAGTTCCGGCAAGGCGAGCCAACGGCAGGCCCTCCATTTTTGCATCCGCTGGTGTTCCGGCGCTTGCATCACCGGTAACATCAGCCAGCGCACTCTGGATTCCCAGTCCGCGTAATTCAGTATCACCGGCGTTTGCAGTTGTGCCTTTGCGAGCTCGAGCATCATTTGAATTGAACACTGGGTCAGCAATTACCAGCAGCGCTCGACCGGAGGGTTTACTTCGCTGCTGCCTGATTGCTGCAACTACCGACGCTGAAGGTGCATATACAATTTCATTTGACTTAACCAAATACGACAATGATGAAAAGTCGCCTGCATCCGCAGTCTTGAGCAGAACCTCAAATGGTATATAGCTAAGCGCTCCGTCGGCGACTATCAATAATCGCTTGTCGCCAAGCGTCGCCCCCGCCGGCTCCAACACCGTCTTGTAGAGCGCGTTGGAAGCCGCAATAAAAGGTGCGGCGTCAGACGGCGCCGAGGTTGATAGTCCGATGCCTCTATTTGGATCGATCACGTCGATGCCGACAATTCGTCGCTGAAGTGTGCTGGGAATCAACTGCGCGCGCAAATCTGTTGCAGCTTTCTCGACAGTTTTCCGTCCCGGGAGCTTATAGAGACTAACGTCAGCCTTGCTTATGGCCCATAAGTAAGAAGCGTCTGTTTGCAAAGAGTATTCAAGAAGCAGGGTCCGATCGTCGAGCACCTTCTGCTGAACATCGGCCAGGGTCAGGCCCTGATTAGAAGTCAAAGCTGCATAACGTGGACTCGCAGTACGTATTTGATTTTCGATCTCTTCGTATTCGCCCTGAAGTTTTGCAAGTTCTTCATCTAACTCAGACGGCTTTTTCTTCAATTCCTCGTTCGAAACGTTGATACCGGTCAGGACATCCGCAATATCCTGTTGCCGATCGAGGTTGTCTTGTTTACGCTTCAAGAGATCTGCAGGTACACCTTCCGTGATAGCCGCTCCAGTTTCATTCAGCAGGTCAAGCAGCGATCGCGACCGAGACTGTTCATTTATCTTGAAGGCTTCGCCGGCATACTCAAGTGGTTTTGCTGATAGTGGAGCGGTCGAATTCGAACTCGCGATCAACGCCATTTCTGCGTAAGCAGTGCCGGCCTCGTCAAAAACATCTTTCATCGTTGCCAGAAAAGTAGTGCGCGCTTCATCAGCTCGCAAACTTCCCTGACGCAGTGTCTCGATGGTGTTGATCGATTCGCGATAGTTACTAACCGCCGATTCGCGGAGCGTCATAGATTTCTTCGGATCTTTTTCCTGGGCAGCCTGAAGCCAAAAGGTTCGACCAATTCCCCTTTGGGCCGGCCAAATAAGATCCAATCGTTTATCGTCCTGCGCTCCTTTTTTGGCGTCTGCATAATACTTGCCCGCGTCTTTCCATTTGCCTTGACGGAGAGCGACGTCACCTAGACTAGTACGGGCTGCCGCGCGGAACCGCTGAACCTGGCCCAACTTCGCTACGCCGGCAAGACTGCTGCCCGCACCTTCAAGAGCATTCTGAAAATGTTTCTGGGCACTATCCATATCGTTGCTGGCAAAGGCCAGGCGACCCATTCCCAGCTCATAACTTGCGTAGACAATTGAAACCCGGTACTCATCGAGTTCTTTCTTCATTTCCAACGCGACCGTCAACGCACTCGTAGGCGCCGCAACAGAAACATTTCCGGATGAGATACCGCCCATGATTCCACCGAGCCCGCCGAAGCGACGAGTGACTTTCGACCCGGCACTCTCAGGCTTCTTGACCACCATGCGACTGTAAGCGGACATGGCTTCAGAAGTTCGGCCCAAACGAAAATTAACATCACCAATTTTCGCCAGCATCAGGTTCGCGTTGAACTTATCGTCGGCGATGCCTACCACCGCGTTGACCGCCTCGTTCTTCTTATCGACTCCAAGGAAACCGTCCAGGGCTTTCTGGTAATGGTCCAGTGCTACCGTGTACTGGCCTTGCCGAAGATATAAATCGCCGAGTTCGTTGTGGGTCGCGGCAACACCGCTTTGATTTTTCGAGTTGGTGTAAAGATTGAGAGCGTTTCGTAGTTGAATTAGTGCCTGGTCTGATCGACCTCGCTTTAGGAGTCGCCGTCCTTCTCGTAGAGCGACGTCTCCCTGGTCGGTTTGTTGAATCGCAAAGTTCGGAACACTCGTCGACCCCGCCGACGTATAGCTGAACGAACTCATCAGAAGTCCTGCACTCAGTAACGACGCGACAAATTTCAAACTTCCAATGCTCATTTCGTCTCCCTTTTTAGTTCTGGCAAGATCCATCATTCAGATCTCGCGAGCTGGTAAAGCTCATGCATTGACCTGTTGGACCAATAACAGTTACTGGTGAACCAAATCCAACTTGGTCACCAGAGTTGAACTTGTTGACGAAGCCATCATGATGACTGAAGGTTGCGGATCGTCCTTCGCGAGACCCAGGCCTCGAGTCGATGCTTCCTTTTCGGATGAGGTCTGCGCTTTTCCGTAACGAGCGGCCTGATCCGTCTGTAATGGCTGTTTCAACTCTTTCTTGACCATTTCCCAAAGCTCGGCAACCGGCCGCAACGGACAAGCAGAAGATGACGTCTTACAGAAACTGACCAGGTCGTCTTCAATCGGCACTCCATTCAATGGTTCGCGAGTGAATACAAAGTAGAGTTTTTCATCACCCGCGAACTCATCGAACACCAGCCAACGCAGTCCTTCATGAGCCCCTGCACTCGAGGGAATCTCGAAAGGAACGTGAGCCTGTATATAGTTGCCTGCCTCATCGAGATTGATGTCAGGGTAAATCATGATGGGTGGTCCATCGTTAGTCGTGTTGAAGATATAAAGAAAGCCGTCCGTATTAGTCTCGAGCAGTACTCGCACCCTGTCTCCTTTATGGAAGACACGAGAAGGATCCGTTCTTACCGCCAATCCATTTGAGTCGCGCGTGAACAGTGTCAGTCCCAGACCTATTCGCGCCTTGTTGACGACAACCGGAGTGGACTTGTCAGGAGTAGTGTTGGAAAGGTCCGGGGTTTTATTGCCCGAGCTGCTCGGACCTGGCGTATTAGGTTTAGGTCTTCGCCGGTTCGCCCTGGCTGGCGCGGTCTGCGTCGCAGGCTTTTCCTTGGGCCTCGACGTAAGAAATGCGCCACGGACGTCTTCCTGGTCCTGGGGAACGGCTGCGTTTACCACCACCATTACGCATATCAGACTGAATGCGAAAACTGCGACTTTCATTTTTACTTCTCTCCTTATTGGCCACCGAATCTCGGCCGTTTGAGGTCAGATCAGAGTTTCGGTTTGAAGGGGCAGCGAAGGTTTAAAAACATTTCATTCGAGATTTTGTATCTGGTCTAGTTATGTTGGATGCGAACATCGAAGATGAGTGGGTCGCTAGTTTCACTCCCCACTACCTTAACGCGTACAAAAGGTGCATTTCGGTTCGACTCATCCAAGTCAGTCATTGGCGACTTTTGTTGGTACTTGCTTATGAACGCGTCTAACTCAGTTTGTTGCGCCGCGCTCAAAGGATCGCCCGTTACTTTGTCATTGAAGAATGACGGATTAGTAATGGGCGTTTTAGAAAAAACGATGCGAAAGTTGTCAGTACCCGGCCTGCTGTCGAGTGTCAGATTATTGCCGAATCCACTTGGAAAACTAAATTCCTGGTCACGAGTAATTTTGTTGGTTTGTAACCCCGAAGCCGCGATTGGCTTCGCACTTAGAAATACAGTGGGCTTATTTTCGTTTCCTGGTCCTACGATATAGACATACCCATCGTCTTTAAAGACAAAATGCATCTTGAACGCTTGTCCTGACGCGATTGGCACTAACCCTGCAACCCGCGAAGACGGTCCTGAACCTTTTTCGAGTTCCAGCCAGTAACGGCTCACATCACGAGCAACGGGCGCCACGGGTGGATTTGCGTCATTGGTGGCAACCGGAGGATTATTGGCGCGTGACCTGCTCCAAAGATATACACCCACGCCAATCACTCCCAGTACCAGGACCAGAACAGCGCCAAGACCGAGGATCAATCCAGTTGCTCGACTCTTGTCTGGCGGAGATTCGACAACAGGCCGTGGTATCGCGACTGGCTCTTTCGGTACCTGCGGAACAGTTATAGAAGACTGTTGGATTCCCGACTCAGCTACAGTATTTGAGACACTCGGAACCTCAGTCGCAATGGATGGCGTTGTGCTCGCCAATGGTTCGGAAATTGGAGGTAGAGTGGCCGACGGATCGAGTGTAATGATGGTTGGTGCGTTAGTATCCGATTTGGTTTGAAGCCCTCTCGGTAGTGCAACGGTGTCGGCATTTTCAATTTCACGAAGTCCATCTGTTACGTGTTTGCCGCCTGGAACCGAAGCCAGCGACGCAGTAAGCTCGCTAGCCAATATTGCGGCAGTCGCCTGGCGGTCACCTCGATCCTTGGCCGTCGCTCGTTCGATAGCGTCACTGAAAGCCTTAGGGACACTGGACACAACTTCCGTTAGCGGCCTCGGCTTGGTCGAAAGATGTTCGCGTCGCAACTCCAGAAGGGTGTTACCAGAAAAGCAGCGGCGCCCGGCTATCATTTCATAAAACACTAAACCGAGGCTGTAAATGTCCGCTCGCCCGTCAATCTCCTGGTTGCCATCACGAGGTATCTCGCCCCATTGCTCGGGAGACATGTAATAAGGCGTACCCAAAACTTGTCCGGCCGTGGTCAGGGCCGTATTCCCAGCTGTATCGGCGCCGGCGATCTCTCTCATCTTTGCAATCCCAAGATCCAGTAGCTTGATAACTGGTGCTCCATTACCAGTGGGATTTCCGACCATTATGTTTTCGGGTTTGAGATCGCGATGGACGACACCCATAGCATGCGCCGTGTCGAGTACGCTCATGATCGGGGTCATGACCTCGAGTGCTTCGCGTGGAATGAAACGTCCGCGTTTCTTAATTTCGGCGTCCAGAGTATGGCCTTCTACATACTCCATGACCATGTAGATGGTTCCGTCAGCGGCTGTCCGCAAATCGTAAACCGTTACGGCGTTCTGGTGGCGAAAGCGGCGCGCTGCCTGACCTTCACGGCGAAAGCGACGTAACCATTCAGCATTGGAGCGAACTTCCGGTGGGAGCACCTTAATAGCAACCCTGTCACCTAGAAGAATGTGGCGGGCTTGATACACAGCGCCCATTCCGCCTTTGCCCAGTAAAGCTTCCATCTGGTACTGACCGTCTAGAACGGTGTTCACCAGCGACGACGGATCGTCTTCGAGGACTTCTCCATCGACTGGACAAAAACTGACGCTGTCATCGTATTTTGCCTTGCAGGCGGTGCAATATTTCATTCGGGGCTAAACCAACCTGGCATTTGAGACGGTGCATTAGTCTAGCATTGCTTGGAGTCAGTTTACAGAGAATAAGAGGGTGCCAGTTTAATGATAGACTTGTAGGACTTTTAGGACTTATTACTTAATAGATCTTCCGGGCGTAATCCTCGACCATCCGATCGCTGTTGAATTGAGGGGCCAAAGTTTCAATCGCCCTCTTCATCATTGCCACCCATCGATACGGAAAGCCAGAACCGTCACGATCGTAATAGACAGGAACTACTTCATCCTCTAAGACCCGGTAAAGCGACTCAGCATCCGCGGCGTCAATGTTTTCAACGTCCGAGCTATCGTCGCCATTTCCGATAGCAAACCCGTTGGAACCGTCATAAGCTTCGAGCCACCACCCATCAAGGATCGATAGGTTAAGACCGCCGTTAATGGCGACCTTTTCTCCGCTTGTACCAGACGCCTCCAAAGGTCTTCGAGGCACGTTCAACCAAACGTCTACTGACTGCACCAACTGCCTGGCAATCTCCTGGTCGTAGTCTTCGAGGAAAACTGCGCGCTGTCTTACGCGTAAGTCATACTTCCATTGGGCTAATTGCTGCAATATTCGCTTCGACCCTTCATCTTGTGGATGTGCCTTTCCGGCAAACACAAACTGCACCGGCCGCTCTTCATTATCGATCAGTCGCAGGAGACGTTCCTGATCTGAAAGAATTAGATTCCATCGTTTGTATCCGGCTACTCGTCGTGCAAAGCCAATCGTTAGAGCCCGCGGATCAAAAACCGTACGTGCAGCATCAACATAATCGGCTCGCTCACCTGCAGCCTTCCGTGACTGCACGGAGCGATATCTGACAAACGCTATTAACCGCTGCTTCAGCAGTGAATGCGCAATCCATAACTCCTCGTCGGGAATGTTCCTAACTGCCTGTTCCCAACGATCACGAACTCGTAACTGTTCGTGCCAGTTCAGACCAACGTGCTTTTCAAACAAGTATCTCAGCAGCGGCGAAATCCACGTTGGAGCATGAACTCCATTTGTGATGTGAGTGATCGGAATTTCCTCGAGCTTCTTCTCAGGCCATAACTTCTGCCAAAGAGCTCGAGAAACTTCTCCGTGTTTCAAACTCACACCATTAGTTGAACGAGCCATGCGAATTGCGAGCGGCGTTAGGCCAAAACGTTCCTGGTCGTTGTTTGGATCGACCCTTCCAAGCCCAAGGAATTGATCGGGTGTAAGACCCAGTTGTTCGAGGTATGTCACTCCGAAACAGCGTATAACTAGTCCCGGATCGAACTCATCATTTCCAGCCGCTACGGGCGTGTGCGTCGTGAAAACGCATTGTTCACGAACCTGAGAAATCGCGTCATTCAAGCTGCAGTTTTGCACGCTCATGATTTCACGCGCTAACTCGAGCGTTAGAAAAGCCGAATGCCCCTCGTTCAAATGAAACACGTGAGGGGTCACGTTAAGCTTCCGCAATAGACGTACACCGCCAATACCGAGAAGCATTTCCTGAACGATTCGTGTTTCCCGATCACCACCGTAAAGGTGACCGGTTACCCAGCGATCCGTCTCGGTATTTTCAGGAATATTTGAATCCAGGAGATATAGTTGGACTCTCCCAACGTTCGCTTGCCACACCTGTGCGAGCACTTTTCGATCACGGATGAGCACTTCAACCTGGACAGGTGTATCGTCGTCATTTCTTACGAGAGTGATCGGTAGCTCGTCCGGACAAGTCTCACCGTAATACTCTTCCTGCCAACCATCATTCCTGAGACGCTGACGAAAATAGCCATATCGGTAGAGCAGTCCGACCGCGATGAGCGGCAATCTGAGATCGCTCGCCGACTTAAGGTGATCGCCTGCCAGGATTCCTAAACCGCCCGAATATAGAGGTAAAGAGTTATGGACTCCGAACTCTGCACAGAAATAAGCTACGGGCCGGGCTGGAGTGATCTTCGGCAACTGGCCTGTACCAGCCCAATTTGCCGCTGGCGCCATGTACGCGGTGAAAGCTTCATCAATCTGGCGAATGCGCTGCAGGTAGACCGGATCCGTAGCGGCCTGCGCTAGACGGTAAGCAGATGTCTTCTTCAGTAATTCTCTCGGGTTGTGTTCAGCGTCCTCCCAAACCTCCGGATCAAGGTCTCTGAAAATGCTGGCTCCATCCGCTGCCCAACTCCACCAATAATTCCATGCCAACCGCTCAAGCGGTAAAAGAGGGGTCGGTAATGAATTGTCTTCAGTAAATTTCTTCTCGATTTCGGCCGTATCAATCATTCGTACTTAGGTTTTCATCTCTCGCTCAAAATATATAAAAACGGGCACAACAAGGCAGCAAAGTGGGAGAGTCTACTAGAATTTCTGGTACTCAAGAAATACGCGGGCGTCCCTTTGCAGGAAAAAGACCAAACGCACTTCTAGAAATGAGGGATTTTGGAGGATAAACGACTTTATTGCCGTAGAGGAAACAGCGGCGGCTTCAGGCTTTGGGTACCCGAACGCCCCGGTTGAAATGGATGGAAACGCCACAGTCACTAGAGAATTCTTTACTGCGAGGCTCAGGCTGTTCGTATAGCAGGCCGCCAGCTGCTCTTTCTGTTGTTCTGGATTCCGTCCGAAGATCGGGCCAACCGTGTGAATAACGTATTTCGCTGGCAGGTTTCCTCCCGTTGTAATCACAGATTCGCCGGTTGGTAAGCCTTTTGGGAAAGTCGATCTGCGAATCTCTCGACAGGCTTCGAGTATTGCCGGACCGCCGGCGTCGTGAATTGCTCCGTCAACTCCGCCGCCCCCCAACAACGTCGAGTTAGCCGCATTCACAACGGCATCGACTTTTTGTTGAGTTAAGTCTCCGACCAACACTCTTACCCGGGATTCAAGAAACGAAACCTCAGCGTCGGGGTTACTCCTCATCTCGCGGTTCAGTCCTTACTTCGTCAAACATGTCCTGACGCCGCAGAGCTTCGGCTATACCTTTGGCCTTATGTTCCGTCAGCGGATGGTTGGGGTCTACACTGGCTATTTCAAATACCCGGTCATCGATCATCACCACACCCAGAGAGCCGAGGGTCACTCCCGGTGAAATCTGGATTTCGTCCATGTTGTGGATCTTGAATGAACCAGTCTGTTCGACCCAGTCTTCAATAAACGGGTCGCGCAGGGCGTGTTCGGCCTCTGATTCGGAAAGGTAAGCGCCTTCTACTATTAGACAGTATTCCCGCACTTCAGAAAATTGTCGTGAGCCATTTCTATTGGGCCAAGAGCAGGCCGCCAGGGTGATCCGACGCCCTAAACTTTACCACCGGACTTATCTCTCGCCAAGAGTTTAGTCGGTCTGGACAGGTGTTTTGTTGCAACGGACAGGCGCTGGACCGAGTAAGCAACCTGGACGGTCGAAACGAGACCGGGTGATGTTTTGACATTTCAAATCAGATATCGATTCAAGAAAAATGCCACCAAGTTTTTAAACTCGGTGGCATTGAGCGATCAGGGTTAACGAGCGTTAATAAGCCCTTGCGAATTCTTCTCGCAAACGCGCGAAGTACGAGTCAAAGGTAACAAAACCATTTATACCCTGGAAGAATGCCTTTCCACCTGTGTCGTCGCCAAGCCGCTTCAAAGAGCTCTGGCCATAGCTCGCAGCCAGATTGCTCCTGCTAGTTAGACCAACACTCGGAGCGTAAAAGCTATAGACTGACACGCGACGTCGATTTGCTTCCTTGATCACTCTTTCCAGATCAATTGTCTGGCCAGCTGCGGTTGCATCGAACCCGCGCGAGATATCTAGGCCATCAGAAATCAATAAAATCGCGTTGGCCTTCTTCGCTTCCTTATCGAACTTTTTCACAGCCTCCAAGACTTCAACATAAGGGTTGAACGGCGAGCTGTTGGTACTTGCAGTTGGAATGCGCAAAGACCTGGCAGCTTTATCTAAATCAGTTGTAAATGGTTGTCGAACCTGAAGCGAACCGGAAGTGATATAGCTCACCATCACGCTGGAGCCCGCAGGAAGTGAGCGGATGAATTCCTTGGTCACCCCAATCTCGTTGCTCACCTGCGACACCAGGTCATCCTGTATCAATATCGCAAGATTAATCGGTTCAATTGTTTGTGTTTGTCGTTGCGCTTCGTTGTCTGTTTTCGTTACTGGTTTGGCATACCCAACGCCAAGTGTGGCAAACAGTAGAAATAACGATCCAGTTAGAGACAAAATCTTTCGGTAATTCATAACTTTCCTGGTTCTGGCTTCTAAAGCCCCTTTCACCTGCCTTTCAGATGCCGAGTGGGTCTGCAAAGATGGCCAAACTCCTTTGTTATTCGCAACTGATTGGACAGAGAGCAAACTTGCGTTTAACCGTGACCGTCAGATAAATTACAGCCAAATCACGGAGCACATCCCGCCAAAGTCTGCCGAAACGTTTCGATCAAAGCGGATGGGTATCCTTCGCCAAAATTCGCATGCCTGAAAGGAATCACACGTATGAAAGTCTTTGCGACTGAAGCCATTCGGAACCTCGCTGTCATTGGACATGGCGACGCAGGGAAGACTCAGCTTATTAGCTCTCTTCTCTTCGTCGCTGGCGCCACACCACGCTGGGGTAAGGTTGATGAAGGCACAACAGTCACTGATCATGAAGAAGATTCCATTGCTCGAAAGATCACTTTAAATACCGCGCTGGCCCACCTTGAACATAACGAGACAAAGTTGAATTTAATAGACTCGCCAGGATACGCCGCATTCATAGCGCACGCTCGACCAGCCCTCCGCGTAGCCGACTGTGCGATCGTGGTGGTAGACGGAGTCAAAGGAGTCGAAGTACAGACTGAAAAAACGTGGGCATACGCCAACGAGTTTTTGGTCCCGCGAGTGATGGTGATCACGAAGCTGGATAAGGAACATGCCGACTTTGCCACAGCTCTTAAAAGCGCACAAAACACTTTTAGTAGAGCAATCATTCCGTTCACTCTACCAATCGGAAAAGAAAAAGATTTCCGTGGCGTCGTCGATGTGGTCCATATGAAGGCTTACGAGCTGGGTGCAGATGGGCAGGCGAAGGAGATTGACATTCCAGCAGAAGGTCGAGACCTCGTTGATAAGACTCGGGAGCGATTGGTGGAACTGGTGGCAGAGTCAAACGACCAGTTGATGGAGAAGTACTTTGAACAGGGAACGCTTGATGAGGCGGATATCTTACCCAATATCAACAACGCTATCGCGCAAAGCAAGTTATGTCCGGTCTTCGCTGTTTCGAGCATAACGCAGGTTGGACTACGCGCCTTACTTAACGCCCTGGTTGATTACGCACCAGACCCGGCCCATCACGACGCTGAGTGGGGCAGGCCGATGGATGCGGGTCCGGACTCCGAACGAATCTCACGTAGATACAGTGACAGCGAACCATTTTCTGCCTATTGCTTCCGCACCATCGCTGATCCATTTGCGGGTCGAATTAACGTGATGAAAATCATGAGCGGTCACCTGCAAACGGATGCGAACGCTCTAAACTCGACGCGAGGTGGCGTTGAACGATTGGGTGCGCTTCATCTTATGCAGGGAAAACAGCTGGACAAGGTTGCTGAAGCTCATGCCGGCGACATTGTTGCCTGCGTCAAGCTGAAAGAAACCCAAACCGGCGACACGCTTTGCGATAAACAAAGTCCGATTGTCTACGATCCAGTCGAATATCCTGAGGCAGCCATCGCTTTTGCAATTGAGCCCAAGTCGCGCCAGGACGAAGAAAAGATCAGCGTCGCTCTTCACAAAATTCTGGAAGAAGATCCAGCGCTTCACTTCTCGCGCGACGCTCAGACAAAGGAGTTCCTGCTTTCGGGTTCTGGTCAATTGCACGTTGAGACTGTGGTGGAGAAGCTGCGGAAACGTTACAGCGTTGAGGTGACGCTACATCCGCCTAAAGTGCCGTACAAAGAGACGATAACCCAACGAGCAGAAGTTCAAGGACGTCATAAGAAGCAGACTGGTGGGCGAGGCCAGTTCGGTGATTGTAAGTGCGTCTTTGAACCCTTACCACGTGGAACTGGTTTTGTATTTGAAGACAAGATCTTTGGCGGTTCAGTGCCGCAACAGTTCCGTCCGGCAATCGAAAAAGGAATCATTGAAGCAGCAAAGTCCGGGGCAATCGCCGGTTATCCCCTGGTGGACTTCAAAGTTCAACTCATTGATGGTTCTTATCACCCGGTCGATTCTGATGAACATTCGTTTCGAGCCGCTGGACGAAAAGCCTTTCGCGCTGCGATGGAAAAAGTAAAGCCATCTTTGCTTGAGCCAGTTATGGACGTGGAAATCACTGCGCCGCAAGAATTCAGTGGTGACATCATGGGAGACTTGAACTCAAGGCGTGGGCGAGTCCAGGGCATGGAAACAACTGGTAAGCAGCAACTCATCAAGGCTCAGGTCCCTATGTCGGAGATGCTCAATTATCAGTCGACTCTAAATTCGATTACTGCGGCGCGTGGCTCGTTTCACATGCAGTTCTCACATTACGATCCAGTGCCGGGTCAGTTGGCCCATAAGATAGTCGAACAGTCGCGAGCTGAGGGTCGCATCCGAGGCGGTGAGGAAGACGAATAATTAACAGTCGTTAACCGAAAACTACAAGGGCCACTCGGGGCTAAAGCGAGTGGCCCTTTTTGGCGGGCATCCCTGGTCGGGCGCCCTCTCTAAGTTGCTGGCAGAATTGGGAATTCAAAGGGCGCCCAAGGAGAGACGCCCTTACGGATTTTATTCAGGTGAATTGGGCCTTCGGACGCGCACCGGGGGACCAACTTGCACACCGGGCATACCCGGCAAACCTTCCTTCACCGTGTAATCAGCGGGCACTTCAAACAGTGTCTTCGCCGGTTCGCTACGATTGATGTTGGTTAGCTTGTAAGTCGTTTCACCCGTTCGGGGATCGTTGTGTTTGGTCATAATCACCGTTTGCAGTTCGGGTGAATACCAACGTTCACTTACGATTTCTATAGGCCGGTCATTACCGATCTCGCCGGCAGGAATTGTAACCGTCGAGCGAGTTCCCTGGGCCTTTACTCCCTCAATCAACTGTTCACCCAGCTCCTCTTTTACTTCGTTGGCGTCAGTGCCTTTGCGTTTAAATACATAGGTCGCACCACCAACGGCTCCCGCAGTGCTTACCGTTACATTCTCACCACCGGGTAATGCTCCGGGAGGCAGCGGAGCAGTCATGACCGCAGGAGGACCACCACTTTCAGGTCCAACCACCTTAAATTCGAACCGCTGTCCCTCTTCCACTGGCGGTGCATTGGGTCCAGCAGGCTTTGTCTTCCATTCAAACTTGAATGGAGCGCTCTTATGAGCGGTGTGGGTTCTGGAATCGAGAGCATAAGTCACACCAGCAACCGGGTCATTAATGAAGATTGTCTGCAGAGGCTCACCGACGTTCCCCATCATTCCGAATCCCTTTAGAGTTTGTTCGCGACGTGTACGACCTTCGCCATCGCGATAAACCTGGCTCGTAATCTTATTCACTATTCGATTGCCATCGCTGAGCGTTTGAATCGTCTCGGTCACGGCCTCGGCAGAATAGGGAGCTCCTTTGACGACTTTACCTTCGAAGTTAAAGTCGGTGGCGAGGAATAGAAAGTCACCTCGTGGCGATGGAGGTACTCCTTCAGGGCCTTGAGCAACCCTGTCTTGCTTTATGACTATGTTGGTCTGCGTGACAGGCTGTTGCGCGAACGATACAGGTACAACGCACCAAGCTATGACAACCAACGATGACGATATAATTGCGGGAATTCTCTTCATTACTCTCTTTTCCTTTCAACCGGCACTAATCCCGAAAGATAACTCACTGTACAAATCTTATTGCCTGGGCCAGACCGTCTGCGCCAAACAAAACATCAGCTTTAACCTTCTCGTTATAACGGTCCATGTTCACAGGTATGCCGAACTTAGCTAAGGCAGACCGTGGCAGCTCAACTCGGACTAACTGGCCCCCGTCCTGAAAGCTCGAGGCATTCATATATCCGAGCGGCATAAAGTCGGTCGCTACTTCTCGCGTGACATGATTTGCAGCAACTGCCTCGTTCTTTGACGTCACTCGCTTTCGATTGTTTGCGGCATAAAACGATTGCGATTGTTGACGGCGTCGTGGTGTTTCAACCTTCTCTTTATTTCCGGCAATCACCTCTTGTTTGCTTTGAAGAGCTTGAGGTGCTTCTGGTGTTTGAATTTCAGAAACGGGGATGGATTGCGGCGGAATTTTCGCTAACTCTTCCTGAACCCCCTTGAGTTGCGCTCTAACTACGGCCAAACCAATCACAATCAATAACATTGCCGCGACTGCGCTAAGCCAATATCGCCTATTGCTCCGCTTCCTAACTGGGAAAGGCGTTACTTGCTTCGACTGACGGAACGCTTCTCGTAACTTCAACTCCAGTTGAGGCGGTGCTTGTAACTGGTTCATGTCCAGCGCCAGCGCATTCAGTCCAGAACTCAAGACCTTTTGATCACGCATTCGGTCAGAACATTCTGAACACTTAAACGTGTGGGCCAGCGCCTCGGCACGAAGGTCCGCATCCATCATCTGATTGCGAGCGAGTTCACTTACAATAGCTTCGAATTTTTGACAGTTCATGCGAAACACCCCGCTGACTTTAAAGCAGTGCCTTCTTCAGTTTCCGTCCTTACCGGTCGCAACTTTTCCAGCAATATCGCGCGCCCTCGATGCAATCGCGATCTGACTGTGCCTATCGCACACTCAAGAATCTCGGCTGTCTCTTTGTAATTAAGCTCCTGCAACTCACAAAGAACAACAACCTCTCGATATTTCTCTGGTAGGCTCAAGACAGCTTTCCGAACATTCTCGATGGTTTCTGTCCGCGTTAAATCTTCAAGCGGACTCAGGTCGGGATCGGCCAGGTCACCCGAAAAATCATCTTCCGAATCATCTCCCAAAGAAATCATGGCCCGTTCACCACGCAGTTTCCGCAACACGAAGTTGCGAGCAACACCCATTAAAAACGCATTCACGGACCCTTTTTTGGGATCAAAGACGTGACCATCACGAATCAGGAAAAGGAAAACCTCCTGCGTCACGTCTTCTGCGATCGTATGCGAGCCGCTCATTTGCCAGGCAAATCGGAAAACACCCGCCTGCCGGCGCTGGTAAAGCGCTCCCAAAGCCTCTTCGTCTCCGGCAATCATGGAACGGAGCAATTCAGCGTCATTTAGCTCGGAATGTAGTCTCATTCGTGGTTATCGAGTTCGTCTGACATAGCTTATTCGCGAGGAACGCACTGAAAGTTCCATTAAGTAATGGCCTAGGGTCTGGAGCCGAATTTCTTTTGAAAACCCGGGGATTTTAGTCGTAAATCAAGCCATTCGCCTAACATTTGAGGCGTCTGCAGCCATATCGTCAGCCATTCAATTACCTCTGAGGCCATCACAGGCGAAGCTGATCGTTGAAGTCCTAACTTGACCTCCCTGGCAAATTCCCTCACCTGCTCAGCTCCTGGGTCATCACCTTCGGCGAGGAACTGTCTATATAAAGCGTCAAGCTTCGCGATTGACTCCAAAGAGGCAGCCAGGTTGTTGAAATCAATCTCACCAGGCGCAAACAGCGAGTAGAGTTGTTGCTCACGCCAGATGGTGTCCGTCTCAAGCACCTCCGGGTGTTTGAGACGCGCGCCTTCGTCCGCCAGGACGCGCGCCAATGCCGCCGGACTCTCGGCGCCACCTGGCCCAAATTTTTTGACCAGTTCTTCATTAATCCTCTGCAGTTCAATACCTCCGACCAAATCAGCCCCTATCTTTCTCCATACCTGCAGGATGAACTGGCGCTTCGTTAAATGACTAGTCATTGGCCTCAGTAGTTTGGTGATCCGGCTCAACTTCTCCGACATTATATGAGTGCGATACACTTGTTCTGGAAATTACATTTCGTTCACTATGAAGTCTTGCAGAAACCAACTCCGCTCTCCCCTTCTCTTGATCCCAGCTCTATTTCTAATTAGTTCTTTAGTCACCGTTCGCGCTCAGGAACCTGCGAAAATTGGAAAAATTGAGTTTGAGGGTCTGAAAAGGTATTCGACCGAAGAGGTACTCGCAACTTCAACCCTGAAGGTTGGCGAAGCCTTTGACGTTGCCACGCTTGACTCAGCTGCACAGAAATTGGCAGATAGCGGTCTCTTCAAGAACGTAGCCTATCGCACTCGAAACAATAAAGGTCTGGTAACAATCACCTTTCAAATAGAAGAAA
The DNA here is from genome assembly GCA_035646955.1 of Pyrinomonadaceae bacterium. Classification (GTDB taxonomy): domain Bacteria; phylum Acidobacteriota; class Blastocatellia; order Pyrinomonadales; family Pyrinomonadaceae; genus PSRF01. Next base: position 45,553 of record DASROI010000287.1, read on the forward strand.
CCAGTGTTCCAGCATCCCGGGTGATCTTCGACAATTTCATTTGGTTCACTGATACAGAATTGATCGCGGCCATTAAACGGGATGTGCCATCTTTCTCTGGTACAGCTCCAGATAATGGTGACATTGCGGACCGGATTACCAGGTCACTGCAGACTTTTCTGCATGAGAACAAGATTGAAGCGTCGGTTTCATACTTGTCTTCCCAGGACTCGCTCGAGAGTGCAGTTCAGGAACATGTTTTTAGCGTCAATGGTATACCAATGCCAATGTGTACTCTTCATTTTCCTGGTGCAACCAACATCTCCGAACAACGGTTGATAGAAAACTCAAAAACCCTTATAGGTGGAGAGTACTCAAGTAAATTCGTAAGTATATTTACGTTAAAGAATCTTTTCCCACTTTATCGTGAGGCAGGTCAACTCAAAGCGGCTTTTTCACCTCCACTGCCAAAGCCCGAAGCAACCGCAACTTGCAAGAGTGGTGTTGAAGTCACGTTACCTGTCGATGAGGGATCCATCTATAAACTCGGCACGACCAAGTGGTCCGGCAACACATCATTAAGCTCCTCGCAGCTCGATGCACTGTTATCAGTAAAGTCGGGGCAGATAGCGAACGGAGTCCGGCTTGATAAGGATCTGGCAGGAGCACAAAAAGCTTATGGACGACAGGGCTTCTTATTGGCAAGGATTCGGCCGCACCCTGAATTCGAAGATGGAGCTCAAATTGTGAACTACTCATTTGATATTAGCGAAGGACCTCAATTCCGAATGGGCAAGCTAATCTTGCAGGGATTCGGAGATAGCGTCTCAAAGCAGATTTCCGAACACTGGCGGCTTAAGACGGGCGAGATCTTCGACAACGGATACGAAGAGGAGTTTTTGAAGAACGAGTTGGGTGAGCTGCTAAGGCCCATATATTTGGAACGCAGATCGCAAGGTAAGCCCGCACCGTCGGCGAAATCGAGCATGAAATTGAACCGGGAAACGTTAACCGTTGACCTTACACTTGAACTTGCTAACTAGCTTCATTAGATGGTTCTTGATCACGCAGTCGGCCAGCACAACACTCCTGAACGCCTCAACCAGGTCAAACAATTGTTCGCGCGAGTGAAGTGTGTCTTCGAACCGAAGCCTTTCAACCCCGCATTTCTCCTGGGCCAACCTGACCTTCAAACGCTGGCGGCCTATGTTTGGCCCAGGCGACGTCGCTTAAGAAATTCTTACGCTCTCGACCAGGAACGAGTGTTCGATGTTGCACCAGGAGTACAGGTTTTATCACTCTGCCGCTGGCAGAACGAACGAGAAGTCAGACCAACTGTAGTTTTATGGCATGGTATCGAGGGTTCGGCATCCGCCGTTTACATGCTCTCGTTTGCGAACAAAGCATTCATTGCCGGCTTCAACGTGTTGCGCGTCAACGTTCGAAATTGTGGTGGCACCGAGCATCTGACACCAACTCTCTATCATGGCGGCCTGAGCGAAGACTTGCGCTCGATCATCGAGGAGTTGATTCAACAGGATGGGCTCAAAAAGATCTTTGCGCTTGGGTTCTCACTGGGAGGGAACATGGTGCTTAAGATGGCCGGTGAATATGGTGACAATGTCCCTGCGGAATTGATAGCGGCTTGTGCAATTTCTCCTTCGGTGAACCTCGCTGCAAGCGCGGAATTAATCCTCAAAAGAAGGAACTGGCTTTACCATCAAAGCTTCGTCATAAAACTCAAAAGAAAGATACGCTTGAAGCATCGCCTCTTTCCCGATCTCTACGATCTGGTCCACCTTAAAGAAATCAAAACGCTCGAAGACTTTGACGAGGCTTACACCGCGAAGGCAAACGGATTCAGCGACGCTAAGGATTATTACACCAGGGCCAGCGCCTCACGCGTAGTAAAAGACATTCGCGTACCAACTCTGATCCTCCACTCGCAGGACGACCCTTTCATTCCTTTCGCGCCACTAAAGGCAACCGAATTCAACAACAATCCTTACCTACTCGTCGTTGGGCCAAAAAAAGGCGGACACGTTGCGTTTGTGGCCCGGGAAACTTACAACGGCGACAGGTTCTGGGCCGAGAACCGGGCTCTTGAATTCTTCCAGATATCCTTGGAGCTGAATTTACGATCGCTTTGTTGAGTGTGGCATGCGGTCGCTGCGCTCGCGGTACTGTAAATTTACAGTGGGCGTTTGAACGCTTGTGCAAGTTATCTACTTCTTGATCTGTTTGATCAGGCGCAAGGCGTGATTGCGGGCAATGAGGGGGACGTGCTCATCGGTACTGATGTCTTCAAGCAACGGCAGCAGTTGCCTGGGATCGGAAAGACCGTTTCGCTTGAGATAAGATTCCATCGTCTCCATCAACTTCGGAGCATTCAGCGGTTGGTTCTCGCGCGCGACGGAGATATCAAAAACCAGAATCGCCTGGTCCGCCAGCTTCCGGTATTCCGAAATCAGATCAGCAGCGTTGGAGTCGTGAGTCCAATTGAACTCGGCAATTCGCTTTTTCTCTCCGAGCCGCATTCCGATCTTCATTGTTCCCAAGTGTGGAAACTGTTGACTCGACTGGTAGTCCTTTTGCGAGTCAAGAAATTTCAAAGCGTCCCAATTAGCGCGGATGCGAGTCAGGGCGGCGGGCGAGATCTGTATCGGCTCTTCCACCGAGACGTCCTCGTTCAAGCGTTCGAAAGTAATCTTTCCGTGGCCCGCCGAGTCATGTTCGAGAAAGATGTGTTTGACGTAAAACTTAGGCTGAGTGAACTCGTACGAATAATTGGCTGCATCAGTAGGCGCGGCAACAGGTACGGCTTGGCTTGAGCCTGGACGTGAATTCTGCTTGGGCGACGACAGGTCCTGGGCGCAAGTGAAAAGAGCCGCGCTCAAAACGCAGAGCGCGGCGGAAACAAATTGCCTGATCGAAGATGTGTTCACTCAAACCTTACCGAAACTAACTTCGAGACACCGGCATCTTCCATGGTTACGCCATAGAGTGCGCGAGCCATCTCCATCGTTCGCTTATTATGAGTAATCACGATGAACTGCGTATTAGCAGACATCTGAACGACCTTATCAGTAAAGCGTCCCACGTACGCTTCGTCAAGTGGAGCGTCGACTTCGTCCAATAAACAGAATGGCGCCGGTCGATAGTGAAAGATGCCCAGGACCAGCGCGAGAGCAGCCATTGCCTTTTCACCACCTGACAATAGGAGCACGTTCTGCAGGCGTTTACCTGGAGGTTGGGCCACCACGTCGATGCCCGACTCAAGCACGTCGTCCGCATCGATCAAGCTCATTTCACCCCTGCCACCGCCGAACAATTCCTGGAAGAGCTCGCTGAAATTCTTGTTGATCTGCTCGAAAGCCTGTCGGAAACGCTCTCGTGACCGACGTTTAATTTCTCGCAAAGCCTCTTCAGTTGAAGAAATGCCATCGATGATGTCCTGTCGCTGCACTGTCAGGAACAGCAATCGCTCTTCCGCTTCGGCCAACTCTTCCAGGGCCATCATATTGACCCCGCCAAAACCATCGAGTCGGGTTCGCAGTTCTTCAACTCGACTATGACTCGTTTCAAAATCGAAGTCGTCGGCCAGGGTCAACTCGCGGGCCACATCCTCGAGCGACTGACCCAACTCTGACTGACAATTTTCGTGGACGAAAGTTTGTCGAGCCTGGGCTTCCGCTTTCTGAACTTCCAAACCAGCACGAGTGTCTCGAACTTCTCCTGCTCTGCGATTCAACTCTGATAATTCTGTTGAATAGAGATCAGCTTGTTGGCGAGCCTGTTGAAGCTGATTAGAAAGTTCGGAGATCTGGTGCTCTTCCCTTTCACGATCACTCTCGACGGTACTGGCCTTTAGTTCCAGATCTTCAATCGACAACTTGAGATCATCGGCACGATTGGTCATTTCAGCAAGATCGAAGCGGTGTCGTTCAACTCGCGACGCGAGGTCCGCTAGTTCACTCTCAACGCGACGGACTTCCGCTGATGTTGCTCGTCTTCGTTCAGCGGCGGCCGCTGCAGTGGCTCGTTGACCGGCGAGGGTCTCGCCTTCCGTTTCCGCTTCCCGCCGCAAATCAGCAACGAGGGTCGAGGCTCTGATCACCTTATCTGCTGCTGTTTCACGAGCAGCTTCGGCAGCCTCGGCATCAATCAACGCCTGGGCGCGACGATTTTCAACTTCGCGTCGTTCCTCTTCGACTCGCGCCGAATCCTGGGTAACGACCCGCATGTGCCGCTCAGCGCGCTCAACCTCCTGTTCGAGACCGGAGGCCGTCAGTTCACGAGTCATCGCCTCGCGCTCTTCACGACCAATCGCCTCGTTCAACAAGACTACAGAGTCTTCCAAACCAACTAACCGCGCTCGCGCTTCTCTCGCAGCGACACTTGCAACTTCAACCTCACCGCTAAGCACTTCTGATCTTGTCTCGAGTTCACGCAATTCACGTTTGAAGGCCAGGAGTCCTGCTCCTTCTTCAACAGCGCGCGCATCTCCCGCATTCACGAATTGACCGGCAGCAATCCAATCGCCATTCAAAGTTACATACGTTTCGCCAGTCGCGATCGATTTAGCCATGGCGTCTTCGAAATTCGTCGCCAGGCGCGCATTCATTTTTTGCGGAAGAGTTCGGTTGAGGACTGTTATTAACTCTTGCGGAGCTCCGAGCAGGTCTCGAATGCGCCGATCATCTCGCAGATCATTCTGAGTTCCAAACGATAACGCCGGACGTTCCTCCAACTTGCACGTCAGTGTCGTTACGGTTTCTGTAACGGTCTCCGGTTCAGTCTCAGTTTCTGTTTGCGTTTGCTCGTTGCCACCATGAAGACCAGCAACCAGGAAACTCGCTCTTCCACCATTGTTTTCGCGCAACCACTGCGCGGCGCGAACTGCGTCATGCGGTGTTGGAACCACTATGGCTTGCAATGACGAGCCAAGCACGCCCTCGACGGCCCGTTCCCATTTGGCATCTACATTCAAAGCGTCTGCGAGCGTACCGATGAAATGAAAATCGCGCGGAGTTTCGGTGGGTGAAAAAACCAACTGGACTGCAGGCGAATAATAAGCACGACGAAGATCTAGTTCTTTCAGACTCTCAAGACGATGACTGGCTCGCGAAAACTCTTCGCGTACTCGAGAGAGTTCGGCCTCGGTATCACTCACGGCCTCATGACCTTTTACGACATTGTCAACGGCCGCTTCGCGTTCGATTTGAAGTTTACTGACCCGCTCTCGAGCCAGGGAAAGTTCGTGAGTAAAAGATTCAGCTTCAATCTTACGCTCCGCATGTTGCGTCGCGGCGCGTTCACCTTCTTTGGCAAGGCCCTCCGATTGAGCTGCCAGCCTCTCGAGAATTCCCTCCAACTGGCGGGCAATTTCTCGTAGCCTCTCTGCGATAGCAGTTTGAGTTAATAACTCGGACCGCGCGCTTTCGATCTCGCCTTCAGCCGCAGACGTCGAAGAAAGCTTTTCTGCATAAGACTCTTCGGCCGCGCGCAGTGAAAGCGCACTCTGGTCCCATTCTTGTCGCAGCTTCGCATCCTCGTCTTGCAACCGCCGACATTCAGCTTCAACAAGAATCAATCTCGCCGTCAGCGCTTCGATTTCACTCGTGACTTCGACCTTCCGCTTTTCAAGTTCTGAGAGTTGTTCGCTTTGATATGCGCACTCACGAACCTGACGATCTCTTTGCAGCACAGCTTCAGCGGCGGCCGCACGAGCTGCAGTCAAAGAGTCCTCTAGATTCCGCGCCTCATGGGTAGCGGATCTTGCAGCTTCTTCACGTTGGCCCAGGTCGTTAGCAATAGCGGTTTCGATTTCCGCGATTTCTGTCAGTTTCGCTTTTGTCTCTTCGAGTACTGAAAAGAGCTTGAGGTCCTCAGCAACATAAACCTGGCGCAGCAGGCCTCGAAGTTCTTCGCGTAAGACTCCGTATCGACGAGCCTTGGCAGCTTGCCTTCTAAGGCTATTCACCTGGCGGTCGATCTCAGAAACTATGTCTGAGATTCGGGAAAGGTTAGACCGCGCCGAATCGAGCCGGGCTTCGGTTGCTCGCTGGCGAACTCGAAACTTTGTAATGCCGGCTGCCTCTTCAATAATTGTGCGGCGGTCCATCGGCTTAGCCGAAAGAATTTGCCCGATGCGTCCCTGCTCGATGATGGCGTAATGGCCACCTGCCAAACCGGTGCCCGAGAAGAGATCCTGAATGTCTCTTAACCGGCAAATTCGGTCGTTCAAAAGGTACTCGCTCTCGCCAGTGCGATAGAGGCGGCGTGTAACCGAAACGGCTTCGCCCGGAGCAAATTCGAGGGCTAAATTACGGCGCCTCCAATGTCTTTTGTACCCAGTCCTGGGCGGCGCAGCTACCTCCACCACTTCGGCAGTAATAGGCGATTCCGTGCCTTCTACCGGGGTTTCTGTCTCAGTGACGACTGCTACGTGTTCAGTGGCTTCTGGTGCGGCTGGAGAGGCTTCCTGAGGCAGAATTGCGTCGATGTCAACGAGCCGTTCATCAATTTGTT
>DASROI010000288.1:0-2041 GCA_035646955.1 Pyrinomonadaceae bacterium
ATTGATAACCCCGCACCCGGAGCTAATGGCAACGAGGATCGCCAAAACGATGGCGATCCTGGTTTGAGAGAGTTTCATTTATCCATGACTCCATTAATTGAGACAAGCAGTGCTGGTCTCGATAAATTTTACTGAGGAAGATCGTCAACCTGAAGACCTACCGGGCTCGCGCCAGCGCCCTTGATAGCATCTATCACCTTTACAACGTCCCCATACTTGACGCCTCGTGGGGCCTTTACGAACACAGTCTTTTCGATTCGCTCATCCTCCGGCAAATCTGAACGATTTTCCATGCCTACTCGGTAAGCACGTTGCTCTTTGCGTTGCTGAAACACCTGGGTCAAAGTCTGCGACAGCAGCGCGGTGTCATTGACCGAACCTTTAGCGTCCTGGTTCAGCTTGATTTGCAAATCGGAGCCAACTGAAACGACGAGAGTCAGCGGATTAGGTTTTAACTGGCTCAGGTCTTCGTTTGGATCTCGCTGTGTTGGTATATCGGCTTTGAACCGACTCGGCTTAAGAGGTGTAACCACCATGAAGATGATTAACAGCACTAGCAATACGTCGATGAGCGGAGTAACGTTGATGTACGGAACAGCCGTAGTAGTGCTTCGTTTCTCATGCGCATCAGTGTCCATCGCTGACATCTAAATTTTCTCCTCTTGATAAAACTTGATTTGATTAGGCTGCGGGAGCTGCGCCCTTCTTCTTCTTGTCCGCAACGAGTCCTATTTTGTCGACTCCCAGCTTGCGAACCTCGTTGATGACGGTAACCACGTCACCATAACTGACACCGACGCCGCTCTTGATATACACAATGCGGTCCTGATCGCTCTTGATGTTTTTCAACATCGAATCGACCTTATCAGCGAGTTCTTCTTTTTGGACACGTTTCTTGCCAAGGTAGTACTCACCATCGTTCGGAACAGAGATCACGATGGAAGATTCCTTGATGATATTTTGATCGACATCGGGATTATTCATGTTCTTCGGCAGGTTGACAGTGATGCCCTGCTGCAGGAACGGCGTCACCACCATGAAGATGATGAGCAAAACGAGCATGATGTCGACCATGGGTGTGACGTTAATTTCGGACTGTACACCGCCCTGGCCACCTCCACCTGACATTCCCATAACTACTTTCCCTTTCCCTTATCGGCAATTAACTCCGCGCGGCGACCGGGCGCCGCGCGGGGTTCACCGTTTTGAACACTATGGCTTCAACTGTTTGGTGCGATTCTTGATGAAATAGTCGACCAGCTCTGACGCTGAGTTATCCATTTCAACCACGAAACCGTCAACCTTACCGGTGAAGTAGTTGAAGAGCCACACTGCAGGCACCGCAACCAACAGACCGAGCGCGGTCGTAAAGAGCGCTTCCGAGATACCGCCGGCGACTGCCGCGATACCGGCCGATTCTGCGTTCTTCATGCCGCGGAACGCGTTGATGATTCCGAACACCGTGCCGAACAGTCCGACGAACGGAGCCGTGGAACCGATGGTCGCCAAGCCTGAAAGGCCGCGTTTGAATTCGGCAGTCTTGATCGCGATAGCGCGTTGCAGAGCGCGTTTCGAAGCGTCGATCTCATCTCCGGAGATATCGGATGAAGCTTCGTGAGCACGAAACTCCTGTAAACCACTGCTGACCACCATGGCGAGGTGCGACTTGCGATGCTTGTCGCTGATGTTGATCGCTTCTTCAATACGATCATTCTTTAACGCCTGGGCCACGCGCGGTGCAAACTCACGCGATTGCTTCTTGGCAGCCGAGTAGGTCAAGTAGCGCTCGACCATGATCGCGATCGAATAGACCGACATAATAAGCAGCACGATGACGACTGCGATTGCGACGCCACCCATGTTCTTCACCATTTCTGTCAGGGTGAAGTGGTCTGCGCCAGAAGCCTCCGGGCTAGCTGCAGCTTCCTGCAGCAAGAGCAAGAGACCGAGGGCCTTTGTTCCTAAAATGCTAGTTAGAATTGTCACGGTGAACCCCTCCAAAGAGTTTTATTAGATTGATAGCAAGCAGAGAAACCGGACG
>DASROI010000289.1:0-3854 GCA_035646955.1 Pyrinomonadaceae bacterium
CCCTTGATTGCGTAAACGGGAATTCCCCAGTCAGAAACAAGCGACGCTGCGACGTCATCTTGAGTTGAGAGAGGATTCGAAGCGATGAGAACTGCCTCTGCTCCGCCTGCTTGAAGAGCGCGAGCCAGGTTTGCCGTTTCAGTAGTGATGTGGGCGCAAGCAACCAGCTTCACACCGGTCAAGGGTTTTTCGTCTCCAAAGCGTTCTCGAATCAGTCGCAGAACAGGCATCTCGCGCTCGGCCCATTCAATGCGCTGTTTGCCATTACTTGCCAAGCCAAGATCTTTCACGTCGAATTCGACGGAACTTTTTGCGCTCATATTTTCCTTAATCCTTATGTGATTTCCGAAGTTAGATTCCAGCAGTCGACCGAAGTGCTTCGGCCTTGTCTGTTTTTTCCCAGGTAAAGCTGTCTTCGTGCCGCCCAAAATGGCCGTAAGCGGCAGTAGCTTTATAGATGGGACGACGAAGGTTAAGCTCTTCGATGATTCCTCGCGGAGTTAACTCGAAGTGTTCTCGTACAAGTTTGGAAATGGCGGTATCACTGATGCGGCCCGTGCCTGCCGTATCAACGAGTACTGAAACGGGATCCGCGACACCAATGGCATAAGCCAACTGAACGAGGCAACGATCCGCTAAACCGGCAGCCACGATGTTCTTAGCGACATACCGCGCCATGTAAGCCGCTGATCGGTCGACTTTCGTTGGATCCTTACCGGAAAAAGCGCCGCCACCATGGGGAGCATAACCACCGTACGTATCGACGATGATCTTGCGACCAGTTAAGCCGGCGTCGCCCTGTGGTCCGCCAGTAACAAAACGGCCAGTTGGATTGATGTGATATTTGGTTCCCTGGTCGAGCAGTTCAGAAGAAACGGTGTGTTTGATGACCTTCTCTTCAATCTCGGCGCGCAATTGTTCGTTCGAAACGTTCGCGTCGTGTTGAGATGAAATGACAACGGCTTCAACGCGGAATGGTCTGCCGTCACGGTATTCAACGGTAACCTGTGATTTGCCGTCTGGTCGAAGGTAGGGAAGCTCTCCTGACTTTCGTACTTCTGAAAGGCGTCGAGCCAGAAGATGTGCCAATTGAATAGGAAGGGGCATCAGTTCGGGCGTCTCATTACAAGCAAACCCAAACATCAATCCCTGGTCGCCAGCACCCCCAGTATCGACACCCATCGCGATGTCCGGTGACTGTCGATCAAGGGCTGAAAGAACAGCGCAAGTATCGCAGTCAAAACCGTATTTTGCTCGGGTATAGCCAATTTCTCGAATCGTTTCGCGAGCGACTCGAGAAAAGTCGATTACGGCATCTGTCGTGATCTCCCCGGCAACCACTACCAGGCCAGTGGTTACTAAGGTTTCACAAGCAACACGCGCTTTAGGGTCAACAGAAAGTGCAGCATCCAGGACAGCGTCAGAGATCTGATCGGAGATTTTGTCGGGATGTCCTTCAGTAACGGATTCGGACGTGAATAAGTAACCGGATTCGGTGGTCAAAACAACTCCTTTGTATATACGGACTCGAATTCAGTGTAGGAAAAAGACCGCGTAGAGTAGCAGTCTGGCTCGAACAGTGTCAAGGAAGGGCACCCTACCTTTTTGGCTGAAACTAAACAGGTTTACCGAATCCGTACGGCTTTGATTCACAGCAATTGCGGGGGAGTTGGCCTTCAGCTGCAACAGACAGTTTCAAGCAAACAACTTTGCACAAAAGTCGAAACTTAGCCGAGCCGTGAATGACCAATGGAGTACCGCGAGCGAAGCGACCGGATGACACACTCAAGTTCCGCTGTGATTCTCGATCGGTTGTCTGAGCGGTACATCCGATCGCTTCGCTCGCGGTGCTCTACTGGTCATGTAGTATTTTTTGGTCGAAAGCTCAACCAAACAACTTTCAGATTTTGAAAGAATAGGACCCGTAATGGTGTCTAAAAGGTTTGTGTTAGCGCAAACAGCAGAATTGCTGAACCCGAGCGTTGAAGCTTTGGTTGAGCCAACTGACGAAGAACTGGCGGCCGAAGTGCTTGCAGGTCGCTCGCAGTTATTCGCTCTTATCTACCGGCGTTACTTTCCGCGGGCGTTTCGCCTCGCCTCTGGCATTTGCGGAAATCGGGAACAGGCAGATGACCTGACCCAGGAGATTTTTCTCCGTGTATATCAGGGACTCTCCGGTTTTAAAGGAAATTCCACCTTTAGCACATGGTTCTATCGAATCGCGCTCAACCATTGTCTCAACTATTGCCGTCGCGAAAAGTGGAAGAAACTGTGGCTGCGACCAGAGACTTTGGAAGCTGTAAATCGGCTTGATTCGCAGTCCGAAGCCGACTTACTCGAGCGCGAGATTCAGGTGCGGGTCAGGGTTGCGCTTCAGAGTCTTAAGCCAGAGTCACGAATCATGGTCATATTGAAGGATATTGAGGGATTCACTTACCAGGAGATCGCCGATCGGCTGGAGTGCGCGCCAGGAACGGTCGCCTCAGTTGTCAGTCGGGCCCGCAAGCTGTTGGCTCAAAAGTTGAGCAATTTGAAGGGAAATGTATGAAAAGGAAGAGTTGCGAGTATTCAAGTAAAGTCTCAGCTTTTGCTGATCATGAACTGCTCCTGACCGAAGGTTCTGCCTTCGAAAACCACCTCAAAACGTGCTCCGCCTGCTCAGCTGAATTGGAGCAAGTGAACTATGTGCGTGATCGGCTGCGCTTACTCAAGACGCCAGACTTGCCGTCGCCCTTACCAATGAGGGTCGATCTAGGATCTAAGCCTGCAAGACTGACGCTCAAAGAAATATTTGGACGTCGTATCTCAATCCCAGTACCAGTGGCATTACTTATGGTCGCGGGTTTACTGGCGCCCGCTCTGTTCCTGGCACTCCGTTCCCAACAGTCGCCCCAAACGTCGGTTGTCCGGGTCGAGGTCCCAGTCGAACGAGTGGTTGTTCAAGTAGAAACTCCCGCTGCCCAGCCCCGTGTTGCTAAAAAATCAGTCCGTAGAAGACGGTCATGGTTGCCGTCAGATATTTCGACAGTGAGTGCTCGCTTAGGAACCGACCCTTTGAAAGGCTTTCGTCCGCCCGACACGGCAAATATAAGAGTTGTTAACGATACTGAACGTTAGCGAAGACTATGGAAACACAGACAAAAAACATCGCGCGATGCCTGCTGCTCATACTCTTCGCAATTTTGCCAGGCGTCTTCTGCATGGGCCAGCAATCGCCGGCGGTTGTGAGCTTAAAGGATGGTGGTTACGCAAGCTTTCGAGTAGTTATGTCTGACACGCGACTCGCTAATTCTTTTACGTCCGGGTTCAATGGACCACCATTGCCATTTGAACCAACCGTTACCGTCGAGACAAACGGCGTCATCCGTCGGCTCCTCGTGAGTAACGAGAATGGGAAGGGAAGTGTGGTTTTTGGCTACGAGCTTGAGATCAGACCGTTGCCGGCCACTCGCCAATTCAGTGTTGTTGCACGTCCTCTCGACGCCACGTTCGCTGCTACCTTACACGGACGTGGTGAAAACACTACAACTCTTGCTTCCGCTACCCAACCCCGGCTAATTAGCGATCGCGAAACATTTGCGCTCGACCTGCTCGTGAACGAACAACGTAGGGTCAAATTCGTAGATTATGTTCGGGTTGCGTTAGATAAAGAAGGAATTGTTCCTGGAGGAATCTTGCAGGCTCCTCGCGATTTCACTCTTGCCAATGTCGAGCTCTCGATCAAGGACTATTCACTTGTTGTTAACGGTGAAGTGCTACCGACCTTGAGTGTTCGTCACAACTGCGCCGGGTCATTGATCTGGATCTCAAATCCGGATGGCGGCCGTTTCATCTTCTCACTAGTTCCTTATCCC
>DASROI010000290.1:0-2693 GCA_035646955.1 Pyrinomonadaceae bacterium
TTCCCAGTAACGTGACAGACCAATGGCATTTGGAGGTTCTTCGAAGCTACGGTCACGCAAAAGTTCCGCATGAACACCAAACTTTATTCCCTCGAACATGTGCTCTAGAAATTGACCATAAAGAAGAGGACTAATCTCTCCAAGGGTTCTGGTGGCGTCGATGACAATCTCGGCGCGTTCAGTTTGAGTAGCAGAGAAACCGTTGTTGAAGAGGCAGAGGCTGAAACAAAGTGTAAGTACGAGGCATCTTAAAGGAGGGTTCGCAGACCTTGTCATGAATGTTCAGTAGCTCCCAGTGAAGCCGTTTGTGTGCGGCTATGCACAAAAAGTCGAATTTAGCGAACCGACTGTACAGTACCGCGAGCGAAGCGACCGGATGACATACTCAATTTCGGCTGTGATTCTCACGATCGCTTTATTGAGTGTGGCCTCCGGTCGCTTCGCTCGCGGTACTGCACTTGGTCGCGCCTTACTTTTTGTACAAGGCAGTTGTGTGCATCATTGCTTTTTTGGAAGCAGTACCTGGACTGAATCCCAGTTGTTTTCCGAAGAGCCATAACCATAAAGCATGAGACGAAATGAGCGCGGTAGATTCTTGATCGTTTTCTGTAATCCCACCTGACCATTTAGAGCGAACAGGTATTCATCGCCGCGTCGAGCGATACTCAGCGTCGGATTAGTAGCTTTTGTGGCAAGGTTCCTGCCGTCAAGACGCTCGCCACGTCCATCGACCATCGACCAGGCCTCAAAGGTACCTTCGCTTGTCAAAATCCACTCAAGTCGGTTACGACCGGAAGAATCGAAGAGTACTGTAATAATAGCGTTTCCCAACTGTGACCCAGATTGTCCCGGCTCTGCCAACGCTGGGCCAACCTTTGCGATCGTCGCATTGATTACAAAGTGATCGCCATTGAAGGTGTTTCTACTTCGAACTCCTGAACGGGTTCCGCTCATACTGCGGAGCTGAAGTAGTCCGTCGGCAAGTTTCAGCGTTCCTCCGCTTCCACCCTCAAAACTAAAACGTTCCCACTTCTTGTCATCCAACGTTGTACCGCTGAAATCATCACCCCACTCGTCAGCCTGAGGCGCCTGGGTCTTAGGCGAAGGTGAGGGCGCACTTTCCTGGGCCCTAACGGTCACGCACAAACTGATACAAATCGCCGAAAGCGAAAGCAACATCCTGACTAAAAGCTCTTGAGTTAATCCATCTCTTAATTTAAACGACACGGGATGCCCTCCTTGCTAAAACAAGACTTTTGAAAGCTTGGCCATGAGATCTTTACGCTCTTGTAACGACTGTTCCTTTTGTGTCTCTGTTATCTGCTTGAACTTGTCGAGTAAGACACGCGACTCATCGTTGCGTTGCAGGCGACGATAAGTTAGGCCCAGCTGGTAGTAGGTTTCTGCGATGTTCTGATCAACTTTCAACACACTCTCAAACTGTGCCGCTGCCTCATTCAAACGAGACTGACGGAGATATAACTTTCCAAGTGACAACTGGGCCGGAGCAAACTTAGGTTCAGCTTTCACAGCCGCCGTAAGGTATTTTTCAATTGCCGCATTATCAGCACTCGTCTGCTTCAACATAACATCGGCGATCAGGTAGTTGACGATTCCAAGCTTCTCGTTTTTTGCGAGGGCGTCCTGGTAAGCGCGGATCGCATTCGGATATTGACCTATCTCGACGTAGGTCATTCCCAGGTAGACCAGGGCCGGCGCGTAGTTGGGGTCGATCTCAATAGACCGATTCAAGGCTTTGGCCGCCTCGTCGTTACGTCCTGCTTTAAAGTGAGCGATTCCCATTGCAACCCACAGTCGCGCCGAGTTGGGAAAGAGTTCCAGTGCTTCCTTTAGCCGAATGACAGCCGCGTCTGGTGCCAGCGCGGTCGTCAATAACATCCCGTATTGAAAGCGGTAGACTTCGGACTGCGGATCCTTTTGAATCGCCAGCCGCATAACCGGTATGGCGTTTTCAAGGTGTCCGCTTTTTTCATATACAGACGCCAGTAAAGCGTAGATGGGCGCTGATTCAATTCCTCGAGCCACAGCTCCTTCGAGGGTTCGCCCGCTTGCGGGGATATCGTTTTGTGCAAGGTAGGCCCTGGCAAGCTGCAACACGGTTTCTTTGTTTGAGGGGTCGAGGGACAAGGCTGATTTAAGTTCTACGATTGCCTCATCCACCAGACCATTCTCGAGCAACGCAGCGCCGAGTTGCGTCCTGCTATTCTGATCAGGAGTTGGACCATCAGTTTTGGCGAGCAGCGTTTGATATTCACGAAAATAGTTCGACGCGGCTGGTCTGTCTACAAGACGCAAAGCGACTATCACGAGCGCCTGGGCAACCTCAACATCAGGAGCGATAGCGTAAGCTCGATCGAACAGTTTTTGAGCTTCGCGAAGACTCGCTGGTGATCCATTCTCCAAACGAATTTGTCCGAGGTTTATTGCTGCACTTGCCTGGCCTGGATTAAGCCGTAAGGACGTATCGAATTGTTTCGCCGCATCGTCATTCCGTTTTAGCTTGCGCAAAATTGCGCCGTAATTGTTATGAGCTGAAGGCGAGGTTGGGTCGGCGATCGCTGCCGCACTGAAGTGACGCTCAGCCTCGGCGAGATCCCCTGTTCGGTCGGCCATTATTCCCAGGTAGGTGTGCGCAAGTACATTGTCCGGTTCGGCCACGAGCGCTTTCCGGA
>DASROI010000291.1:0-9535 GCA_035646955.1 Pyrinomonadaceae bacterium
CCATTACCGCGGGAGCCGCCCCCGCCACCTCCTCCGTCGTTGGGGCTACCTTTCCCCGGAACACCGCCGTTGCCGTGTAGGCCACCACCGCCACCGCCTGAGTCAAAATTAGTATTATGCGCACCGTTTCCGCCCTGCGCTCCGTTGACTTCAAAAGTGCAGCTGTCGATCGTAAGACCTGCATCAACATGAACGTAGATTGCACCTCCAGCTCCCATGCCTCCTCCGCCACCTGCTGCGCCATTTCCGCCCTTTGTGCTGAAACCCTTGATGTGCGCACCGATGATTGTTAACGCTCCGGTACCGGAAACCGGAAAGCCGCCGGGGGAGTCGACGGAGCCTACTGCGAACGCACGGAATGGGAGACTATTTACGTCGTGCTCCAACCGCGATCCATTTGCCTCGATCGTAATGTTCGAGAAGATGATCGGCGTCCCAGTCGGACCCATGTAGTTATAAGGGTCGGTGATGATGCGGCTCATTTTGAAGACCTGGCCCGCGGGAAGCACTATCGTATCGTCACCATTGCCCGCTTCGCATTCGGTGCCAACGAAGACATCGCGTTGCGTCTCATCAATAGCAAGACTTGCATCTAAGTTTGCCGAGTAAATAGCCTCAGGTAACGAACAGAAGCCGTCGCGGCCGATGGCCTGTGACGTGGTATTGACATGAATCGTAGCGCCAGCCGCATTGGGTTGGAGGATAGCTGTCTTCATTCGATCCTTTGTCTTTTTTTGGCTCACCAGGGGATTAAAGGCGGAAGTTTTAAAGCTACTGGCTACATGCTCGGATGTGTTTCGAGCGGATGTAGCATTGAATTCGGCCAGAATGGACCATGTTAAGAGAGATACAGTTGAGGTTGTGAGCAAAACGAAGGAGAGACGCCGCACGCGACTCCTGCTGGTAGCATTACTGTGATTCCTGTTTCCCTTGATTGAGAACTTCATGCGTTTGTCTCCTTAGCGCTTCTGGACCTGGAAGTTGCGTGCTTTTGGCGTAGCCCTCACCCGTCAAAGAGCGAGACTTCGTCTGCAAATGTCTTGTTCTCTTTAATAAGACGTAAAGCTGCAAAACATTTCGTCGGTCCAGCCTGAGCGTTCGTCTCGTTTCCCCGGACACAAAAAAAGGCGCGTCGAATGACGCGCCGGAATGCAATTCAAATCTCTGAGTTCTATTCAAACCAAACGGTATCGGCCAGCCACTTATTATCAACCTGGACCAGCGTGGTCAGAGTACGACCGTTTTTCATCATGATTTTCGCCGTTTGCTGTCCCTCGCCTTCTCCCAACTCGACGGAAGCTACTAGATCATCCAAAGTGTAATTGGACGCTTGCGACTTTCCTTTTTTGACAGCTTCGTCCGTAATTCTTTCTCGCATCCGGTCCGTAAAACACTCTCTCAATTGGGCGACGTTGCCATCCTGCAACAAACCGAATTGGTAAGCGATCGAATCCTTTGGCGATTTTCTCAGCGCTTCCGCACTCGCGTTCGAACTACTCGTTGACGAGGTGGTTCCACTGTCTGTTTTGGATCCACCTCCATGGCAAGCAGCTACGAATAACAAGCAAACAATAAATACCAAAACCAGCGCTGAAATAAGCTTTGGCTTCATCTCATTTCTCCGTCCTTGGCAAGAATGTCTCTAACGTTTGAGCTGTGAGGACCTTCCTAATCTAAACTCTCTGCGAAACCTCGGCGGTCTTTGCGTCTCAACGGTGAATTTTTGCGAGAAGTTCAATGCACCGCAATGATGTCTAGAACGCAGAGTTTTCGCGGAGAAATACCAGCTGTCGTTTTTTCCATTTCTCAGTTTAGCCAGGCACGGTTCCGTTCGCCTGACAGAAAGCGCGCAGGTATCGATAAGAACGAAACTTTATATGCGCGTTGGATGGCGTCCCACTTAGTTGCGCGCCACCTTTGTGTTGCGCACAATGCGGGACTTCAACGGAGACTATAGTTCTCGTCGTTACTCCAACCGTTGGAGCTGTGATGGCTGAGGAAGCATTCTGAGACGACATCCTAATCTGTTCTAAACCAACTTCTTTTCCGCCGCACACCGAGCAGCCCCTCGGAAAAATAAATTGCTCAGGCAACGGTGACGTGAACAGAGCTTCATCAGCAACCCGATCCTCATCTGTCTGCCAGAGCAAACCTCCCTGCCCTTCCAGGTAATTATGACAACCTGTGCACAAGACGCCATCATTCGCTTTGGTGCTTAAGCCATTTAGCGACTTGTTGCACAGTGGGCAGCTAGTTCTACCAGAACCGCCGAAAGCCATGAAGAGTAAGACGACTCCGGCTACACCTGGTATTAGTGCTACCCCAATGGTCACTGGTCCTTCAACGATTGTCATGAAGAGCAAAATTGAAAGGACAAAAAGAACCAAAGCACCAATCAAAAACCCAAAGGTCGTCCCCCAGGAGCGTGAAATCTTTGTTTTAGTTTTCTCCATTTATGATCTCGTTGGCCGCTGTTTTCACCGCCTCTAATCCTATAAGACAAGAGAGCAAAAACATTTCGTGGCGGGAACGGGATGTCCTAATTAGAGACTCCCGCGCCAACGCCGCGGAAGGAACGGGCGGCGTCTGGCCCTAATAAGGTGAAGTTGGTAACCGTTCTTTGGACAGGTATTGCTGGGCTGCTACTCAACGCTTTTTTCAAGCGGAGTCCAGTCGCCAGCCTGTATAAAGTTGGCCCAGTAGAAGGGATGAAGGTTTCCGCTTTGCTTGAGCATTGTCAGTTGAACTTGTCTGAGAGCCTCACCTCGTCCCAAACCTAGCTTTAGATTCTTGTAATACTCACCCATGAGCTTTCGAGTTGCGTAATCGCTGATGGGCCACAGACTCATGACCAGCGATTCCGCGCCGGCAAGCGAGAAAGCGCGCCGAAGACCATAGACCCCTTCACCATTTCGCACCTCACCCACTCCAGTATCGCACGCTGAGAGTACGACTAACTTTGTTCCCCAGAGGTCCAATCCCGATGCTTCGAGTGCCGTAAGCAGTCCGTCTTCGCTTTGTGTAGGGCGTAAGTTAGCACCTGCGAGCGCTAGCCCTGAACGCAACAGAGGGTTTTCGATCTTAGAGTTGACTTTGATGCCACGCGTCAGAACTTCTGAGCTAATCGCTTGCGGTGGTTTTTCGTCCTGCAAAAAGAAACCATGGGTAGCGATATGGAGGATCCCTGGGGCAGCGACTCGTTTAAGTGCCACTTCCGTAGCTTGAGCTTCCGTCAACAATCCAACTTTGGGAAAGAGCGTCTGGATTGAACGCGCTTCCTGCATGGTGCCACCGAGCGGAGCAAAGTAAACATCGGTCAGGGAACGCGCCGCAATCACGCTTCGTCGTCGCATTTGCGACTTTGACATACTTGTCCGCTTATCAGTGACAGGTTTGCCGAACGACGGGTTAGCGACTACCAAGGGTCTGCTCCTATCGTCACGGGAGACCTGCATTCGCAATAAATCGCGACCGCTCGTCAAATAGACGATGGAATAATTCTCGATCAGATACCGATTTTGCTCATCAACTAATGCGGCAAACGGAACCAGGTTGAGTGCGCCGTCCGGCGATATGAGCAGCTGTGTCGAATCGCCAACTAACGCTCGGACAGGCTCCATTACCTTTTCGTCTACAGTCCGTAAGAGTTGCCGGACGTCCTTTCGAGAAGGGTCAAGCAATCCTTTCCGCAATGCGCCAACCAACTCGTCGATTTCACTAGCCGAACCGAGATCCTGCGACTGTACTTCACCTTGATGACGGATGATGTAGGCTACATAGCGTGGGCTGCCATAGGCCTTCCCGCCAGCAGCATTAGGATCAAAGGGGTGATAGACAGTTAGTTCAACGAGTGCGGCATTATCGGAAATCACTGAGCGAACCGTCTCGAGGCTTAACGGCTTGGGCCTTTCGTATGAACCTTTGCTCGAACGGCTGATTTCTTCTTCAATCTTTTCCTTCTGCTTCTCAAGGGCCTTGATGCTCTCGCGATGTTCGTCCAAGTTCATATCTTCCGGACCACTCAGAACTAGTCGAGCAAGTTGCGCCGTTGTTGCACTCAGCTGATCAAGTAGGATCTGATCCTGCGGATTAAAGCGCCGGCGAAGTCCTGCAAGACTTTCGGACATGGCATCCTGGACGCGACCTTTACGTTGAATGACAGACAGTGCCGCGAGTGTACGGGCTACTTGATTGTTCGGAGCAAATCTCAAATGCAGCGAGATGGTCCGATCCGTAGAGTCTGACAAAGAACTTAGATATGAGAGTTTCCAGCGTTCCGAACCAGTTGCGAGATTCAGTTCGGTGTTTCGCTCAACAATGGGGATGGCGCGCGACTGGAACTCGATCGCGCTACCAATGTCGCCCGTAGCAAGCGAGAGCTTGAACAAGTTGCTCAGGATTTCAGCAACAAAGGGATTGTCACGACCACCATTCTTTTCCGAGATCGTCAACGCGCGATGGTAAAGTGGCGCAGCTGCCCGATAATCACTTTCATCGCTGTAGATCTTCGCAAGATGATTGAGGACACGCGCCACGTCAGGATGGTTTGAGCCCGAGTTCTTCTCAAAAATCGACAGAGCACGAAGAAATACTTCTTTTGCTCGGTCATAATCGCCTCGTATCCGATAGATTTCTCCCAACTCTTCCAATGCTGGGGCAATGTCCGGATAGTGCCATCCTAACCTCTTGTCATCTTCCCAGACTTCTATGGCGCGTCTGTAAAATGATTCTGCTTGCGCGTCATCTCCGATCCGATGATTAAAACTTCCTAATTTATAAAGCGCATGACCGATAGCGGCGGCTTCAGCCTGGTCTATCTTTTCGAGAATTTCGAGGGTCTGTTCATAGAGTGATTTCGCCTTAGCGTAGTCGCCACTCTCCAAATAAGAATCAGCCAGGCGCGTGAGTGCGTCGGATGTTCGATGATTCTCTAAGCCGAAGTTCTTTTTGGAAATGTCGATACCACGTTGGAGCAGCGATTGGGAAATCGCAAAGTCACCTTCGCGCACATACACTTCTGCAAGTTCTTCAAGCGATTTCGCGATTGCCTTGTCGTCCTGGCCCAACAGTCTTTCCCTGATATCCAACACTCGCTTATAGAGAGGTTTCGCCGCAGCGTAGTTACCTACGCTCATTTTAATGTTGGCCAGGTTGTTGAGGGTAACAGCAACAGAGAGGTCGACAGGCCCGAGCGCGCTTTCCCTGATTTTGAGAACCCTATCGTTGAGTGACTCGGCTTTGGCATAGTGGCCCAGTTTCCACCAGTAGAGTCCGATTTGATTAAGAGAATCAGCGACAGCGAGGTGGGCTGGCCCGTAGGCGTTTTGCCTGATCATCAGGGCTCGCTCAAGCATTGGCAAGGTGAACTCGGACTCACCTCTGAGCCTGTGAATCCAAGCAAGCGTTATTAGAATCGGTGCAAATTCGGGATTCTCTTTTCCGTTTACGTCCTCGAAGATCCGCAACGAACGCTCGGCGAGGACTTGCGCTTTCTCAAGATTGAGCCGACGCCAATAAAGGCTGAAGGCTTCTGTATATAGGCGACGAGCCTCATCCAAAGACTGCTCTTTGGGAGTGGCAGAGCGTAATTCGTCAAGGCGTATCGTGTAGTGTCCTGCGACTGTGCCAACGACCTTGTTCTCTACACCAATCGTGTACGTGCCTGTAGTTTTACCGCCGACTAATTCGACCCGTTCCTCACCATAACGCAGTGCTTCCGAGTCTATTCGCGTAATCACGCCGGAGTCAGGCTCGGAAACATTAACTTCTACGTCGATCCCACGTTGTTCAATGACTATGCTTGCATATTGGCCTTCGAGAATAACGAGTTCGTATTTGTGCTTTTGACCACCCGCCAGTTCGCGATCCACAGATTGTCTCAGTTCAAGCCTTTCGACACTTTTCGGGCCCGGCTTGTCTGAGCTTGCGTCTGCAGTGGCGTCCGATTGAGATGAAAAAGTCTCGATATTTAAACGCGCATTAGCTCGTTCTTCTGTTGCAAAGAAACTGAGAAGGAGAACAGGCGGCATTAGCGTTTGCTGGACGCATCCCCGTAAACACAATCCTAAGTTTGTTAGTAGACCAGCAAAGAACATTATTTCACGACGTGGAAGGAGTATTCATTAGTAGTCTCGGTCGTTCCATTCGGATAAATACCGACAGCGCGAATTCTGTATACCTCTTGCCTTAACAAAGCCGCAGGCAGACGTAGCTGAAGAACGCTCATCTCATCGATTGTTGTCACTTTGACTTTACCCGACTGCCAAACAGTTCGATCGCTCGATGCCTCAGTAAGTATCGCTCGATGGTAGTTCGTATCAATCGGCCCAAGTAGCAGCATCAGTGCAACAGTCGTTGTGTCGCTAGGTATTACCAGCTCAGCTATTTGCTCTGAACGCATTTGGGGTCTGAGCACGAACGCAACAACACGCGCTGGACCCGCCGGATTTGCTGGTGGGTTCGATCGCTGGGCGAGGCGTTCTTGCCCCGTCTTTGGGCTCTCAGACGTGGGCCCGGTCGGCGCATTAGGACTTGGACCCGGACTGTTTCCTGCGGGCGGCTCGGCGTTCGTTGCGGCAGAAGTGGCAGGCGGTGGTGTTTGCTGCGAGTGCGGTCCTAATTGCCGAACGAAAAACCACGAAGCGACAAGAAATAGAAGTAGACTGCTGGCAACGAAGCCCCACTTCAACGGACTCCAGCTTTTAAAGCTGAAGAACGAAACAACCGCCGTCTTTGACGTATCTGCAGTTTCCTCATTAGTTCTAGGTCGTTCCACTACAGCGCGTGTTTGGATGGCCGCTTGAAAAGCTTGAGCAAACCTCACCCGGTCTCGCCGAAGCGGTGCCCCCCCGTATTGCTTTGAAAACTCGAGTAGCTCCTTTCCAGTCAACTCACCATTAACATAGGCATCGATTAGATCATGCTCTGCTATTCTCAAGTTCTGAGTGAACACTTCTTCGGTCACACTCAGTTCATCGAGACGCTCGGTCTCGGCTTCAGGCAATAGACCCAGAAGATAATTCCTGAGAACCGCGTCGCTGTCGTCTTGTTTATTCACAAAAAGGGCTCCGACTTCATAAGACAACTCTCGGCCAAGTATTTCACTTTTCTCTACAACACTCGCGAACGCAGTTTTCCAGTCTGTCGCGTATGCGGCAAGCGCGAATACTCAGCGCATTAGAAGTAATGCCCAGTCTTTGGGCCAACGAACGACGGTTCTCAATCTTTTCCCGTCCTCTTCCCCCGTAATATCCAAGACTTATCTCACGGCTCTCAGGTTCGAGCTTATTGATACACCCTTCCAGGCAGGACAGCATGGTGTCTTTGTCCTCCTGCGCTTGATCGAATGCTGCGATCGCCTCTGTTGAATTACGCTGCAAATCGCTGGCAAGAGCACCTTCTTGACGTGATGAGCGAAGATGCTCCATAAAAACGAACCGGGCCACTATGTAACAATACTTCGCCGGAGCCTCAGCCTTAGAAATATTTTCCTGTTCAAGCCGGCGAGCTACACGATCCAATGTTTCATCAGCCAAATCGTCCGGAGTAGTGCAGTTCTTGCGATCAAAGTAGGCTACCAGGCGACCCCGCATCTCGAGGTATTTTTGACCCTCAGAATTCATGTCGCCGTCAAGCCAGTTGAGCAACCTTTGAAAGGCACTTGGGGTGGTTGGCCAGTCTTTTTTACGGGAGTCTTCTAGCCCTGAGCGTTCGTCCATTCGAAACTCGATCACGGATTTAGTTGCTGTAAAACGAAGGGTGTCGATGGAGTTAAACCGGTTCGGATTTAAGCTTGGTAGCTGTGGAAGCAATTGAACCGTCGACCGTCGGTTATAACCGATAAGCTCGAATTCATCAACGTAAACAATTCCAACACGGACTCCTTCAGTCCTTTGGTTTCCTAACGATTCTCCTGGGCACAAAAGCGAAGCTCTAAAATTTGACGAAATCAGAGGCAAGTGAAACGAACGACACGTCGCACCTAGCCACTCTTTGTCCTATCGTCTCCACAGTATTCACAGCGCGTTCATCGGTTAGGTTGGCTGAATGAAAATGCTGTACAGCTTGGAGAATTGGTCGGGTTAACGAGAATGCAAGCTTCCGGACCCTAAGGACTATCACTGAGTCCAGCGTATACCCCTTGGAAACAGCCGGGCAAGAGTTAGCCTCTATCCAGAACCTCGCGAAGCTGACGTAGCTAGCGAGTAAGTGAAAGCACTGCGCACAAGTCCAGTTATATCCATCAGGCCAGCGCTGACTAAAGCAGCACTGGAGACGAACCAGCGGTTTCCATTAAGAAATATTTAATCAGGATGACAGGGTGCTAAGCGAGTTCTGAACTAGCGAGAGGGATACTAAGCCAAACCGAGGCTTTGCCTCAAACCGATAGCCACAAGCAGCATGATCTTCAGCATGGTCAACGCTGTGCTACTTCGTCCGTTGCCTTACACCAAGGCTCAACCTTAGTAGATTGCTTATCGACAGCTCGAAGTCATCTTCGATGGGACGCCGTCGCCCTCACGCTCGCTCCCAGTCGGTCTTCGTCGCGATGAGGACCAAAGGCGATCCAAGCTCTTTAGCAAGCGCGGTCCGCAATCGGGTTTCGGAGTTTCGCTCGACCTGGCGAGCGCTGGCACTTCAATGAACTGTTTCTCAAAATCAACGGGCGTGTGACGGAGCGCTCTGGCGAAGCTGGTGCGGCAACACATTGCCGGAACGAGCAGCACGGCGAGATAAATGTGGATGCGATTTGAACGAGGGACGCAAAAGTGAATTCAAGAGCAATCGATGTGTGCGTATTGTACGCGCGAGAAATTTTTATACGATTTTCGAGTGAGGCTAAGTTGTTGAAAGGAATGGTGGCCAGGGACGGAATCGAACCGCCGACGCCGGCCTTTTCAGGGCCGCCTACCGAATCGCGGAAGTGGTTTGAAATCAACGGATCTTGTTGACTATAACGAGCTTACGCCAGCGGAGCTTTAGGCTGATGTAGGCTCGTTTGGTCTATTTTAGGCTGCTCGATGTACGCGTATTGTACGCGCGTACAGTTCTCTCCGAGATCAAAACCGACTCACTTTTTCCTACACGTAAACGCCATTCCACGAAAAGCAGTAGCTGAAAGTGCTACTTGTTTCTATTCGTGTGCAAACAGGAGACTGCAATGAGATTCATACTAGGACTTCTTGTCGGCTATTGCATACGCGGCAAACAGCGATTGCTCATAGGTACTCTTACTGCGATTGCTGTCGGCTGTTTCATAGTACTGCCAGCAATCGCCCTATCACTACTTGCGTTAGATGTTAGGCGCGAACGACTCTCACGACCTCCACAAACAACAGTCCCCGTCGTTATAGGGTTGAATTACGAGACAGCGCAAATCAAATTGCGCGATGCCAATCTCAAGATCCGTATTTTGGCGGAGCGGCGTGATCTTCCGCTTGAACCTGGGACAATCATCGCTCAAACGCCCCAAGGCGGCGAGCGCGTAGATTGCGGCACTGTGATCGGAGTAACAGTGAGCGCCGAACATCCTGAG
>DASROI010000292.1:0-4224 GCA_035646955.1 Pyrinomonadaceae bacterium
TAACTAACCGGGACTCGAGCCTCGTCATGAGGTGTCACAAGCTCGGGTTGAGGAACTACGGTTGTTGGCTTCTTGAGTCGCACTGAGCCGGGCCTGATTTGGCCTTCGCGACATGCAGATGTAAACGCCGCCACAACTTCCGCGTCATATCTTGTATTAACAAAACTCTCAATGCGGGCCACAGCATCTTCAAACTTCATGGCTTTTTGATAAGGCCTATCCGTCGTCATCGCATCAAAGGTGTCCGCGACGGCAACGATCTTGCCCATCACCGGAATTTCATCGCCAGTCAGCCCCTGCGGATATCCCTGACCGTTCACCATCTCATGGTGCATATACATTCCCGGCAGAAATTCTTTCATCGCCGGGATCTGAGACATGATCTTGTATCCCTTCTGAGGATGCTTCTTCATGACCTCATATTCTTCATCGGTAAGTGCTGCCGGCTTCTTCAATATGTTGTCATCAATACCAATCTTGCCGACGTCATGTAGCAAAGCACTTATCCTGATCTTCTCAATTTCATCTTCAGGCAATCCCATTCGCTGAGCAATCGCAATCGAGAAACGCGAAACTCGTTCCGAGTGACCTCGCGTGTAAGGATCCTTACCGTCTATTGCGGCCGCTAACCCTTTAACAGTGCCGATGAACAACTCGCGATTCTCCTGCGCCGACTTCTGTAGATCGCCAATGTAGCGCTCGATCTGATCAGTCATCAGGTTGAAAGAATTTCCAAGATCACCGAGTTCCGTGCGACTCTTGACCAGGATGCGCTGCGAAAAGTCACCAAAGGCGATCCGATGAGCACCGAGTGCAAGTTCCCGGACCGGATCCGTCAGCTTATTCGCAAAGAAGAGTCCAATCACTATCGTCAAGAGCGCGGCCACTAAACTTATCCAAAGCGTCTGCCAACGCATGTCGGACACAGAAGCCAAAGCTGCGGCTTCATCCTGAATAGCGATCACGCCAAGCCGCGAGTTTTTGTCGAGTTCGGCCGTGGCATACGAACCCAACATCTCAACATTTCTGCCATTTCGCACGGCCGAAAACGGCGCGAGCGCCGATTGGACCTGGGACCCTGATTCTTGCCAGTCCTGGACCACCTTCAAATCGGTCATCGATTTTTCAGCAAACGCCACGCTCGCCTCGGGATGGGCCACCGCGCGTCCATTCTGGTCGACTACGAAGACAACTGGAAGACCTGCGTCAAGCAGCTCCCGTTCGCTCTGAGAAGTTGGTTGTTGGACTGCGCTGAAAACCTCCTGAAATGAGACGACGGCAACCACTGCAGCGACGACGCTTTGATTATCCGGTCCGCCCAAAACAGGTTCGGCGATAGTGAGTGCCATCTCTTGTCCAGACCGAATGATCTGGGGACGGCTGACAACCAGTCCACGTCCACTCATCTTTTTTAAGACTTCACTGACGCGGGCATCAACCTCTTCCAATTTGATTACGTCCGGTTGAAAGGCTCGATGGAGTTTGCCGTCGACGGGCCATAGAGCCAACGCGATAAGGTTTGGATCTTCCTGAAGGGTTTTCTGCAGACGCAGGTCATAGCCCTTGTCGTCAAAAGCCTGGATGCCGCCGGCTATTTCGAAAGCACGGGCGAGGCCCGTTACCACGTCGCGATATCTCTGCCCATAGAGTTCTATTTGGCGGGCTTTGTCCTGCACTAACTGGGCTTGATAACGACCCTCGATAGAGCGCAGTTCGTCGCCGCTTCGTCCTGAAAGAACGAAACCCGCGAAGGTAAGAGGCAGGAGACCGACCAAAAGCAGTACTCCGAGCACAATGTAGAGGAGACGTATTCGTCCGATTTTTTCCGGCATTTTTAAGTGTCGAACGCTAGAATTCCGGCGGGCGTGGGCTTGAACGACTAAGAAAGGGCGGTAGCTGGGCGCCACAGCGACACAGCCCATTATTGTTGACTAACCGCTTTGCTGTCAACGAGATTTACCATCGTTTAACACTTTGGAGTTGAGAGGATGGTAATTTTGTAGACTTAATGCTTCGACCTGACGTCTAAATGCTTGAGCGGTATGACACAACGGCCACTCACCAGTCGCAGCGCCTGCTGAGTTCGCGGTCAGAATGGACACTCTAACCAACGACGAAACGATTGTGGAACGAGCACTGGCCGGGGATCCAGAGGCTTTTGGTGAAATTGTGCGCCGCTGGGAACGCCGCATCTTCGCGCTCAGTTACGGAATGCTCGGCCGCGAAGATGAGGCAAGGGATGCTACTCAGGAAACGTTTCTGGCAGCGTTTCGAAACCTGCGTGGCTTCCGAGGTGAAGCTAAGGTCTCTTCCTGGTTACACAGGATTGCGGTAAACCAATGCATTTCCAGGCAGCGGCGAGCCAGGGTACGAAGTGAGTCGGCAATTGAAGATGAGGAGGAAAGACACGCTGCCCAGTTCGCAGCACCCGTCGGTTACTCTCCATCGCATGTAATTGAAAGCCAACAGGAGACGGATGCAGTACGTCGTGCGATTCAAACTTTACCAGTTGAACTGCGTCAGGTTGTGATCATGAAAGAGTTTGAAGAGCTTACATTTCGGGAGATCGCTGAAGCGCTTGATATTCCCTTAAGCACAGTGAAAAGCCGGCTCTACACAGCCCTGAAGCAGCTTCAGATGAGACTTAATAGATTTGCAAATGACGCAACATAGAACGGCAGGATTGTGAGATGAACGAAGATTTCCTTAAACAAGATTGTCAGCAGCAGGACGAACTTATCTCGGTTCTCTATGGCGAAGCTTCGCCGGAAGATACGAAGCAATTTCAAACTCACTTGCGACAGTGCGGGAGTTGCGCTAGAGAGTACGAAGCGTTTTCAGGCGTTCGGAGTTCAGTTCACGAACTGAGAGATCTTGCGCTTGCTGGCTTTCAACCGCAGTCGCCAGTTCAAAGGGTCGAGCGTAAATCGGCCCGCGCCGCGCTAACGTCTTTTTTCAATCTTTCACCGGTATGGATGAAGCTGGGAACGGCGGTCGCCATCGCAGTTTTATGTGTCTTTGGGTTCATTGGTTTTATGAAGAGTAAACAAGTTGTTAACTCGCCTCTTAAAGAAGCTGCGGCCAGGATGTACTCGGAAGCGGAGCTTAAAGACGCCGTGGCGCGGGCGGTGAACGAGGCGAATGTCGCCGCAAGATCAGATCACGGGACAGTTGGCTCCGTTCAGGCGGAGAATTCTTCGGACCGCATCAGCGTAAATCGAATTCAGTCTCAATCACCAAAGAACCGCCGACCACTCTCCAGGTATGAGCGCCAGCAGTTGGCCGCTGATCTTCGCCTTGTCGCCAGACCTGATGAAGACGGTCTTGAATTACTAAGTGATCGAATAAATCAGTAGGAGTTTGAGAGTTTCATGTTGCTGAACCATAAATTATTTCAACTCACTTTTCTGCTGGGCTTTATCCTCGCTGCGAGTTGTCTCGTTTTTCCCCAGGAACCTCCTCCGGTCCAACAAACTCCAGACTTGATCGAACAATTGCGACTGAGCCCTGAGCAGCGCCAAAGAATTCGAGCCATACGAGAGCAGACAAAGAATGACCGGATGGCCGTAAACCAACGACTTCGAGAGTCAAACCTCGCTCTTGAGCAAGCTCTTGATTCCGATAATTTGGACGAGAACCTTGTTGAGCAACGAATTCGCGAAGTCAACGCCGCCCAGGGCGCTCAATTAAGGATGCGAATTCAGAACGAAGTCCAGATTCGCCGGGTGCTTAATCCTGAGCAAATAGCAACATGGCGGCTGCTTCGACAAAGAAACAGGGATGCGCTGAGGGCCTTACCGAATCAACGGCGCCGGGTTCGTTCGATGGTCGCTCCGGGAAACATCGCGCCGCGCCGTTAGTGGCCATTGCCGATTCAAAGCTGTTCCCTGGCACTGCCACAAAACGCGCCAGCACCTCATCTGCTTACCTCTCATAACAATTGATCCCTAAACTCTGGAGGGTCGCACTGAAATTTTCACGCTTGACGCCCTGCGTCTAATTTGCGCATGATAGGTCGCTTCGATTCCACAGTACGGGAACTTAAACTGTTTCGGGATTTCTGAAAGCAAGCAAACAGCAATGCCGACTTCTTTCTAAGTTTGACCAACTTTCACCACTAAGCTCGACCACAGTTGAAGACTGGCATTCATTTCGCCTTCCATGAACTTTGCGACGCGCGCCGTTTGGGAATTGCAGGAGACAACACTGCTGGCCGCCCGAGCA
>DASROI010000293.1:0-22149 GCA_035646955.1 Pyrinomonadaceae bacterium
AGGTAGTTGTACCCTGTATTGATTGTTATTACCTTGCCGGTCCTGGGCCATTACTACTACTTCCCGAGTTGTTGCACTTATCGAAATCTGGATCCTGAATGTACCGTCAGCGGCGGCGGTTGTTTCGCGGCCGCCCACACGCAACGTCGTGCCGGGTTCAGCCTGGCCTCGAATTAAGTAGATACTGCCGCCGAGAAATTCTGCCACTAATCCGTTAACCTGGACCTCGGAGCCTTCTCCTCGAGCGACTACAACCAATTTGCGCGGGTCACTCCAGTCACTTGTTTGCCCGGATTGGGCCGTGGCTCGCACACGCCAGAAATAGACTCCCGGTCTAAGGTCGCTCGCGCCAAACTCAGTTGCTACCAACTGATCGCGCTCGATGACTTTTCCATCAGCAACGAAGAATGGTGACGTTGCGACTTCCACGCGATAGTAAGCGGCCGTCCCTGACTGCGGGCGGGTCCATTTAAGCGGTACGCTCGCTGAGCCGTTCGGCGTAACGAAGATCTTTTCAAGGTCGTGAGGAGTCATTGGTTGCGGAACTTCTAATAACCGTTGCGGCGCTGCGATGGTGCCGGAATTGTTTACCGACACATACTGTCCGCCCTGTAGATTCGTTTTCTCACCGCGTCCATTCGTTGTTTCGACAGCACCAGTCGTTACTCGAATTTCTTCTGTGCCTTCCGGGTTAACTCCGAAACTCGCGCCGGTTTGTTCTCCGATTTTGCTCGTGGTCTTAGGTGTCTCGACCAGGTTCGTAGCACCTTCCGTCTGTTGCTCAGTTCGAACATACAGCTGTCCGCTGTCAACCAGGACGTGGACATTCGACTTTTTCCCGTCGTCCTCACGGGTGTTGTCGCGAACAATGATTGTGCTGTTTGGCTTGACCAGGAGGGTGGAACCGTCCGCCAGACCGATTCGTGCGCGGCCACTTGCCTGGGTCTGTACGGTGTCGCCAGGGTAAAGCTCCGTATCGCTGGTGGCACTTATGATTTCTCTGGTGGCGGCGCGGATAACACGAACATCCCCTTCAAACGAGACAAAGCGTGCACCCGAAGCAGTTTTAACTTTCGCTACGTCTCGAAGTGGGTTGCCGTACTTCCAGACGTACAGAGCTGCGCCTCCTGCTACTCCACAGAGCAGGAGGATGGCGGCAACCAGATAGAGAAATCTCTTCTGAATTATCCACCAATCAAAAGCAAAGCGACTGGTTCTAGTGGCCATTATTGCAACGACTTACGTCAGAGGGGGCGACAGGCTTTGAGACGTATTAATTTTGTGCCGTTAGCGACATTGAAAGGCTTGTTTCGCACATTCAAGGAGTGAACTTCAAGTACGGTGACCGGTAGGTGGGTTATGTGCTGCCAAGGGTTTGGCATTAACAACTACCGACTCAGGAATTTAACATACAAAAATAGTGTCGTTCAAGCACGTTTAATAGTTTCGCCGTTGATAGGCCTAAATGACACAAATTCCGCCTGTTTTGAGAGCTATTTAACAATTTGAGCCGGGCAGGATTTGTTAAAGCTGAGCCCTGGGCTGAGAACAGGTCTCATACTGGAAGGCCGTTAGACCGTTTCCTTCTCGTTCTTTTGCGAACTGGACTCTGACGTCGGAAGCTCATCTGCCGAAATGGATTCGTCGGCGGCGAGAGATTCGCCTTCAGGATCCAGTGAGTCTTCGCCGAGTGGCAGGTCGAAATCAGGTGGTAGATCGACGTGAAAAGTCGTGTCCTTCTCTTTGGGAAAAATCAATGACACAACGACCGAGCCCAATAAAACCAGCGCTACGAAGCCCAATGAGAATAAAATTGGGATGTGTACACCTGCCGCAACCACCAACATTTTCATGCCGATGAACGTTAGAACAATGGCGAGGCCGGTCCGCAAATATTGGAATTTCTCGACAACTCCAGCTAGCAGGAAATACATCGACCTCAGACCGAGGATTGCGAAAACGTTAGACGTGTAGACGATGAAAGTGTTGGTCGTGATCGCAAAGATGGCTGGAATCGAGTCTACGGCAAACACGAGGTCTGTCACTTCGACAACGATTAATACCAGCAATAACAGGGTGCCGGTTCGCTTTCCATTAACCTTTGTAAAAAACTTACTCTCGTCGTACTTGTGCGATATTGGAAACAGTCGCGTTACGAAACGGACAATCGGATTTTGATCCGGGTGAATGTCCGTCTCTTCCTGTTTGAACATCTTAATTCCTGTGTAGACCAGGAACGCACCGAATATGTAGATAATCCAATGGAACCGGTTGAGCAGCGCTGCGCCGACAAAGATCATCGTCAAACGCATGATCAAAGCGCCGAGAACGCCCCAGAAAAGTACCCGGTGTTGAAATTTCGAAGGAACCTTGAAATAAGAAAATATGAGGAGAAAGACAAAAAGGTTATCGACTGAGAGCGATAACTCGATTAGATAACCGGTAAGAAACTCCAATCCGCGCTGGGAGCCCTGGTAATGCAGAACAAGGCCCGCAAAGATCAGGGCCAATGTTACCCAAACCGCACTCCAGATCCAGGCTTCCCGGTATCTAATAGCGTGGGCGCGTCGATTAAAAAGGCCAAGATCGAGGCTGAGCATGCAAACAATGAATACACTGAAGCCTACCCAGAGCCACGTTGAGCCGCTGATTGCGTCCATTAAGAGTTTTAAAATAACATCCAGTTCCAATCCGAGCAAATACCCTCAAGTTATTAATTGTGAATTGGTCGTTGAGAATTGGTTAAGGATTGATGCCGAAAGCTAGAATCCAATCAACAACTGTCACATCTCGGTTGTCGAACGATCATTGTCTGGAGTTGCAGCGGTTTAGGCGTCTCCCTTACAATCCGCCGTTCCTCTTGAAAGGTAAGTTAAATGCTTAAACAACTAGCTAAACTCGAACGTACCCGAAAGTTTGTGATCTTTGGTTTTGCCGCCCTCATGGCTATCAGTTTGGTCATCTTCTATGCTCCGGGGCGTTCATCCGGCAGTCTCGATCCCGCAAAAAACACTGAGGTAGTCGCTAAAGTGGGATCTGCTAAGGTCACCATTGCTGACCTGGCCCAGACCCGCGAAAACTATCGCCAAATGTTTGGCGGGCGCATAAGTCTCGCGCAACTTGGTGGCAACAAACGGTTCCTCGAAGGCCTGATCAGTAAACACGTGATCTCTCAGGAAGCCGCCCGACTTGGTCTGGGTGCGAGTGATGCCGAACTTGCCGCCAAAATTCGCAAAGACTTTTCCGATGCATCAGGGCAGTTTATAGGTTTAGACAGGTATAAAGAGTCAGTCACGGCCCGATACGGCGACATTGAAAAGTTCGAGAATGAGATAAGAGATCAGATTGCGCAGGAGAAACTCCGCGCGTTCGTTAGTGCGAGTGTGAATGTTTCCGACGATGAGGTCCAGGAGGAGTACAAAAAGCGCAATACCAGTTTTGATGTTAGTTATGTAGTCGTTTCACCCGACAAGCTGGCGGAAAAAATTCAGCCCTCGGATGATGAACTGCGTGCTTACTATGAGAGTCATAAGACTGACTATCGTTATTTTGAGCCGCAGAAGAAGATACGTTACGTTTTCATCAATACTGAAAAAGCTGGATCCAAACTTCAGATTTCGGACGCAGATCTCAAAACCGAGTACGACAAGCTCCAACCACAATTCAAGGAGGCTGGAGTTAAAGTCCAACAGATTCTCCTGAAAGTTGCACGTAAAGATCTCGATGCTGAAGTCGAACAAAAAGCAAAGGACATTATCGCAAAACTACGTGGTCCAGACGGGAAGGCTACGGAAGCTGCATTTGCCGAAGCCGCACGCGGTCAATCAGAAGATCCGGCGACGGCGAAGAATGGCGGATTCCTGGCTCAACCAGTGAAACGCAACCCCAACAACAAGGCTGAGGGGTTGTATGAGCGGACTCTCGATATGCTTCCCGGTGACGTCTCCGATATTCCGATTCGTTTTAAAGGAAACTGGTACATCTTGCGACGCGGAGATTCAGTCCCAAAAACGTTTGAAGAAGCCAAGCCTGAATTGTTGGTGTCCCTGCGACATCGTCGCGCCTTCCAGACGGCGTTTGAACTCGCCACCAAAGCTGAGGCTCGTCTAAAGGAAACCAAAGATCCGCAGAAGGTGGCGCAGGAGTTCGCGGCCCAGGCGAACATGTCGCCCGCAGATATGGTGCGCGAGACTCCATACATCAAACCTCAGGATGACGTACCTGGAATTGGTAGTAGCCAGCAGTTTGAACAAGCCATTGAATCGCTGAACAACGCTAATGATATTGGCAATGCGACGGGTGTTAAGGATGGCTTTGCCATCCCCATGCTGGTCGATAAAAAGGATCCGCGCATCCCCGATTTCGATGAAGTAAAGAGTAAGATCGTCGAAACAATTAAGAAGCAGAAAGCGACCGAGCAGGTCGAGCAGAAGGCCAAAGATCTGGTTGCCTCTGTCAGCAGTGCTGATGGTTTGAAAGCTGCTGGCGAAAAAGATGGACTCACCGCTGACTCTCAGGCAGCGTACAAGCTTGGTTCGTCATTGGGTTCGGCTGGTTCAAGTACTGCCCTTGACGACGCAATCTTCGGTTTAAAGAACGGGGAAGTCAGTAAGTCTCCAATCAAGGTTGATAACAACTGGGTCATTGTTGGAGTAACCAAGCGAACAGAGGCTGACCTTGCAGAGTTCGCAAAACAGCGCGACTCACTGAGGCAATCGATGTTGAGTGAACGACAGGGACAGGTTTTCGAAGATTATGTCGCGGGCGTGCAGGAACGCATGAAGCGCGAAGGTAAGATAAAGATTTACGAAAACGTGCTGGCTACCTTGGAGGAAGATGAAGAGCCCGCTCCACCTCCGATGATTCCTGGTGGTTTAAACTTCCCGACGAAGTAGAGACTTGAGAAATAGGTCCTATATATGAATTATAGGACCTATTCTTTTCCCTATATTAATTACCCATCAATGGTCCAACATCAGCCTGGGCCACAGCAGTCCAAATTTGAAGTTCGTTTGCCTGGGTAACAATCTTTAAGTTTGCCAGCGCGCTCTTGGCGAGCACTCCTTTAGCTCCCGACAGTCTGCCCACGAAAAACCCGCCTAACTGCTTCAGACCTTCAAGAGTGTCGCCTAGACTCTTTGCTGCATCGGCATTGACGGCCTTGGCGCCGATAAAGAGCTCCACGTCCGTTACGGTTGCACCGACCGAACCATAGACTTGTCTCAGACTTGAAAGATCGTTTGCAATCGGCGCATTACCGATGTTCAGATTCTTGATCAGCTGCGTGGTCACGTTGCTGCCGAAACCGATGACTGCGTTTGGATCGCGACTGGCAAGGGCATTGATATCAGCATTCGCCCGGTTGCGACCGCGATTAACGTCAATCGCATCACGAACAGTAGTCGGGTCCCCGAGGGC
The DNA here is from genome assembly GCA_035646955.1 of Pyrinomonadaceae bacterium. Taxonomy (GTDB): domain Bacteria; phylum Acidobacteriota; class Blastocatellia; order Pyrinomonadales; family Pyrinomonadaceae; genus PSRF01. The sequence goes on from DASROI010000293.1 coordinate 5,419, forward strand.
CAGCGTGTTCGAGTCGAGTGGCACCGCTGCTAGTTCCCCGATTCGAGCGTCGAATAGACCAAGCACCTTGATACTTTCGTCAAGCGTAAAAATGTAAATGGTCTTCCCATGATATTTCTCTTCTCGGTACTTTCCGTTCGCTGCAATTCGGCCTGCCGCAACCATCCCGGCGGCGCTGAAGGTACCACTTGCCAGGACGACGGTCTTTAACTTGGTAACACCTTCGGTCGGATAGGTATAACGAATACCGAGTACTAATTCGTCAAACATTCTGGGATCGAGCCCTGTTCGAGTCTTGAATCGTTCGATCGCACTATTAGCCTCGGCAAGGCGTGCCGGGCTATTCGCTAACATTTGGGGCATTACTTCGTTCAATAACCGCTTTACCTTCACCCGCGCTACCGCATCAGATTCTGGCAATCCTGAAAGTAGTCCCAAGTTTGGGAGCGCCGCGGTCCCCCGAGTGCGACTTTGCGCATGACCGGTCAGCTGAGCACCGCCGATTGTCAAAACCATAATTACTAGAACTAGAAACTTCGTTGTCACCAGAATAATGCCCTTTCTGTTCGCGTGATCATCAGTTATACGAGAAATTGGGACTCCAGGCCCATTTACTCGAAGTTGTGTTCGGATGCCCTTCGGGTTAACTGTGGTTGGCTTCATTTTTGAATACAACGTTCACTCAGCCCGCTTTGTACGGACAATTAGTTCCGGCGCTGAGACTATCCGATAGGTCGTTGGTATTTCACAGTCTGCTTGAGTAACTTCAAAGGATATTGCTGAAAGCTGCATTGTTGTTCGAAAGCCGTCAGCCGATGACATCTCAGACTTAACAGGCATACCCAAATTTTCGTCTATCCAAAACAGGGTCACATTATTGCTGACGGATTCGGAACTCGCATTGTTAACAGTAACCTTGTACTTCGTGACGGGTTTTCCGTCTAACACCTCGGCCGGCAACTTTTGGTATTTCGTCTGGACCGCTTCTGTATGCAGTACACGATCCGGAGAACTCTCGGTTGCGTTATCGTCGACTGATTCCGAAAGTGAAAATCGCGAATCGACTTCGGCGTAGATCTTTTCGTCGGGCAGCAATAGAAATCGTTCGCCGCCCTTTTCGAGGTACACCAACAAGGGCGTGTTGGGGACCTCTAACTCCTCACGCCGCGATGGTCCATCCTTGAAAATATTTGTTTTGACGGTGGTTGTTCGACCGTTGGAGTCTGTTTGCGTGATGGTTCTAACGGCGCGGTAACGGACAGGTTCCTTGGTTTTAAACGGGGGAGTGTCTGATACGACTTCTTCAACAGGCGGGGTTTCAGTTGAAGTGCGCTCGGCTTGACGACACGATGTAATACTGAAGGCAAGAATCAGTGTGAGCAGCAAAGAGCGTCTGCGGTTCAGCACTATGCTCGCTCCAGCAGCAAGGCGATCCCCATGCCGCCGCTAATGCACAAGGTGGCAATTCCGAGTCGTGCATCTCTCTTTTCCAGCTCATGAAGCAACGTGGTTGTTATCCGGACACCCGTGCATCCGATTGGATGGCCGAGTGCGATCGCGCCGCCGTTGACGTTCAGTCGCTCGCGATCAAAGTTAAGTTCGCGATCACACGCGAGCACTTGTGCAGCGAAGGCTTCATTAAGTTCGATCAGATCGATGTCTTTCAACGCGAGCTGTTGCCGCTGCAGCAAACGACGAATCGCTGGAACTGGACCAATACCCATGATCTCGGGAGCTACGCCAGTAATCTCATAGTCAACCAGGCGTGCTTGAGCTTTGACTCCGTTTTGTTTAAGCGACTCTTCATCCATCACCAATAGAGCCGACGCTCCGTCGGTTATTCCAGAGGAATTGCCGGCTGTGACTGTACCCTCTTTCGAAAATACAGGAGAAAGTTTTGCCAGATCTTGAATGGATGTTCCAGCTCTGGGATGTTCATCTCTTGCGACTGTCGTGTTCTTACCTTTCGGACCATCGATTTCGACCGAAACGATCTCGTCATTAAAACGGTCTGACGCCATCGCAGTCTGAGCGCGGTCTTGAGATCGCAGTGCGTACTCATCTTGTTCGGTTCGAGAGATAGAGTGTCGCTGGGCCAGGTTTTCCGCGGTTTGGCCCATGACCAGTCCAGAGAGAGGATCGTTAAATCCGTCGCGGTACATGCCATCCACGAGTGGCGAGTTACCCATCCTCATACCCCAGCGAGCTCCTTCAGCGAAATAGGGAACTCGAGACATGCTCTCGGTACCGCCAGCCAGAATGATGTTGGCACGCCCTAACATGATTTCCTGGGCAGCAAGGATGATGGCCTTGAGACCGGAGCCGCAAGCTTGATTCACGGTGAACGCCGGAACCGTTTCGGGCACACCGGCGCGAAAAGTAATTTGTCTGCCGACGTTCGGACCTCCGCCTGCCTGACGTGCACAGCCCCAGATTCCCTGATCGATCTGATCGGCGTTGACACCAGTGCGTTTGAGTGTTTCCTGGGCTACGGCGACGCCCAGGTCGGCAGCCGATAATGAATCGAGCGCACCGCCAAATTTTCCAATTGGTGTCCTTACCGAGCCTGCTAAATATATGGTTCTCATGTTAAGTGTTTTGTCCGTAGTCCGTAGTCCGTTGTCCTTGTAAGTGGTCCGTTCGCCGTTTCCGAGTAAAGTGTTATTTGCACGAACCACGGACAACTGACCACTGACAAAATCCACAATTTCCTTGCCAAAAAATGTAGCACACGGTAGAAGTAACGCGAAGTTCACCAAAACATGCTCCTCACGTCATGTTTCAACGACTTACAACTCAATCTGCCAGCAAACTGGCCCTTAACAAAATACAACTGCTCTTGCAGCAGCACGTTGAGTGGTTCTGCTCAGCCGAGCAGGAACGTACCCAATTGTTAAGGCGCGCTGAAATCGATCTCTCAATTTCAGGTCAACGTCTGGTTCTCGCCTGTTGGACCGAAAGCGGTGTTCGTTCATGGCGCATACTCGAATGGGAATGGACCGGCGATCGCTTACTGCTCAAAGCTTCCCGACGGATGGGTGCCGAACGACCCTTGATCGAGTTGATACCAAGAGCTTCAGCCAATGCAGTTGCCGCGACGATTCGAGCAGCGAGACAGCTGCGTTGTGACCAATTGGCCCAACTTGCGTCCGGTGTTTTGCCACACACTCGAATTGAAAGATGTGCGTTGAGTCCAGGAATAAGACGTGGACAACCAGGTCGCTACGCTCGAATTCTCCTGCATCGAAAAATGGAGCGAATCGGCGTTACGGGCTGCGTCGTTCCCGCAGGTGCTGCCGCTGTCGATGCCTTCTTATCAGCTGCTATGCTTTGGCTCAAACGAACCTCAGAGCGAATCAAGCCTCCGTACGTACAACAGTTGTGGCTTCTCGTCTCGCCTGAAATGGTTCGAGCGGCGCTCTACCGCGTGGCCCTGCTACGCCCGAGCCTTCAGGACCTTATCCGAATTTTTCGAGTTGATCCGGGTCTCGCCTTGCTTGAGCCGGTTGAAAAACTTGAAAGATCGCAATTGTGGAAGAAAAGACTCGCCAGATTTCCACCTGTTCTTCCCGCCAAAATCTCTGAGCAGATCGCCTCAATCGTGTCGTTCGCACCCGAAGCCATTGATGTAGTGCATGCGCGTGATGGCGAAACGTTGCGTTACCTCGGACTGCCTTTCGCTAGAGTTAGAACCTTACTTGGCACTGAGGCGATTTGGTTTGGACTCGCGCCCAAGAGTAGGAGGAGACTCGATGAAAGCACGATCACCGAATGGGAAAACATGTTGCGAGCCTTACGCGAACATCGAGCGGCGGAAGCTGCCGACCGTCGCAACGCTCTGTATCTGAACGCAGCGGAAGCCTGGCTCGAATCATTGCTTCGAAAAGACATATCCCGGCTGGATCCGGGTTTGATAATTGCTCCGCTGCACGCTCAGTTCAGGACCGCTCGTGGAGGCAGACTGGGAGTTCGCCCGATAGACCTTCTGGCCCTGAGACGCGATGGACGATTAGTGGTGATCGAGTTGAAGGTATCTGAGGATCGTGAGCACGTTTTGCAAGGCGCAGACTACTGGCGACGGGTTGAAGCTCATCGACGCCGAGGTCACATTGCGGCCGCAAAACTCTTTGGAGATTTACCCATCATTGATGAGCCACCGCTTGTATACCTTGTGGCTCCCACTTTGAGATTTCACCGATCCTTTGCGACGCTTGCACGGCTAATCTCACACGACATTGAGATCTATCGTTTTGATATCAATGAGAACTGGCGTTCAGGCGTACAAGTGATGAGGCGATTGCGAGTTAATTGACGCTTCAGTGTTTGACGAAGATCGATTCCTCTCTTAGAGGAGGAGGAGACGGAACGCTCATCGGCGAAGGGGTAGTCAAGTTTGTAATCGATTGGTCTCCTGAAAAGATTCCGGAGACTCTCATCTTGAACTCATCAGGGTTGGACGCGTTGTGCAACGCCTCTTCGAGCGTTATGTGTCGCGATTGCAGTAAGTGGAATAGCGATTGGTCAAACGTTTGCATTCCATATTGCGAGGTTCCGGCAGCGATGGCTTCGCGAATCATGTACGTCTTTTCTTCGTTAATGATGTGATCACGAATGAAGGCAGTCGAAACAAGGATCTCAATTGCTGGGACTCGGCCTGCGCCTTTGGCCGCTCGCACGAGCCTCATTGAGATCACTGCTTTCAGGATGCTGGCAAGCTGAAGTCGCACAGACCGTTGTTGGTGAGCTGGAAATGACGAGACTATACGGGTGATCGTCTCCGTCGCGTCGAGTGTGTGCAGAGTTGAGAGAACCAGGTGCCCGGTTTCTGCTGCAGTTAAAGCTGTTTCAATCGTCTCGTGGTCGCGCATCTCGCCGACGAGGATCACGTCTGGATCCTGGCGAAGCGCGGCTCGTAGTGCCTCTGAAAATGAGCGGGTGTCCACATCGATTTCTCGTTGTGTGACGAACGACTGTTTGTCGCGATGTAGAAATTCGATTGGATCTTCGATGGTGACAATGTGACCGCTTCGCGTTGCGTTGATGTAGTCGATCATCGCTGCGAGCGTAGTCGATTTACCGGAACCAGTTGCTCCGGTCACGAGGATCAAGCCGCGACGCTCGTCGGCAATCTTGTCAATAACTGAAGGTAATCCAAGCTGTGCTGAGCCCTTAGTTTGATCCGGGATGACACGAAGCACTACGCTAACGGTCCCGCGTTGCTGAAAGATGTTGGCGCGAAATCTTCCTAATCCCGATACTCCGTATGCTATATCGACCTCTGATACTTCTTTAAACCGCTGTTTTTGGCGGTTCGACATCATCGAAAAGGCCATATCCAGCGTATCGTCCTGCTTGAGGCGGGGTGCATCGGCGACTGGATGAAGTTCGCCACCAATACGCATGATCGGAAAGGCTCCGACCTTTAAGTGAAGGTCAGAAGCCCCATGACCGGCGGCAATTCGAAGCAGGTCGTCAATTTTTGCGGCCATGAAAGATTGAACCTTTCGGGATCAAGAAAGTCCGACTGGATTTGGGAGAGTGGCTCGGATGGGAGCGCTTAACGTCTCGTGGGGCGCGCCGTCTGGGTAATTCGTGAGCGCTAACAGAATATATCTTGCCCGCGATGAGGCCGTCAACGATTCCATTCAAATTGACTGGAAAGGGCTAACGACGGAGGATTTTGGGCTCAAAAAATCCCGCACCGGCGACTGAGTGTCTGTGGTGCGGGATTCGATTTTTCTGCCGCTTCCTAGACAGTTAAAGCTGGTTCACCGTCTGGAGTTCGGGACTTCTCGGTATCACCAGCTGTTGAGTCCTTGCGATTCACATAGGTCAACCAGTCGCCAGGGGCCTGACGCTTGCCTTTGGTGATCTCGAAGAAAGCCTTCTGAATCTTCTCAGTGATTTCGCCTCGGCCACCTTTGCCAACGGTAATTCGGTCAACCGAGCGAATCGGGGTGATTTCGGCTGCTGTCCCTGAAAAGAAGAGCTCGTCCGAAACGTAGAGAGCGGCGCGTTGAATAGTTCTTTCTTTGACCGTGATTCCGAGTTGCTGACAAATCTGAATCACACTGTCACGAGTTATTCCGGGGAGAATTGAAGATGATAACGGCGGAGTTAATACGACATCACCTGCGACCATGAAAATATTCTCGCCCGAGCCTTCGGAAACATAACCGCGATCGTCGAGCGCAATGCCCTCTGCAAAGCCATTGAGCAGCGCCTCCATCTTGATCAACTGCGAGTTCATGTAATTCGCGCCGCTCTTTGCCATCGCCGGCATGGAGTTTGGAGTCAGTCTGTTCCAGGTGGAGACGCAAACATCGACACCTTGTTCGATTGCTTCGTCACCAAGGTATTTACCCCAGTCCCAGGCGCCGATATAGCACGCCAAAGGATTCGGAAAGGGATTAACGCCAAAAGCTGGATTTGCTTCGTCAAGGCTGCGGAACAAAATTGGCCGGATGTAGCATTGATCCATCTTACTCAGGCGGACCAACTCAATTGCACCTTCACACAGTTGTTCTAACGTCCACTGATGTTCCATCCTATAGATCTTTGCGGAATTCAGGAGACGTTGCATGTGCTCACGAAGCCGAAAGATCGCTGGCCCTTGATCCGTCGAGTAACACCTTATGCCCTCGAAGATACTGGATCCGTAGTGAAGCACGTGTGACATCACATGCACTCGCGCGTCATTCCATTTAATAAATTCGCCATTGTGCCAGACCACGTCGCAGATCTTTGGCGTTCTAATGTCCTTAGCTTTACCTTCTTTCGAGAACATATGGTTCTTACTCCTTCAGGAATTTGCTGCTCAGGAGGAGGGCCCGGTCACAGCTTTGCAGAAAAACGTAAAACAATCCGAGGATATCGGCCTTTCGTAGCTCAATGCTGGATTAGTCAGAATCGGCACAATACAGTAGTTAGAGTTCGATTGGCAAGACGACTTGCCTCAGGTAAGTCTCGTTACGTAACATCAAAATCGGCCGTACTAAATCAAAGAGATTGCGAATCATTGACACCTTCCTACAATCCGTAGATCAGCGCGTGTTTGCCTGGTTTGGTATCCTCGTGTCGCTCCTGACACTAAACGCGTGCTACTTCAAAAACATGACACAACAGAACCAAGTTAACACTCCGGCGGAGGTTAAATCTGCCGATCCGCTCGCCATCCATTATCGAGCCATTGCCATCGACATGCACGCCGATAGCGTACAACGCGTCCTCGACGAGCAGGTTGATCTTCAGCAGCAACTCACTGACGGTCATTTCGATGCAGTCCGTGCACGTTCGGGCGGACTTGACGCTCAGTTCTTCTCGATTTGGGTCGAACCCCAACTATTTGGAGGTGGAGGGCCGCGATGCGTAAAGAGGGCAGACGATCAAATTTCTGCCATCAGGGATTTGGCTGAGAAGCATCCGGACACGTGGCAATTGGCTACGTCGGCCGCAGACATTCGCAGCGCTGCAGAGAAGGGAAAGATCGCCGCCCTGTTTGGGTTGGAGGGTGGCTACGCGATCGACGACCGAATTGAGAACGTCGAACGTTACTACCAAATGGGCGTGCGTTATATGTCCCCCGCTTGGAGTGTCAGCACTAGTTGGGCAGGTTCCTCGGGCGACGAAGTCGGATCGAGCCGCGGTCTAAACGACTTTGGAAAGAACGTTATTCGAGAAATGAATCGGCTCGGCATGATGGTCGATGTTTCCCACGTGTCAGACAAGACCTTTTGGGACATCGTGAATACTTCAACCAAACCCGTGATCGCTACCCATTCCGCGTGTAGAGCAATTGCCGATGTGCCGCGAAATCTGACGGATGAAATGATCCAGGCGCTGGCAAAGACAGGTGGTGTTGTGAATGTGATCTTCTATCCCGAGCATTTGGAACCTAACTGGAGTCAGAAGAAGAAGCAACTCGATGCCGAGATTGCACCGATGGTGCAGCAGGCTTCCGAGGCGGAGCCAGGTGACGCGGTCCATAAGAAGCTGGCTCGAGATCGAGTTCGACAGCGAGAGTATACGAAACGACTGCCGCCGGTGATGGTGTCGCGGGTTGTGGATCACATCGATCACATCGTGAAGCTGGTGGGAATTGATCACGTGGGAATTGGGTCGGACTTCGATGGAGTTCAGATTACAACGTCGGGACTGGGGAATGTAGGTGAATTGCCGAATTTGACGAAGGAGCTTTTACGTCGCGGTTACTCCGAGGGCGATATCGATAAGATTTTAGGTGGGAATATGCTCCGAGTGATGGAAGGACTCTGAGACGTTGTCAGTGGTCCGTAGTCCGTATTCAGTGGTTCGTAGTTCGTTGATCGTACCGTTATTAGCTATTGCGCGCTGAGGCGCCGAATGTGTAGGACCACGGACAACGGACCACGGACCACTGACGAATTAACACAATGCCCAAAATAGGTTTCCACGCTCCTATAAAAGGAGGTCTTCACAATGCACTGCTAGTGGCGCGTGATACTGGCTGCGAGACGGTGCAACTGTTTTCCCGGAATCCGCGAGCGTGGGCTGCCAAACCACTCACGGCGCCTGACATAAAGACCTTTCGTCAAACAAGAAAGTTGACGAAGATCTCACCGGTTCTAATCCACTGTAACTACCTCATCAATCTGGCTGCCTTTGATCAGTTCTTCCTTGAAAAGTCTATCCTCGCTTTCCAGGAAGAGGTTGAACGCGCACTCTTACTCGGAGTCGATTACCTTGTGGTCCATCCGGGTAGTTCACGCGGGTTTTGCGAGGCCGATGGTATTCAAACCTGCATCGATAGTATCAAGCTCGCTTGTGACGGATTGCGGCTTAAGTCGTTGAGAATTCTGCTCGAGAATACCGCGGGCCAGGGCGAGTGTATTGGCCATCGCTTTGAACATCTGAAAGAGATTATGAAGGGATGTCGCGGCATTCCCCTCGGAGTTTGTTTGGACACTGCACATGCTTTCACCGCAGGTTATGACCTGCGCGAGCAGGATGGTTTCGAAGCTTTGCTGGAAAGGATCGACAGTTCCGTGGGCTTGAGAGCTGTTCGTGCGATCCATTTCAATGACTCGAGGGCGGCGTACAACTCGAGAGTCGACCGGCACTGGCACATTGGTGAAGGCCACATCGGCCTCGAGCCATTACGTCGGGTGGCTACCCACCCAAAGTTAGACCATTGCGCCTTTATACTTGAGACTCCCTACGACGATCCGCGGGCAGATACCAAAAATCTCGAGCTTTTAAGGGGTTTTGTTCGAGAGGCCTGATCTAGTTGTCTCGGAACGCCAGGCCGCAACCAAACGATCAAGTTGCGATACCGGTCAGTACCGAAGCGCGGTACCGTCGGGTGCGCCTCGTGTTATGTACCTGCTGGAGGTTAACTAAAGTACACCCGGCGCTACTGCGCTCCGGTACTGACCTTGGTCTCGCATTTCCTATTACGACTACTGGTAAATGGAAAATGACAAACGTTGCGAGATCGGGTTAGAATCCCAATCAGTTGATCACGATCATGTTTTGGAAACGACCTCGAACTAAACTCCTCCTAACGGTGCCGCTTCTGCGACGCGCTTAACCGCGCGATGTGGCGGACAGCGGCGATTCCCACTCGACAAGTTGTTAAAATTAGAGGCCAAGGCCGGCTGGTTTTGTGCGGTTTAGGCAAAACGTGTTAAGTGTAGACTTGGATAACGTTATGGACGAAAAATACTTTCCTGAGCAAATAGAAAAGAAGTGGCAGCAACGATGGAACGACGCCAAAGCCTTTGAAGCGAGTTCAGAGGATCCGAGACAAAAGTTCTATTGCCTCGAGATGCTGCCGTATCCGTCTGGCTACTTGCACATGGGCCACGTTCGAAATTACTCGATCGGTGATGCGCTGGCGTGGTTCAAAAGGCTGCAGGGTTTCAATGTGCTTCATCCAATCGGATGGGACAGCTTTGGTCAACCAGCCGAGCAAGCCGCTATCAAACGAGGTGTAAATCCGCGCGACTGGACCGAAGAAAATATCCAGCACATGAAAGGGCAGTTGCAGCGACTCGGCATCAGTTACGACTGGTCACGCGAAATCGCCGCACATCGTCCCGATTACTACAAATGGGACCAATGGTTCTTTCTGAAAATGCTTGAGCGCGGACTGGCTTATAAGAAAGTTTCTCAGGTCAACTGGTGTCCCAACGAGCAGACAGTTCTGTCCAACGAACAATCATCAGGAGGAGTTTGCTGGCGTTGTGGCGCGCACGTCGTAAAAAGAGACCTCGAACAGTGGTTCTTGCGAATCACTCAATATGCTGAGCAGCTCCTGGAAGACATGAAAGAGATCGATGCTGCCTGGCCCGAGAAGGTTCTGAAACGACAACGAGATTGGGTGGGCCGGAGTGAAGGCGCTTACATCGATTTCGCGGTTAAGGACAGCCGTCACAAGATCCGTGTTTTCACTACTCGTATCGACACTATCTTCGGTGCCACGGCTGTAGTGTTGTCGGCCGAACATCCATTGCTTGATGAATTACTGTCGGAGTCTGCGCTTAAAGAGGACGTGAAGACTTTTGCTGCAAAGGTTAAAGCCGAACGTGAAACCGCAGACGAAACTGTCGAAGCGGAAAAAGAGGGACTCAACACAGGAGTGCTGGCCATCAATCCGTTTAGTGGAGAACCCGTGCCAGTCTGGGTCGCCAACTATGTGCTCATCGAATATGGAACTGGGGCGGTAATGAGCGTTCCGGCGCACGACGAGCGCGACTTTGAATTTGCGCAGAAATACTCTCTGCCGATCAGACAGGTGATTGCGCCAGTGACTCATCAGCAAGCCGCAGCAGAACCAACGTCTGTAACGGGAACTGATCAATCCGCCGAGATGAATCGAGCCTTCACTGATTTTGGCGTCTTGATTAACAGCGGTGATTGGGGCGGTAAATTGTCGGAAGTTGCAATCGCTGAAATGGTTGCTTATGCGAAGGACAAGGGATTTGGCGAAGCAGCCGTCACCTTCCGAATTCGGGATTGGGGTGTTTCGCGTCAACGCTTTTGGGGCGCGCCAGTTCCGGTCATCTACTGCGATAAATGCGGAATGGTTCCGGTTCCTTACGAGCAACTTCCCGTTGTGTTGCCGCAGACTGCGACGTTCACGGGAACGGGTGAATCGCCGCTCGCTGGAGTTCCTGAGTTCGTCAATACCACTTGTCCGAACTGTGATGGTCCAGCGCGACGTGATACTGATACGATGGATACCTTCGTTGATTCCTCGTGGTATTTCTTTCGCTACTGTGACCCTCGCAACGAGTCAATGCCATTTGATAGCAATATCGCCCAACAGTGGACACCTGTTGATCAATACATTGGCGGCGATTCTCATGCGGTAATGCATCTGATCTACACGCGCTTTTGGACTAAGTTCATGCGCGATATCGGATTGGTTAGCTTTGATGAACCTGTGAAGAGTTTGCTGACACAGGGCATGGTAACGAATCGCGTTCAAGGTGGCGATGAATGGAAAGCCATGTCGAAGAGTCTGGGGAACGGAGTCGATCCAGACCAGATGATTGCCGCTTTTGGCGCTGACGCGAGTCGCCTCTTCGTTCTGTTTGCGGCTCCAGTTGAAAACGAATTGCGCTGGTCTGAAACTGGTATCGAAGGCGCAGTACGATTTCTGAGACGTGTCTACAACGCAGTGTATAAGTGGAAAAATAGACTGACTGACGCGCCTGTTTCAGTTGATAATGATGAATTAAGCGGCGACGCGAGGGCGCTACGCCGCAAGACTCATCAAACAATTGCGAAGGTTACATCAGACTTTGATCAGCTTCATTTGAACACGAGTGTTGCAGCGTTAATGGAGTTGTTCAACCAGTTGAATGATCTCAATGTCGATCCGGGTCGAGCCTCCCAATCTGAAGTATTTGTTGTTAAGGAGGCGTTGGAAGCGTTGGTGGTAATGTTGGCGCCATTTTCTCCACATGTAGCCGAGGAAATGTGGGAAGGACTCGGAAACCCAAACGGTTTATTAACCGGAGAAGCGGTTTGGCCGATTGCCGATCCCGAGCTCGCGCAGCGTGAAGAGTTGGAGATTCCGATTCAGGTGAACGGGAAACTTCGCTCTCGCCTGGTTACGTCGCCCGAGGTCTCTGAGGACGAATTGCGAACTGCCGCACTGGCCGACGAGAAAATAAAAACCTCATTAGAAGGCCGAGAAGTGGTAAAAGTTATCGTTGTGCCACGTCGCCTCGTCAATATAGTAATTCGATAAGCAGTTGTTTGGGTGGCCCTTCGGGGCCGCCCAAAGACTGTCTGATATCGAATTCTGATTAACAACCGGCCAGAGAAGGCCGCTCCTACAGAGGTCAAAGCGGTTGCTTGCCTGCGATCTAGTGGCTAAAATCAGCTGCGATTGTCTTTACCCGAGCGTGGCGGAAATCACTCGAATACCAGATGAACAATTTTGCAGTCTCCAGCTTTCTCGATACGACCCGCCGACTGCAGTTTTTCAAGTCTATAGCTTTGAAAAATTCCCTGTTGCATTCAAAGAGTCCAGTCTTTGCGACAAGTGGACGTGCCTTGCCAGTATGATTTAGCGGCCGAGTGTTACGAGCCATTCCATGAAAGAGTGTCCGGTCTGTAAGCGCTGTTTCCCCGACGAGATCAATCATTGTCCACAAGACGGTGATGTGACCGCTCCTACATTACTGGGTGATCCTACACTCGACGGTAGGTATGTTCTGGAAAGGCGTCTTGGCCAGGGCGGGATGGGCGTTGTTTTCCAGGCTCGTCACATCTTCCTTAAAACCTCGCATGCCATAAAAGTGATTCTTCCAGATCTAGTCGGGAACGATCCGATGCTCGCAACGCGATTCCGGCAGGAAGCACTCGCCGCCGCTGCAATCAGGCATCAAAACATCATCGCAGTAACTGACTTCGGTGTGGTTCGCGGCACCATGCCTTTCCTTGTAATGGAGTTCATCAAGGGAAAATCACTCCAGGACATCCTCGGCCAGGAAGGACCAATGTCACCTGAACGAGCATGGGAATTGATCGGGCCGGTAGCGGCTGGAGTTGGAGCAGCACATCGTCAAAAGATCGTTCACCGCGACTTGAAACCACTGAACATCATGCTTCAGGACGAAGTCCCAGTCGCTGAGGGCATCAAGATTCTCGACTTCGGTTTGGCAAAGATCAAATCTGGAGAGTTACTGGGTTCATTCGTGCAAGCTCAAACGAGTGGTCTGATGGGCTCTCCTTTTTATATGGCTCCCGAACAGTGGTCCGATGATGAGCCAGATGCCCGAGCCGATATTTACAGTCTCGGAGTAATTCTTTACCAAATGCTGAGCGGTGAAGTTCCTTTCAAGGGATCCTCAATCCCTTCGATCATGAAAAAGCACTTGACTCAACCGCCACCGAGCTTCCAGTCAATGGGTGTTTCGGTGCCGCCGGCTGTTGAAGCAGTGGTACGGCATGCGCTTGAGAAAGAAGCTGATGCTCGAATAGATTCCGTCGCTACATTTCTTAAGGAGTTGCAGGCAGCCTTAAATTCGTCGCCAGGCACAGCAAGTAAGCGCAGGCAGACTGGTGGTCTGGATCCAAATCAGACAATTGCCTCGGCCTTCTCCTCCACATCAAGTCAACCAGATCCATTGTCCGCGACGGGTTCTCAATCACCGCATACCAACGACACGCAATTCGCAGCGTCTTTTGAATCGCTAGCAGGGACAGTTAGCGCCAGTGAGTTGGATACGAATGTGAAACAACAGCTGACCGACACGGCAGCTGCACACCGCCGCGAAAAGGAAGATCAAGAGCGACTCGCGCGTGAAGAGCAAAAGAGACTCGAGGCGAAACAGGCGGAAGAGGAAAGAATAAAGCTCGAAGAAGCTGCGAAGAAAGAACGCGAGGCCCGTGAGCGCGAACAACAAGAGAAACTCGAGCGCATGGCCGTTCAAGCCAGGGAACTAGAGGATCGTCTAGAGCGACTTTCAGTAAGTATGCCTCCTGCGACCGCTATCGATCCGGAAACAACACATGTCCAGAGGGTTGGGTCAACAACGCATGCCATGACCAACAATATTCCCGCAGGAACTGGACACGCAATGCCGGAGACCGGAACTAAAAAGGCGGTTCCATTTCTGTTCGTCGCTGCGGCTCTGATCGTGCTTGTACTCGCTGGTGTTGGAATTGGTGGCTATTTAATGTTTCGTCCAAAACCTGCTGTTGAGGTGGTTACAAATCAACCACCAAAGACAACTGACAAACCTCCGACAGCAAAAGCAGAGTTGCTTCCCATCGACGGCGGCAAATTCATAATGGGAAGGGACAAAGGACCACGTCAGGAAACGCCCGGACATCCGATCGAAGTGCACGGATTTCTTATGGACCGTACCGAAGTAACCAATGCCGAGTACGCGGATTTTGTGCGTGAAACCAATCATGCATATCCGTCGCACTGGGGTGGTTCAAAACCGCCATTCGGGCAGGAGAAGTGGCCGGTGGTTAATGTCTCGTTCGATGATGTAAATGCCTTTGCCACCTGGCGTTCGAAACGTGACTCGGTCTCTTATCGGTTGCCGACTGAGGAAGAGTGGGAATACGCAGCTCGGAATGGTTCGAACGACGATCTATATCCGTGGGGGAAAACGTGGGAACTCAATAAGGCAGTCGTTAAGGAGGCAGCGCCATTCGATGTTGGTTCGCGGCCTGAAGGCAAGAATAAGTGGGGAGTAGTCGATCTTTTGGGTAACGTCTGGGAATGGACAGCGTCGAGAGTGTCGGCGTATCCAGGGAACCCAATCACAATACCCGATAGCACCAAAGACTGGGTGACGATCCGCGGGGGGTGTTATGTAAGCGATCCGGCTAATGTAGATAAGCCGGTTTCGTCATGCCTGCGAGAGTTTGTCCCACCTTCAACAAAGAACACCTTGCTCGGTTTTCGGCTCGTTCGGAGTGGATCGTAGCCCCTCAGGGAGTTTACGGGCGAAACCGGGCGAATCTAATTAGCTCATCCGCAAAAGCTGATCTACAATCCGAAGAGATATTTCTTGGCGAAAATTAAGGGTGTCAGATAAAAGGAAACGCATTTTGCGATTTGAGCCCAGTACTCAAAGTCGATCTTCTTGTCATAATCCAAGGTATAAGTCCGTAGGAGACCAGAATGAGAGCTAACGCAACTTTGCGCATGCTTGTCCTTTCGGTAGCTTGTTTTTCAGTGTGTTTGCTTGCTGCCAGTGCAGTTTGGGCACAGGACGTTGGAGCAGATGTTGGGGGCGGTGCGGGTATTTTTCGTGCAAAGAATCCCGAGACCAAGGCCAAATCAAAGGGGCCGGCTACTTCAAACAAGCCTTCAAATAGACCCACCGGCAATCGGCCCAAGAGTCCGGCTGTAGAAGAAAAAATCGAGGACTTGCTGGAAAAAGGTAACGGTTTCCGCGATGAGCGGAAGTACGCCGAGGCCGAAAATGCTTATCAGAGTATCCTGAAACTTAAGGCAAAGGATGCTCGAGCGGCTTATGGACTGGGTAACGTCTACTCTGATCAGCAGAAGTGGGATGAAGCCGAGGCCGCATACCGGAACGCGACTCTTTGGTCGCCCAACGACGCTGATGCCTACCTGGCATTGAGTGTCGTGCTGGTACAACCTAAGCCCGGTGGCGACAATGCGAAACGTTTTGCGGACTCAGAGATGGCTGCGCGGCGTTCGGTCCAGATTGATCCGCAGAACGCCGTCGGCTGGGATCGACTCGGAGTGGCGCTCCAGGCTCGCGGTATCGTCAACAGCGAAACGGAACATAGTTATCGACGTGCAATCGAATTGGATCCTCAGTTTGCTGTTGCTTACGCGCATCTTGCGCGCGTACTTAATCGAACGAATCGTCAGGCTGAAGCGGTTCCTTTGTATGCCAAGGCAACAGAGCTCGCGAAGGATCCTGCGACGCTTAACCTGATTGCCGAATCGCTCCAGGCTGAACAACTTTGGCCCTCGTCTGAACCTGTACTCAAGCAAGCACTCGCGCTTGATGGACGTAATCCAACCTCTTTGCTCTTAATGGCGCGTCTGTTGATAGTTTACAAGCGATTCTCAGAAGCAGAACCCTACCTTAAAACCGCCGCTGAAGTTAGTCCACGTGCTTATCAACCATACAACCTGCTTGGCCGTGTGTACCTGGCTATAGATCGGTTTGATGATGCCGCAGCCACGTACGAACGCGCGTCTGAATTTGCGGCCCAGGGTGAACGAAAACAGTTGGCGGGAATTTATGGTTTCGAAGGAGTGGGTGACGGGTACATGAAAGCTAAACAGAAGGCGAATGCTGCGAAGGCTTATCAGCGTGCCCTCGAATTAGATCCTGGAAACAGTGCTATATCTCAGAAGCTTGCAACAGCTCGCGCAAATTGATCGCCTTTGAATCAATCCACTCCATCAAGAGGACTCGTGTATGAAGAGTTGCCCTAAATGTAATCGTACGTTCCCTGATGAGGGACAAAAGTTTTGTACTTTTGACGGCGGCCTGCTCATTGCGCCGCAAACGTTCGATCCAAATGCGACAATTCGTGCGACTTCAGCCGATTTGACGCCAGCGTCTGAAAAATCCACCAGCCGCGAGCTCACCGATCCGAACGCGACAATTATGGAATCGTACCCGGCAACAATCGCTTTGCCGCGGCACACCACTGGTCCAACTTCGAGTCCGAAAAATACAGCCGACCTTGCACCGCCCCAGCCGCCCGCGACGCCACCGGCCCCTCCAC
>DASROI010000294.1:0-2295 GCA_035646955.1 Pyrinomonadaceae bacterium
GGGTGAAAGACCGCGTGAAAGATCCGTAAGAGCGTTCTACGCGGTGGTAGTTATCCGAGTCGTCTTTCTTTTCGAATTGGCGCTCGCCGCGCAACGTGATCACGTTGTTCTCCACCGACAGCTCAAAATCTTCTCGCTTCATTCCCGGAAGCTCCGCCTCAAGTACGATGTGGTCTTTATTCTCATAAATATCCACGCTGGGATTCCAGGCCCCGGCGCCAATACCTTCCTCACCAAAACCTCGGGTGAGGTTAGTAGAAAAGAGCCGGTTCACCTCTTCCTGTAAAGTGCGCAAGTCCCGAAAGGGATCATAACGAACAATAGTCATCTTACTTCTCCTCCTATTCTCTTTACGCTCTGTGTGGCTTCCGAAGCCGTCTACTAAACCCGGGCTTCTTGTGAGCGTGCGACAATAATAATATTTGAGTGTAAGCCTGTCAAGTTCTTCCAAGGGTACGAAAATGCTGAGCAAATTCAGCGGTGGGAGGAGGTTTGGAGGTGCTATTCAGAGGAAGGTTGATGTTCGGTTCAAGGCTACTTCATGCCGAAAAAGCGTTTAATGGAGCTGAGAAGACCGGCAGATTGGTCTGCATCTGTGACTGAAACGTCCTCGCTGGCAACCAGTCCTTGCCTACGCTCGGCGATAATGTAGCTCAGGGATTCAACCAGATCAGGGTTGGTATCGAAGACCTGCTTCATGGCGGCGTGCCCAATTTCGAGGACTTCAGTCTCCTCAATGGCCACAATGTTTGCCGTTCGAGGTTCGCCAGTGAACAACGCCATCTCGCCAAAGAAGGCTCCCTCGCTGAGGGTGGCAACTGTGCGAGCCCGACCGTTTTCGCTGACCTGCACTCTCACCCGGCCATTGTGGACGACGAACATTGATGAGCCTGGATCTCCCGCCCTTATCACTGTTTCGCCGGGGGCAAAAACGTGACTGGTGGCAGCCCTGGCGAGCATCGCCGTCTCTTCGGCGGAGAGGGGGGCGAAAAT
Source organism: Pyrinomonadaceae bacterium (assembly GCA_035646955.1). Lineage (GTDB taxonomy): Bacteria > Acidobacteriota > Blastocatellia > Pyrinomonadales > Pyrinomonadaceae > PSRF01. The sequence continues at coordinate 994 of DASROI010000294.1, forward strand.
ATCGACAGCCGCCAGTCGTTCAACAATTGCTCCGCCGTCGCCATCAGCTGCACCGCTCCTGGCTTTTCTTTCCACCAGCAGCGTTCGCGTCGGGTACGCGAAAGTTAACCCGGCTCGCCGAAAGGCGTACCAGATCCGCTGGCGCACTAAGGCGTCAGTGTCGTTGTATTTCGCATAATCAATCAACCAGTACTTAACTTCATATTCCATTGCGCTATCGCCAATGGCGCGAACGCGAACAATAGGTGCCACTTTTGGCGAGACGTTGTCAGCTTCTCGCACCGCTTCTCTGACGACATGGATAGCTTTGGCCGGTGAGTCTGTAAAGATTGTATTGAAGAACACGGTGCGTGCATTCAGGTTTTCGCGCGGGCAAACCTCGATCGGTTCCTTTGCGGCCGTGCTGTTGCTAATGAGGACTATGTGATTTTGAAAGGTCCGAATCTTTACCGCCCTCCAGGTTATCTCCTCGACGACCCCCGTGTGCCGATCCGATCCAACTGTGATCACATCACCAACCTGAAAAGGCCTATCCGCTTGCAGTGAAATGCCGGCGAAAAAGTTTCCCAGTGTGTCTTGCAATGCAAGGCCCAGGATTACACCGAAGATTGCGGAGGTCGTGAATACGGCGCCCAGGTTGGCGTCAGGAAAAATCAGCGTAAAGATGAGGAAGAACAGGGCCGTGAAGGCAACAATGGAAAAGATATTCCGAACCAGCGTGGGCGCCTCGAACCCACGTCGAAAGCGAAAGATGAGACCGAAGATCAGCGCGTTGAAAGCGCGCACCATCAGGTAAGCGAGAATTGCGAAGGAAACCAGACGTAGAACCCCGACGATAGTGCCTGCCCTGGAGGCCAGGCCCATCTGAGTGTTCAGCAACTCTCGAATTCCCTGATCAAATCTGAAGATCAGATAGATCACGAGCAACACGATCGCGGTTGCTATGCAGAAGAGCACGACCTTGTTGTTGCGGCGGGCGCTATTCATGTTCTTGTCGTTTTACCGGCGAACATCGATAACTTCTGGCGTTTCAGGAAGTATCTTTTATCACTGTTCTATCAGCTTGGCGAGAAAGAATTGGCTGCGTCTTTGAAGGGTTTATGAATGGCTAGCGCTGAAGCTTAGGAAAGAGAGTGACCAAAATAAACAGCAGCGACAACATAGTTACGATTATGGCCGTTAACCACGCACCCAGGTTATAAGCGGGCCCGTTCACATGCTCGCCCATCAGTTCGCGATCGTTTACCAGCTTCAGGATTGCAAAGAGAATAATCGGCAATAGCAAGCCGTTTATAACTTGCG
>DASROI010000295.1:0-21318 GCA_035646955.1 Pyrinomonadaceae bacterium
CTTCACTAATGGATTTCACAGGATTGTCCGAGTTGCCACTTGGTTCTGGGTAGTGTCTCTGTTCGGTCTCAAGAATCGGTGAGTACTAGATCGTCTGGGCTTTTTTTATGACTTGAAGCGAGGTGTTCGATTCAAGGGTTACTGGCAAGATCGTGAGTACAGAGATTGTTTCCAGGGGCTGGGCCTTGGGGGATTACCGATCTTTCGTTATGGAAGCGTTAGGAGCTGCCATCGAGGCAAGCGTTGGACAAGGTTGTTTGGCCTGACGATCTTCCACCGCTATGGAGGCGGCGATTCCTGGATATGTCAGCCGTAAACTCTCGACTCGACTGACAACGGCATGTTAACAACATTTTTAATAATGGGCAACATGTTTTTACATTTGAGAAAGGTATGAAAAAACTGGGTTAGAGACGGAAAATATTTGGAAATACTTGGGAATTGCCCGTTTTGTACTGTTGATCGATAAGAAGTAAGTACTTGCCAGCAAGGCTAGTGGCCACTCTTGTCCCAGGATAATCCTCATTATTGACCAGGAGGCTTAGCCCATCGGCGTTGGACGCGGACGTGTGAGGGTCTGAAAATACTATGAAAGGCTTGAAGGAGAGTTTGCCTTTTCAAAAATCGACAGCATGCCCGTCGTCTCGTACGCTTCTGTCATTTCGCAGCGAGAAGTTGTCGACCCCGGTATCAAACCTCGTCAGTTTTCACTTGAGCAGTTGCGAGTTTTGTACTGCCGAGTTACCACTCCTGGCGCATTATCGGAGCGCATTTCGCGGGGACAACAAAACCCCAGAAATGCCGCAGGATCTGAAAATCCTGGCAGAGTCGATCCTCAAGTCCAAAAAGCAAGATTGGTTCGCTTCTTAACTAGTAAATCCTGGACTCAACTCATTACAGCGCGCGCGGCAACAAACCCCAGCCAAACCATAAACAATCCAAGCACATTGGATATTGCCAGATTTAAGAATGCGAGAAACACCTCTCCGTCCCTGAAGAGGGTGAAGGTTTGCAGACCGTAGGCGGAGAAAGTTGTGAAGCCTCCGAGAAAACCTACCATGATGGCCAGTCTGACTGTCTCACTTACCAGACTTCGCTCCTGCAACACGTAAAAGAGCAAGCCGGCAAGAAAGCATCCGATCACGTTGATGATAATTGTTCCGACCGGAAACGTTTCGCCAAAGCGTCTGGCAACCAAACCTGACATGAAATAGCGTCCGAGCGTACCGGCCAGCCCCGCAAAACCAATTAACAGAATTCGCTGCATTTAAAGAGTGTCAGGCGTAGAGCTCGTCGATGACGGCCGCAAACCGTTCATCGATGACGCGGCGTTTTACTTTTAATGTAGGAGTAAGTTCACCACCGTCAATCGTGAATTCATTAGGAAGGAGAGCAACGCGGCGAATTCGCTCATAATCAGCCAGAGGAGCTGTCAAAGCCGCGATGTCTTTTTGGACTATCTTAATCGCCGACGGATGCTTGCTGAGTTCGGTTCTATTTTTAGGTACTTGCTCCCTGGTTGAAGCTAAAGCCTGGTTCAGGTTTTCCCAGTCGGGAACGATCAGGGCTACAGGTTGTTTGCGCCCCGCGCCGACCACCACAACCTGGCTCACAAACTCACTTTCTTTCAATAAACTCTCTAACAACTGCGGGGCTATATACTTCCCGTTGGAAAGTTTGAACAGATCCTTCTTTCGATCAGTTATATAGAGGCGACCATCCTTGTCCATGTGGCCGACGTCGCCGGTGTAAAACCAACCATCTTTGAGTACAGCAGCGGTGGCTTCAGGCTGGCCATAGTAACCTCTCATTACATTTGGACCACGGACTAAAATCTCTCCATCTTCGGCAATACGAAGCTCAATACCATCGAAGGGCACACCGACAGAACCTACGTGATTGTTGCCGGGCCGGTTTGCACACACAATGCATGTTTCAGTTGCGCCGTAACCTTGCAGAATCGGAATGCCGGCGGCGAGATAGGCATAAGACAATGCGGGAGCAAGCGGAGCGCCACCTGAAACAAAATATCTTAGTTTTCCTCCGACGCCCTCGCGCCATTTTGAGAAGACGAGGCTGCTCGCAACTTTTTGCCTCAACCGAAGACCGGCTGGGATCCAGCGCCGGTTGTCTTTTAGTTCGCCATAACGTTGACCCACGGCGAGCGACTGAGTAAACACTCGTCGTTTCCAACCTTTTTGAGACATCCCTTTTTTAATAATACGGTGATAAACCTTCTCGAACAGGCGCGGCACGGCGGTCATGACGGTGGGACTTACTTCACGCAAGTTCTCTCCAATTTGATCGAACGAGGCTGCGTAGTAAACAGAAAGACCGTTGTAGCAAAAGACGTAAAATCCGGCTCTCTCAAAAATATGGGAAAGTGGTAACACCGAGAGTGCTACGTCAGTCGGACCAATCGGCAACCCTCGCGTGATCGACAGCACGTTCGACATAAAGTTGTTATGCGTCAACATAACTCCCTTGGGTTCGCCTGTCGTTCCGGAAGTGTAAATGATCGTGGCAAGATCGTCAGGCCTGACTACATGCAGGTAAGCATCGAATGCGTCGGGACGACTCTTCAGTTGTTCTTTGCCAGTCTCCTCAAGCTGATCTAGCTGGATTCCCTTACCAACTTCAGCTGACACATCAGGGTCAAAGAAGATCAGGTGTTCCAACGCTCTGTTCGTTAAAGCCGGTTCCGCGTGGCGAAAAAGTTTCTTACCAGAAACAAAAATTGCGCGGGTACCAGAGTCAGTCAGAATGTACTCAATCTGGTCCACTGCCTGGGTTGTGTAGATAGGTACGTTAATCGCGCCCAGGCTAAGGATAGCAAGGTCGGTGATGGACCATTCCGGTCGATTCTCTGATAAGAGAGCGATGCGATCTCCCGGTCTGATCCCGAGGGCGGCAAGTCCAAGGGCTACATTTTTTACGCGTTCGACAAAAGCTTGCGCAGAAAGGTGTACCCAGTCATCGCCGACCTTGTGATTGAGCGCATCGGCTTTGCCGTGAGATAGCGAGGCAGAAAGACATAAACCGGGAATTGACGTCGGCTCTTTAGAAGTGGTGCTTTTATCGCCAGTTTTGGCAGAAGCTGCCGATGCCAATTCGTTGGTCTCCTTACCCTTTCGTTATCGGGAAATCAGTTTAGTGCGGATTGCGGCAATGATACTACAACCTTAGCTGATTCAGACAGATCCCGAGACCTCAGATTAGAACCTCGTTCGACTTAGGTTCTGACGAAGAGGATCGACCACGCCTTCGCTTTCGTTTCCGCGTGATATGTTCAACTCGTCCGTTTACTGTCGCTAAAGCAGCCAACACCAGGAACAGCAACGCATTAGAAGTTGTGTGCAGCGTAAAGTCGAAAAAGCTGTGGATCAATACCGCGAAACAACCACCGAGAGCAGCGACAGCAATTCCTCGCCTGAACGGATCGTCTGACTTTGCGCGCTTGAAGGCCAAACGAAAAAGCAGGACCAAAAACACCAGGGCCATAAACGCACCGACAATTCCTGCATCTGAAAAAATCTGGAGATAATCGTTATGCGCCTGCTCCAATCTGAAGAGCCCGTTGCGTGAATCAAAGCGCGTATAGACCGCGCCGAAGGCACCCAAACCAGTTCCCAGGATCGGATTGTGCTTAATTATCTCTAAAGTAACAGACCAAAAATGTGTGCGGCCGGTAGAAGGATCATCGGTATTCACTGTATCAATGAATCGGGTGAGCGAGGCCTCGCCGCCCAACAATATTACCCCTATGAATAGACCACCTATTAACGCTAAACCCAGCCCTGCTCGTACGCCAGCTCTCTTTAGCATGCTGTGGTGACGCTGATGATGTTCACTAGACGAAGGACGCAGAAACGCCGTGACGACAACCAGGAACAAAATCTCAGCAACGAGACTGATGATTCCTCCGCGGGAACCAGTCATTACCAGGGCGACTCCCATCAAACCTGCAATAAAGACGTACAGCAGTAATTTTTCGCGTTCGATTGCACCCGCGAACACCAGGCCTAGCGGCAAGGCAATTGTTAACTCCATGTAACCCGCAAAGTGATGTCGATTAATGAATGGCCCAAACGCCGTACTCTGACTGAGCTCTCTGACCCAGTACACCTTATTCGGACTCGCAATTGATTGCGTCAAGCCAAAGATTGCCAGCAGGAAGCCGAAAATCATTATCGTCCGGACAATAACCTGCAATCGATGAGGCGTGTCGATAAACACCAGGGTTGCTGCAAAATAAATAAAAAGCGTGGAGATTTGAACGAGGACCAACCGAGTAGAATAAGGGTCAAATGACAGACTGTGAGAAACGTTTAGTGAATTAACTGCCGCATCGACTTGCCCGAACGGAAGCAGTTGTATCAGTCCGACGATGATTATTCCGAGCAGCGGCAACTGCAAGAGATTGCGGCTTATTCGCAGTGATTTAAGTTGCCAAGCATCAAGAACCCACAACAGTAATATTGTAAAAGCGCCCAGATTGAAGAGTCCCAACGCCCAGTAGTGAACCGTTCCATATGCCAGTGCCGTAGTCACTATCGCCACACAGATCACCAGGAAGGCGAAACGGCTCGCCAGCGTGTGGCGGATTTTATAGACGCTACTCTCTGTAGCTTGAGCTTCGATTGCAGCGTCCGAATTGTCGCCGGCTATCGGGCTAACTTCTCTTTTTGAGACTAAAGTCGTCATACCACATAACACCGTAGATTGGACACAACGGTACATCGCTATCGCAGTTGTCTCGCACGATTTTAATTAGCACGCCCTCTGATTTAGGTTTTGTCTTAAAGCTAAAGGCAATTCGATTCCAGTCGTTCGTACCAGTTGCGACTGGAGCCGACGATCCAAGAACTGTCTGATCCGAGGCGTCTACAACCTGTATTAACGGCGTCGAACCACTCTCGAGCTTCTCTGTACTCGCAAAACACTCGAGCTCGTACTCGGTATTTGGAAGCACGGCTATCTGCTGCGAAACATTCACAGCGTTCAGCTTTGTCTTCACCTGAAAAAGCAACCTCAAACTGCGGTGGCCAGAATGAGCTTTGGCCGGATCGATTCCAACCTGCATTTGGGAAACCGGGCCAACACGCCAACCGAAGACTGTGTTAGCACCGTGATCCAGGCTATCCTCAAATCCTCCGTCAAGTACGTTGCCAATTCCCGTTCGATATACTTCAGTGGGTGCTAAATCGTTATAGACCGTCAGCGCGTTATGAAATCGAAAAGCCCCGATGAGTGCGTTGACTATCTCGTCTCCGGTAGTTCGATTTTCCTGCTTCGAGTTGGGATCGAGACTGGCCCATAGCGCCAATCCATCGTCAAAGCTCTTCTGGTTTACCAGATAGAGTGAAAACTGAGCTCTTACCGCGGGATCGTGTCCTAACGCTTGCTTAATAGATTCCAGATCACGTCCATAAACGGCTGAAACAAAATTGAAAAGTTGGGGCCGCAACTCGTTGTCAGCTTCGGTCGCGGTTCGCAGTTCGGGAAATGCTTCATCGAAGCGGTTATTTCTTAGTAACAAATTGCCAAGATACCAGTGCGGAAATGAATAAGCCGGCGCCAGAGCTACCGCTCGTCGCAAGGCGGTTTCACTCTCGGCTATGTTTCCCTCCTGTTCAAGAGATGTTCCCAGCGCAAGCCAAAACCGGTAGTCGTTAGGCGACAGAACGATAGCCTTCCGATACTCGCTGACAGCTCGGCCGATTTGGTCCATCGGCAATTGTTGCTGATACACCTGGCCCAATCTCCAATGCGCCAAAGGATCGTTCGGAGCGAGCGAAGCAGCAAACTCCGCCAGATCGATATTGTTTTCCGCAGGGTTAAAATATTCGGCAAGCGTATTACCCAAATACCAGCGAATAACAAAGAAGGACCATAGAGCCGCAAGTAACAAAAGCACTACCAGCAAAACCTTAGTGACGATCTTTTGCGTGTTTATTTGGAGTAATTCCTTTGGCATAGAATCCAAACCGGCTAGTTTTCGGTCAAGTCCTCGAGTGTAATCCTCATACGCTTCACAGTAATTTGCCGCTCATTACACGAACGCACTACCTCCTGTACTCGTTCAGCATCCATCTTTACACTTGAAATCACCACCTCGTGAATTTCCTGCTGTTCGCACACGTGGCCAAGATCGCCGTTAGCACCAAATACTTTTAAGCCGTGAATAACCTTGCCGGTTTTCGCAGGATCGTCATCGAGAAATCCGACTGGGGACAAATTAAGCTCACGATTGTTTCTAATCTCCCTCAACAGGAGTTCGCCGCCGTCGCCGGCTCCGTAGATCAGCACTCGTCGTCCATCCCTGGTGTGCACTGCAGGCAGAATTTGGCGAAAAAGTCTGAATGCCAGCCGGCTGCCTGCAAGAAAAAGGAAAAGGAGCACCGCATCGATCGCGAAAACTGTGCGGGAAAATCCTTCGAAACGGAAAGTGAACAGGACCATCACCACACTCGCGATCGAGCCCACGAAAACCGCTTTAGCAAAGACAATGAGATCGCCGATACTTGTGTATCTCCAGAGCCCGCGGTAAACCCCCATCGCCAAAAAGACTGGCATCTTCATGAACACGATCACAGGAAAGGTTCTGATGAAAAGGTTCCACGCCGGACTGCCGCTGGGGAAATTGATAGCGTAAGCGCACCAGTAAGAAAGGACGATCAGAATTACATCAAGCAAGACCTCGAAGATGCGGCGCTTGTAAGAGACATCAACCAAAAACGCGTAGAGCGGTCTATCTTTAAAGGCCAGGTCCGCTTCTGTCTGGTCATAAACCTTGACTCCCGCCAGATAGACACCGATTAACGTAAGCAGAATAGTAAAGGCAGCAATGGCGGCCAGGCTGACGTCGAGCCGGGCACGTTGGACCAGGATGGCGAGAACACCTGACAGCGCGGCGAATCCGTAAAGCATCCACACCGCATGTCTTTCCGACATTCCCAATGCCACCAGGCGATGAGAAGTGTGGTCGCGTCCGCCCTGCGATGCCGCTCTTCCTGACAGTTTGCGCAAGACTGTCACGAAAGTGGTGTCGAAGATTGGGATGAACAGCACAAGGATCGGAACCGCGAGTACCGGCAGAAAACTTCGCGATCGTCCGCCGCTAACGTTCATAAGGGCAGAGCTTGCGAGGAAAAACCCGACAAACATCGACCCGCAATCACCCATAAAGATCGATGCCGGATTCGAATTGAACACGAGGAAACCAAGCAATGCTCCAGCAAAAATCAAGAGCATCAGTGCTTCCATGTACTGACCCGTATTCATAAAACCCAGCGCCAGAAAACCGGCGGCAATAATGGAGATACCAGAAGCCAGTCCATCCATATTGTCGAGCAGGTTGATCGCGTTTGTGATACCGATTAGCCAGAAGATGGCCAATCCCATGTTCAAAAGCACCGAACCGGTCCATGGCAGCGTCAGACCGTAGTAAACGATAAAAGCAGAGCCGAGGATCTGTCCGATCAGTTTTTGGTAGGGCTTGATGTGAATGAGGTCGTCGACGAGTCCTACTAGAAATAGCAAACTGGTGGCGCGCACGATTACCCAGCCGTACGTCGTGTCGGGCATAAAGAATATAATGCTGGCAACCACCGAGAGCCAGATCGCGACGCCGCCCAACATTGCAGTTGGTTTCTTGTGCCAACGATCAATTTTTGGTGTAGCGACCACGCCGAAACGGCGAGCGAACGCCCTTACAAGCGGAGTAAGAACCAGGGCCAGACCAAAAGATGCGGCAACTGCCAGCAGCGTGCGCGGGCTAAAAGGCATATTTATTCGAGGTCAGGGGTTAATCCGGTGCTGTGATAACAAGCCCGATTTTCGGAAGGAAAACTATTCGATATGAGGCGGCAAAGCAAGCGGCGTCAGAAAGACTCTGGAGGGCGCCGGCCCGCCGGCGGTTTTTCGCGCAGCTGCCTTTCTGATCGAAGCCTGTATAACAAAGCGGCGGGGTCCGGCACACTTCAGGTTCACCCGGCAGCGGACCGGCGCCCACTCTGATAGTCGATGACACTCTCCAGAATCCCGTCCAAGCCCATTTCAGGTTTGAAACCGACCAGCCCACTGATCTTGGAAATATCGGGAATGCGTCGCGGCATATCTTCAAAGCCTTCTTCGTAGGCTTCGTCGTAGGGGACGAAAACTATTTCAGACGTGGATTTCGTCAACTCTTTGACCCGTTCTGCGAGCTTGAGAATCGAAATCTCATGGTTCGATCCAATGTTAAAGACCTGACCAACAGCCTGTTCATGGTCCATCAGCTTAACCAGTGCACCGACAATGTCACCCACATAACCAAAGCATCGACTCTGTTGTCCGTCACCATAAACTGTAATCGGTCTGCCGGCGAGCGCCTGCTTAACGAATGTAGGAATAACCATCCCGTATTGTCCGGTCTGTCTTGGACCAACGGTGTTAAAGAGTCTGACCACAATAGTGGGCAGCTTTTTTTCCCTCCAGTACGCGAGTGCGAGAAACTCATCGATGGCTTTACTACACGCATAACTCCAACGCCCTTTAGTGGTGGCACCCATGACCAGGTTGCCATCTTCGCGAAAGGGAACATCAGCGCTCAGTCCGTAGACCTCGGAAGTAGAAGCCACGAGAACCTTCTTCTTCTTTTTGTTGGCAAGCGAAAGAACGACTTCGGTGCCGCGCACGTTTGTTTCTATTGTCCGCACCGGACTTTCAACTATCAGTTTGACTCCGACTGCGGCGGCCAAATGAAATATCACATCTGACTGGTCAACTAATTCAGCGGTGACCGGTTGGTTATGAACACTTTCGATCGTGTAATGAAAGTTTGGATGTCCTTTCAGATGTTGAATGTTTTCGATTTTGCCCGTCGATAAATCATCGATCACATAAACTTCATCTCCACGCTCCAGGTAAGCATCTGAAAGATGTGATCCAATAAAACCGGCACCGCCTGTAATAAGTACGCGCAATCGTTCAACTCCTTCAAGTCAGTTTAGAAAAATCCTCTGCCTATACCCTCGAGCGAACTTCGGTTCTCGGAACCTGGGACTCGACAGCAATTCGTTTGTAGTCCATCAACTCATCGTAAAGATTTTGGATGTCGTTGAGTAGGCGTTGTTTTTGATATGACACCTGCACAAAATGAAATCCACGCTCACCAATCTCATGTTGCAGGGCCTTATCATTAATCAACCGTTTTAGAGCCTTGCCAAAGATTAACGGATTATTTGAGGGGACACTCAAACCTCGTTCGCAAATCCTGTACTCCCCCTTTTCGATCACTGGCCCAAGCAGGTCGACAACTCCGCCAACATTTGTGGCAATCACGGGACGAGCGTTGGCCATGGCTTCAATTAATGTCAAGGGTGTGCCCTCGTTGCGTGAAGTCAGCGCGACGATATCAAGTGCGGGATAAAAATATTGCGGGTCGTTTCTGCCTCCCACGAAGACTATGTCATCGCGCAAACCTAACGTCTGTGATTGCACCTCCAGCTTACCACGCAGCGAGCCTTCTCCAATCACCACAAATTTTACTGGTGGTTCGCCTTGCCCGAGAGTCTTATAGGCCGCAACTGACCTTAAAAATAATTCGTGATTCTTTACCTCAGTTAAGCGACCAACAATGCCAACCAAAACTGTGTCGTTATCGACCTGCAATTCTCTTCGGAACCTTTCGCGACGCGTTGGATATTCGGAGAACAACTCGAGGTCGAGTCCGAGGGGAATAATCCTCAACTGTGCCTCGGTTCCTACACCAAAGGTTTCTCCAATCTCTTTTGCCTGTTGAGCGCTAATCACAACTAAACGATCTGTGACTGATCGGGCAAGCAGCCTTTCAATCGTGAGAAATAATTTGGTCTTAGTAGAACCGTAATAACTGTGAAAGATGTGTCCATGATAGGTATGCACAAATTTACAACTGCGCGGTCTTCCTAATAACAATCCCGGTGTGAACCATTTGTAGAGAAAGCCCGCGGCGCGACCAACCGTTCCCGCTTTCGCAGTGTGAGTGTGAATAATATCTGGTCTTTCACGACGGAAAAGGCGGAATAACTTCCAGAGTGTCTTTGCATCCTTGAGCGATATTTCCCGACTCATTTCCGGAATGTAATACGGTTTCACTCCAGACTCGTCGGCAAAGTAACTCATGTCTTCTTCGCCGTCGGGGACAGAACCTGCCACCAACAGTGACTGGTATTTCGATCCATTTAAACCCGCGGTCAACCAGACAACATGTTTTGCTGGACCACCAACATTGAGTCGCGCGATGATACGCACAATTTTTGTCCGGGGCGACTCTGGCACTGGTACCTCTAATCAGTAACTCGACTTACCGGATCACCGGCACTAATCATTAATTTGAAAAATGGTCTGCGGGTCGTCCTCGTGACGAATTTCATCCACTTGTTCCTTTTTGCCAATCCCGCGATATAGGCGGTTCGGACAGTTGATGACCAATCCATCCGTACCCCCGACGTTCTGGTACGCGTGTACCACGCCTGGAGGAATCAGGACTGACGTAGGGTCATCTTCGCCGACGAAGAGTGTAGAGACGCAATTGAATGTGGCCGACGCTTCCCTGTTGTCCCACATGCGCAACTTAAAGGTGGATGGACCTAAGAAACAAAAGAGATCTGCCTGATCTACGTGTTCGTGCGGCCCCCTGGTTATTCCCGGGACTGTCGACGAAATGTATGACATGACTGGAAAGAACTCACTCTCGAGTTCATCATGCCTGAAAACTTCTGATAACCAGCCTCGATGATCTTTCAAGGCGGATAGCGAACGCACAACTACCCCTTCAATCCGTCCCGGCTTGAATCTCTCAGGCATTCGTTGCCACCTCTTCCGTTGCAATGTTCAATTTGTTTGCCCCGGTTTCGGCAACCAGGTTTGATGCTCGGAGCAGACTTTCAAAAGTGCCGGCATCGGTCCACCATCCATCGAGCTCTTCCCACGTCATTTCATCCCGTTGAATGTAAGCATTGTTGACGTCGGTGATCTCCAATTCTCCACGGCCAGATGGCTTTAAGGTACGAATAATGTTGTAGACCTCCTGGTCGTACATGTAAATACCGATCACCGCGTAATCCGACTTTGGTGCTTCAGGCTTCTCTTCGATCAGGACGACTTTATGTCCATCAAGTTGAGGTACGCCAAATCGCTGCGGATCATGGACCTTTTTAAGAATGATTTTTGCACCCTTTCCCTGGTGCCGGTATGCGCGAACCGCAGCATGAATATTTCCCTCGATGATGTTGTCGCCCAGGACAACGCAAACTGGTTCGCCCGCAGCAAAGTGTTCGACCAGGGCAAGGGCTTCGGCGATTCCACCTTCTCCTTCCTGATACGCGTAATTTAGGTGTTTGAGACCGAAAGCTTTTCCGTTGCCGAGAAGGCGAAGAAATTCTCCGGCTGAACTCCCTCCGGTCACAACCATGATGTCGTTAATTCCCGCATTAACGAGCGTCTGGATTGGATAGTGGATCATCGGCTGATCGTAAACCGGGAGCAGGTGCTTATTGGTTACTGAAGTTAAGGGACGCAGACGCGTACCCAGACCTCCGGCAAGAACAACGCCTTTCAAGGTTGGACCTCCATGCTAATTGTGATTTTCAAGATTTCAATCAATGAATCTTTGGAACCAGAGTTCCAACATTAAAAACGTCCAAAGCTGATGCGAGTGGTCACGTTCAGAGCGCGCATGCTGATCGATAAGACTGCGAACTACTTCAGGTTTGAACAAGCCACGACTAAGTGCCCGTTCGGAGAGTAAAACTTCTCGTAGAAACGGTTGCATCGTGCCCCGGAACCAATGTCCGATAGGGACGCCAAAACCCATTTTCCGTCGGCTAATGTTCTCGCTCGGCAACAATTTCCGCAGGATCTTTTTTAGCAGGTACTTGGTCGTCAGTCCGCGCAGCTTGAACCTCTCCGGTAAGCTGGCAGCAAACTCAATCAGATGATGATCCAGGAACGGTGAACGCGCTTCTAACGACACCGCCATCGTGGCAATGTCGACCTTCACTAAGAGATCATTTGGCAGGTAGGTCATGATGTCGGCTTGCAAGGCAGCATCAACAATTCCTGAGCCATTGACGTGCGCAAACCACGGTCTCAAGAGATCCACCGGCTGGTTTCCCCGAAGTTCCTGTCTAAATGAATCGGAATAGAGTGAAGTTTTCAGATCGCTATTGAAGGTGCTCATCCAACGCATGTAGCGATCAACCTTGGGCAACGACGCTGCCTGGACAAAACGCTTAAACGCCTTGACTCGACCACGGCCCAACTCGGATGCGGGAACGCGGGCCACAACTTCCTGGATGACTGATTCGCGCAGGAAACTTGGGAGCTTACGATAACGCTCGGCCAACTGCATTGCCGCATAACGCTCGTATCCGGCGAATGATTCGTCGCCACCGTCGCCATTAAGCGCCACGGTCACATGCTTACGAGTTTCGCGTGCTACATAGTAAGTTGGCACCGCCGAAGAGTCCGCGTAGGGCTCGCCATAATGTTCTACCAGCAACGGGAGAACTTCGACTGCATCAGGCCGAACGACGAACTCGTGGTGGTCGGCGCCTACATGCTCAGCGACGCGGCGAGCATGATGGAGTTCGCTAAAGTCCTGCTCGTCAAAGCCAATTGAGAAAGTTTTGATCCTTTCCGATGACTCCTGGCTCATCAATGCGACTACTGCACTCGAATCGATGCCGCCTGACAAGAAAGCGCCAAGTGGAACCTCCGACATCAACCGGCAACGGACTGAGTCTCGAAGAATTTCAACCGTTTGTTCCCCGGCCTCCTGCTCATCGATCTTCAGTTTCTTTGAAAAGTCAGGTTTCCAGTAACGCTCTGTTGTAACTTCGCCCTTCCGCCATCGCAGCCAATTCCCGGGCTCAAGTTTCCTGATGGCCCGGTATGCGGTCATCGGCGCCGGTATGCACATGAAGGAAAGATAATGATCGAGTGCTTCGAGGTTAACGTCGCGACTGATCTGAGGGTGAAGCAATAAAGAACTGAACTCTGAGCCGAAAACGAGGTCACCTTCAATCTGGGCATAGAGTAACGGCTTCTTTCCTACGCGGTCGCGCGCCAGAAACAGTTCCTGATTCGTTTCATTCCAGATTGCAAACGCAAACATTCCGCGAAGATGTTTGGGACAGTCAGCACCGTATTGATCGTAAGCATGGACAATAGCTTCGGTATCGCTGTTGGTATAGAAAGTGTGGCCCAGCTTCTCGAGCTTTTCTCGCAACTCGAGGTAGTTGTAAATCTCACCATTGAAGACGATCCACGAGCTGCGATCCTGATTGTGAATCGGCTGTTTTCCGCTTTTCAGGTCAATGATGGCAAGGCGTCGCATTCCGAGGCCAACAGGGCCGTTGACATAAAAGCCGTCGTCGTCCGGACCGCGATGCCGGATCGCATCGCACATTCGCGACAACAACTGCTCGTCAATAGCTTTCCCGTTATTTCGAACTAATCCTACGATTCCACACATAGTGATGCTTCGGTCGCTTGCTCTTTTCGCTGCGTCAATTTGAGAAGACTAATGTTGTCTTGCGCACGAGGGTTTGACTCAAGAAAAAACTATAATAGCCAACCTTCGTGATGCTGTCCAAAATCGGCCCCGTCAACGATTTACTAAATTACACGAATATCACCTAACTTCCCCTTGTATTCCAGACATCATCAAAAACGTATGCTAAGATTCCGCGCTTCATTTTCATCTCTTTGCTGGTAACCGTGTCAAATAAAATCACATCAGAACGCAATCAGTTAATAACTCCTTACGGCGGCGAACTCGTCGAACTTACAGTTGAACATTTCGAGGAAACGCTCGCTCACGCTAAAACTCTCCCAAGGATCAAGTTGTCCGACCGATCTCTTTGCGATTTGGAGTTGTTGGCCAGTGGCGGCTTCAGTCCGCTGGATCGTTTCATGGGCTCGGCCGACTACGAGCGAGTTTGCAAAGATATGAGACTCGCCGATGGTCAGCTTTTTCCAATTCCCATTTCCTTGCCAATCGAGCATGAAAGCTACGTTGAGCTCGACAGCAGCGTATCACTGGTAGATTCTCGAAACGAGATCGTAGCCATAATGACGGTTGAGGAAATCTACGAGTGGAGCGTCGAGGAAACAGCTCTCAGTGTTTTTGGGACCGTTGATTTGCGCCACCCTCTCGTAGCTGAAATGCATTCATGGGGAAAGAGAAATATTTCCGGACCACTCCAGGTCCTCAGGCTTCCACATCACTACGACTTTAGCAACTTAAGACTAACTCCTGCGGAAACACGTGCCCGGCTTTCGGAATTTGATAAATCTGAAGTCGTCGCTTTTCAGACTCGCAACCCTTTGCATCGAGCACACGAAGAGTTGACAAAGAGGGCCATTGAGAATTTGGACGCAGTTCTCTTACTCCATCCGGTCGTAGGCATGACAAAGCCCGGAGACATTGATTACTTCACCAGAGTAAGAACATACAAAGCGCTGGCTGAAAAATATTACGAACCGAATCAGATTCTGCTTTCGCTGTTGCCTCTGGCGATGCGCATGGCTGGACCTCGTGAAGCCTTATGGCACGCAATCATCAGGCGAAACTATGGGGCGAACCATTTGATCGTGGGCCGGGATCACGCGAGCCCGGGAATTAATTCTAACGGCGAACCCTTCTATGGACCATACGACGCCCAGGAATTGGTCCAACGCCATGAAGCTGAAACTGGCGTCAAGGCGCTGTGTTTTGGAGAGTTCGTCTATCTTCCCGAAGAAGACCGCTATGAAGATGTCGGTCTACTTAGAGATGATGCTGTTACCCAACAATTATCCGGATCACTTGCTCGAAACTGGTATCGAGAAGGTGGTGTGAATCTACCGTCATGGTTTGCCAGGCCGGAAGTCAGCTCGGCGATTGCTGAGACTTATCCGCCACAACACAAACAAGGTTTCTGCATATGGTTCACGGGTTTGAGTTCGTCGGGCAAATCAACTACTGCCGAGATTCTGACTGTCCTCCTACAGGAGTACGGAAAATCCGTTACAGTGTTGGATGGGGACGTGGTTCGCAACAACCTTTCGCAGGGCCTTGGATTTAGCAAAGAAGATCGCGACGCAAACATTCTAAGAATCGGTTTTGTAGCTTCTGAGGTAGTACGTCATCACGGTGCCGTAATTTGCGCGGCCGTCAGTCCTTACCGCGCGACTCGCAACGACGTCCGAAATCGAATTGGTGACGATCGCTTTATCGAGGTATTCGTCAACACGCCGTTAGCCGAATGTGAGAAGCGAGATGCTAAGGGTATGTATGAAAAAGCAAGGAAGGGTGAGATCGCAAACTTTACCGGTATCCAGGATCCCTACGAACCTCCGCTGAAACCTGAGATCGAACTAGAAACAGCCAATACGGCTGCGGAAACAAACGCCAGGGAGATCATCAATTACCTGCTGCTGCGTGGCTTCATAAAATAGACTACTTAAAGTTTAGGTAGGCCGCGGCATCGATTCCGGATGGTCGAATTCAGTTGACTTTCTCCTGGCTCGCACCCGCGCTGCTTGTAAGTCGGCCAGCGCCTGTTTGGCTTTTAATTGTGAACGCTGGCGATCTTCAGCTCGTTCCTTTAAGAGAATCGCTCCGACGGCAACAAAGATCAGGTAGAAAACGAGCAACTGTGATCGTTGGCGGTACGCAGTGCCAACGTTTCCCTGAAAGAGCGAATAAGCCAGCGTCAACATAGTAGTGAATAAGAAAATGGGCACCACCTTGCGGAGCCGGTGCTTCATGGAATACCAAATCCCGAGAATCAGCAGCGGAAAACACAACCACCAAACAGCCATCTCAGGCAAAGCTAAACTCTGACGCGCGGACGCGAACTGCCACGGAAACGGGGCAAAGAGCAGGTACACTAAACCCTGTGGAATCGCGGTTAGCGCGCCTCCGGCAGTTCCCACATCAACGTCCTGACCGAAACCAGATCCCGCCATTGCCTGATCCTGCCGTACCGTCTGAATCATCTTCAAATTTCCATACTGCTCAAACTGGGCAGTTGCATAGCGCAGAACTCCGACCCATGTGAGGGCCAGGCCAATCAGAGCAATCGCGATAAACCTGCCTACAAAACTCTGATTGTTCATTGACTTCATGCCAATAACGAAACTGCCAATGACAGCCGCGGCCATCATATAAAAAATGTAGAAGCGCAAACTCAGCAAACCAAAGAGACAACCTGTCAGCAAACAGATGTAGCCTATCGACACTTTTTCCAGCAGCTTCAATGTAGCCAAAATCGCCAATGATAGAGTGAGCACAATTAGACCATCTTTGAGTGCTTGCGAACTCCAAAGTACCAACGATGGAAAGAAGCAAACCAGCATAGCGGAGAGTCGAGAAACGCGCTCGTTATTAAACAGAGTCTTCGCGTTGTAATAGACAACTGCTGCCGTTGCGGAACCTATTGATGCGTTCAACAACTGGATTGCAAAAAGATTGCGTCCTACGATCTGGTAGACGAATGCAACGACATACAACATTCCCCAGGCGCTGCCACCTGATTGGACGAAACTGAGGTAGCGAGCCGAATGGTATGTATCACCGCTCCATGACCTGAGTAGCGAGTCTCCGAATGCGTCATAGGTAATAGCGTCTCCACCGAAAAACTCTTCTTTGTGAAGAGCGAAAATGCCCGTGGCAACGATCAACCTCACAATCAGTCCCAACAGAAATAATCGGATCAGAAAAGTTCGTTCTGGACCACTCCGAACCAACACGATCATAGTGGGGATTGAAGTTACGACGCATACAACCAATGCTCCGGCGGCGTGGCCGGGAACGATGAAAACTATCGCTACGCAAACGACTACAAGCAGAACTATGATAATGCTATTCATGACTATCTATTACGACTTAACTTAACACTCGAAGTTAGACGTCGTCAGGTAAATCCGGACGGGTTCGATGTTCAATAAGAAATTCATCCTCGGTACTCAACGCTTTGATTACTTTAGCCGGCACTCCCGCGATTAGATTGCCTTCGTCTTTCAAGCAACTAGTGATTACAGAACCAATGCCTACGATTGACCTGGCCGGTATTGCACTGCCCGGAGCCATGCGAATCTCAGATCCTATGTAAGCAAATGCTCCAATGGTGATTGGCAAAGTTCTCTGCCGGTTATGCGTCCAGAGTGATGAGTTGCGGCCGCCAAGAATGACGCGCCTGCCAATCTCAACCCGATCCGTGAAATCAATCTTGTGGCCAGCCGTCAGAATGCTGCCATCCCCCAGGATAAAAGTGGGATCAATCTTATTCACCACATCCGGATCAGGGATCGAGTTTATCTCGTTCATGCGGATAATTTCGCAATAACGACCCAGGATTACCGAGTCGCCACCACGGATCACGTTCAAGTGCCCGATTCGCACATGATCCTTGATGAGCAAATTTTCGACTCGAGTAATGACGTTGAAGTGGCCAATACTCACGTCATCATCTATTTCACAGTGACGCGCGTCGATAATGCTCAGTCCAATACGAACTCGTTTCCCAATCTTGTAACCGAAAACCCAACGATAAAAACTCCGCAACATGAAGGACGGAAGAAATGCAAATACAGCCATGACCAACAACCGTGATCTGCTTGCACCATGCATCGTGTCTTCGTGCCCTCACAAAACCTGACCTAATTGCGAAACTAACGGACCTTGTTTACCTGGTTCTAAGCTCTCTCATGAATCAAATGCTCTCAAGCAGTCATCCGTGAAACTGTGCTCGCGCTGAACGAGAAGGAACCGATGACGCGACAGGAACACTGTCGCGCAGGACTGATTTGAAAATCTCGTAGACGCGAGGAGCCTGGGTTTGCGCTGAGTATCGTTCTTCAACAGTCTTACGACCAGCACGGCCCAGACGCTCGCGCAATTCCCTGGACCGCAACAAGCGGGTCAGCTTCTCGATCCATTCGCCTTCGTTCGCGGCTTGAAATCCATTTTCGTTGTCCTGAATGATCTCTTTATTAACGCCGATAGGTGACAGGACGGTTGGTATTCCCAAGGCCATAAACTGCAGCGCTTTTAATCCACACTTGCCCTTGGTCCAGTTGTCGTCAGGCAAAGGCATTATTCCAATATCGATGCCATCGAGATCTTGCACTTCTCTTTCTGAGGTCCATCTTATGGTATCGACCTGGACACCTTCGATCGAATAGTCGGTGGCACCGATTACTCTTAGTCGAAACGATTCGGTGGCTGCCAGTTTTTGCAGAGTACTCCGCAGCGTGTCGAGATGTTGCGCTGTGCTAAAGCTTCCGGTCCAGCCAATCACGGGCGTATCGGCATCTTTGCGAACTTCGAGAAGGGGATATTTTTCGGTGTCAATCGTGGTTGGAATAACGGTGACGTTCTCGTTCACTTGTCGAGCGTAATCCGCCAGGTAGGGGTTTCCGACCATGACGTGTGACGCCAGGCGACAGATAGTCTTTGTCTTGTTTGCAAACTTTAAATAACTGAGATATCCGTTTGAGGGACTACGATAGGAGACAAAGATTGCATCGTCAAAATCAAACACGACCGGCACACCCGAACGATGAATCATTCTTTCGAAAACAGGTGGTCCGAGAAGAGCGGCTTCACGAAAGATGTAGACCAGGTCGAAATCTTTTACTCGTTTTAAAGCTTCGAAGCGACGTGCAACACTTCGAGCGACCAGCTGTGCTTTCCAACCTAACATTCCCGGACGATAAACCACCGAGTGAAGCTCCTTACACTCGAATGGTTCATACCTAATCTCGACTCCCCGTTCTCGCAAAAGCGGTTCCCATTGCTCGATGCGATAACGTTGGCCTGGAGAGGTGTCGTAAATGCCCGGCACTATGGCAAGAACGCGCATACTATGTGGTTAAGACCTCACCGCTCTTTTATATTTAGATCGCGAAAGTCGCAGTCAACATTTGCGAAGTCAGTATAAGAGACTGCTTCAACCTCGTCCAATTAGAGTTATGTGCTTTGTTCATCGTACTTTGCTCGTGGTCTCAACTGCTGGCAATCAACACTCGTTCGTATAACTCGGCGTAGCGCCGCATGCCGACTGTTTCGAGATCGAACAGTTCCGCCGCAATCGATCGTATTCTATTCCGCAGATCCGGTTCCAATGCAATCTCATTTAGTTTGGTCACTGCGGCAACATAGTCCTCTTCTTTAAAGTCTCTTAGCAACGCTCCTGTTTTGTGCTTTTCAATGAGCGCATCCGAGTCGCCAATGCCGGAGTTAATCACCAACGGTAATCCACAAGCCAGGTACTCTCCGTTCTTAGTTGGCGACGAGGCCAGTTTTGAGAAGCACGGTTTAATGAAGGCCATTCCCGCATCGGCAGCCGAGAGATAAGAGGGTACGAGGTCAGCGGTTACAGATCGGACACTAAACTTTGAGGGTTCGACATTCCGGCTCAGCATCAACTGGCGGATCCGGTCATGAGACCCGTTTGTTAACCAAAGAAGATGAGCGTCAGGCTTGTGTTTCGCGCACACAGCAAAAAAATCGACCATCGCTTCAGTCAAGTACCAACCATCAATCGAACCGCTGTAAACAAGCGTGAACTGCTGGCCCAGCCCCAATTCGGCCCGCCGTAATTCTCGATCGTGGGCACTGAAAGAAAATTTGTTCAGATCGACGCAGCAAGGAATTACTGAGTGATGCACATCGCGACCCCGCAACCCATCCCACTCTTTGATGATGGGCCAGATCCTCTCAGTTAACGTAACGACTGCATCGGTATTACGAAGTACGCGTCGTTCAGCAAGCTTTGTAATGCGATAACGCAGGCCGTTCTTAGGCCAATGTTCGGCATCAACATACTCGTCGGCCATCAATCCTCGCAGGTCGAAGATCATTTTGACTCCGAAGCGCCGTTTTAAAGCGAGCGCAATCGTAGCCGGAATGTGGCTTCGAGCATGGACCAACTCGATCTGTTTTTCCTGCACCAGCGCTTTCGCAAACCTGATCCCGGCAAAGACGTCGTAAGTGGTGGCCGGAAGAGATGGTGATTGGTGATAACGAAGCCAGCGCCAGTCGATCCCGTGCTCCAGAAGTTCGGAACGAAGTTTTCTTGTTTTCTCAGGACCATCACCCACAAACGCCTTGTCGCGTTCAAAACTTAAAAGAGTGAACTTTACGCCGAGGAGCGCCAGACTGCGTAGATACGGTAAGACCTGAGTTTGGCCCAGCGGATCGAGCATTCCATTGTAAGAGATGAATAAAGCTCGACGGCCTTCAAGCCCCATTGCCGGCCTCCACCGTCGACTTGCGACGAGAGCCAAACCAATCGAGAAAAAACCATTGCAGACTTCCAATAATTGCAGCTGCATCAATCACTATCAACTGGGCCATGATCATCAGCGCTCTTATTACGTTCTGCCCGATTGAACCTGGATAACAATGGCTGTTGCGCCGGATTGCAACGGCCGCCCTACCAGCGAGCATCAACAACCAACAGGCGATAGGAAACCATACCCAACGGGGATTGATGACTAGCGTAATTACCAGGAGGCCAAGCAGCACAAGATAACGGGCCAGAATTGTTGCCTGCCACTGGCGCCATAATCCGGCCAGAATGTTGTGTCGGGAATAAATAAGAAAGCGTTTGAATGTGCCAGCGAACGAGGGTTTCAAGTCCCAATGGACCATGGCTCCGGGCTCGAACACAAAGTTATAGCCCGACTGCTCCACTCGATCCATAAAAACCAAATCCTCTCCTGACCGTAGATCCTCTGGAAAACCTTTTACTTTTTCCCACGCTGCTCGGCGCAGCAGAGTAGAAGCGATTGATCTGGGCCGGGCAACAACTCCATTGCGCATAGTTGGAGGGGGCACATAAGCAATCGCGGCACACTGCTTGAAGAAAGTGTCAGTAACTGGGGACCACGAACCGTAAACCATATCAATTGAATTGTCCTGATTCGCGCGGGTCGTTAACGCTTCCAGCCAGTTCTTATCTGGCCTGATGCCAGCGTCGATAAATCCAAGCCATTCATAACTTGCTTCAGCGGCTGCAAGATTCCGGCCTCGGCCCGGCAAGGCTTTGGTTGCTTTAATCAACTTCACCGGCTCACCCTTACGAGCATACTCTTCGACTATCTGCGGTGTAGCATCAGTTGAACCGCCATCGGTGATAACAATCTCATCGGGTTTGCGTGTTTGATTGAGCAAGCCGTCGAGGAGCTCGCGAATCGAGTGCTCTTCATTGCGCACTGGAACGATCACACTAACTCTCATAACGGTTCACCGTGGAGTGCGGCGGCCCGGCGCCGCCTTTTTAACAACTGACTTCTAAT
>DASROI010000296.1:0-7203 GCA_035646955.1 Pyrinomonadaceae bacterium
CGAGGTTAAGGGGCCATGCGCCGCCTGATCTAAAGCTGTGTGGGTTTGACTCATAATGACCTGCTTGGGATTGGCGTTCTAATTGGACAGAGCATCATAATCAAGCCAAAAGTAAAAAGGCAAAAGCCCCTGGTATTTTCCCTTGTTCACTGGTCATTTGTCATTCTCATTTGACTTGGATAATGGTGGATCTCGAGTTCTTCGACCTGGGTATCTGCTGAGTGTAAATAATCGTGGTTTTTAGTCGACTCAGCCTACCAGGCGTCGCGAATCCCACACCGCGGCAGCGTGTGGATGGTTCAAGTCCTTTCTACCCTCAAGTCTCCACCCCGAAGATCGCGAATCCCACAGCGCGGCAGCGTTTGGATGGTTCAAGTCCTTTCTACCCTCAAGCCTCCACCCCGAAGATCGCGAATCCCACAGCGCGGCAGCGTGTGGATGGTTCAAGTCCTTGCTACCCTCAAGCCTCCACCCCGAAGACCGCGAATCCCACACCGCGGCAGCGTGTGGATGGTTCAAGTCCTTTCTACCCTCAAGCCTCCACCCCGAAGACCGCGAATCCCACACGCTGCCGCGGTGTGGGATTGCGGGAGTGGGGTAGTGCTCGTTAGTAGAAAGGACTTGAACGATCCACACGCTGCCGCGGTGTGGGATTGCGGGAGTGGGGTAGTGCTCGTTAGTGGAAAGGACTTGAAGGATCCACACGCTGCCGGGGTGTGGGATTCGCGATCTTCGGGGTGGAGGCTTGAGGGTAGAAAGGACTTGAACCATCCACACGCTGCCGCGCTGTGGGATTCGCGGTCTTCGGGGTGTGAGACTTGAGGGTAGAAAGGACTTGAACGATCCACACGCTGCCGCGGTGTGGGATTCGGGATTGTGGGCGCTTGTTTTCGAGTCAGCGAATGCTATAAAGTGCCGCTGGTACAAATCACTCAGTTATCACGTCCCCGCACCCTAATTATGTTGTCAGCTGACTCGAACGCCGCAGCTGCGTCCAGCAACTCGCTGGAAAAGAATCACCGTGCCCTAATTCTGGTCGTTGAACGAAATCCAGCCGTCCAACGCCTGGAGCGATATTTCCTGGAACAGGCCGGATTCAGTGTCGAGTTCGCGACTGATGGCGCAACTGCCCTCGAGCGAACTATCGAGCTACAACCTCGTATTCTCGTCACCGAAATTCTGGTGCCCGAACTCGACGGACTTAGCCTTTGCCGTCAAATCAAGTCAAACTCCTCCACCAACCACATTCTGGTTCTGATCTTCAGTCATTTACACGCTGATGAACGTGCGTTTGAAGCGGGCGCTGATGCCTTTCTAATGAAGCCTTTTGCCGAAGAAACCCTCATCGAAACAGTAGAGAATCTGTTGGTCGGGAAGGTTTTACCCGAACAGTAGGCAACACCCCATCCAGTCAAACTTCGCTCGGGGCGGCGATAGCACCTGAAACAAGTGGCACGCCTAGTGCTAACTAAACCACTGGACGCTACGTGATTAAGCCGTTGGATCGACCTTCGTGATCATGTGCCGTTCACCCTGCTGAATGTCGCCTTAATGTAGGTTGGGCATCGAAATTGGGCGGGGTTGAGCATGAAAAGTGGGACGAGTAGCGACCTTCGCGCTCGGCGACTTGGAGCGTTGCAGTATTGATTTGCAACGCTTTGCGGACTTTATGTATGCACTGATTCAGTGACTGCGGTCGAAAATGCTACTCGCAATGTGACCGCTGAGGTACTTGGTCTGCGAAAGCAGTTAAAACTGGGCGGCAAGTCGAAATGTACCGTAACCGACTTTGCTGGTTAACGGCGAAACGAGATGCGGCTGATGTATCTAAAAAGCTCGTGGAAATGCTCACGAGGATCGTCGACACTTTTTATCGAAATTCGACAAAGGAGCGTCGGTGACTAACAAGTATGATCGCGGATATGGTTCAGATCGGGCGAGAAAAGAAAGAGCCCTATAAGCGTCTGGCTGAGATCAATCGGGCCATTACAACGAGTCTGGATTTTGACAAGGTTCTAAATCTTATCGTTGAGAATGCGGCCCATTTGGTAGATGCTGAAGTTTGCTTGCTGCTATTGACTGACGGCGAACAACGATTCCGTATTCGCGCTTCACGCGGTATTGAAAAGAGTTTAATTGACACTTTCTCCGGACGAATTGAGGAAGACGTCATCGACAGCTTGAGTCGTATACTCGGACTCAATCCCAAAGAACAATTAGTATCGGTTCCAGTCATAGCCAAACACTCTTTGAATGGCTTGCTGATCGTCGCTCGTGAAGAACCGTTAGAGCCTGAAGAAGAATGGCAACTGGCTGCCCTGGCTGACCAGGCCGCGATCGCACTTCGCAACGCACGTCTCTATGAAATGGAATTGGCTGAGGCCACTCGCGAGCGCGATCAAACAATGGAAGCGCTGCGTGAGTCGAATGCAAGAGTTACAAGAATTCTCGAGAGTATCACCGACCTTTTCTATCAGCTCGATCGTGAATGGCGCTTCACTGACGCAAACAGTCAAACTGAAAGACGTTTCGGAAAGAGCCGAAAAGAATTACTCGGGAAGAATTTCTGGGACGTTTTTCCTGAAGCGCGTAACACTCATCTCTTCAAAATGTTCCACGAGGCAATTGAACAGATGAGACCACAACACTTTGAAGTCTCGTCTGTCATTGCGCCGGGGACCTGGTTTGAAGCTCATGCGTACCCGAACCGCCACGGTTTAAGTGTCTATCTACGTGATATCACCGAACGGAAAGCTGCCGAAGTTACCAGCCACTTGCTCGCCTCGATCGTCGAATCGTCTGATGACGCAGTCATCAGTAAAGATCTCAATGGTGTTATTAGCAGCTGGAACAAAGCTGCCGAACGAATTTTTGGTTATTCGGCTGACGAAGTAATCGGACACCCGATCGCGATCCTGATTCCTCCGGATCGCCTGGACGAAGAGCCAGTGATTTTGCGCCGCATCCGGGCAGGACGCTCGGTCCAACACTACGAGACAATTAGACGACGTAAAGATGGAAAGCTGATCGATATCTCGCTTACCGTTTCGCCGCTGAGGGACGAATACGGGACCATCGTTGGAGCCTCGAAGATCGCGCGGGATATAACTGCGCATAAGAAGGCGCTCCAATCAATAAAGTTTCAAGCAAGCTTACTCGACGCTGTAGAACAAGCAGTGATAGCGACGGACGTCCGAGGCACCGTGATCTACTGGAATTCGTTCGCTGAGAGCCTCTATGGCTGGCCAGCGCATGAAGCCATCGGACGCAACATCATGGGACTTACTCCCTCGGTTAACGCTCAAGAGCAGGCCAAGAAAGTTCTCGCCAAGCTTTCAGCGGGTGAAAGCTGGTCGGGCGAGTTAAAGGTAAAGAGACGCGACGGCTCTGAGTTTCCCGCGATGGTAACTGACTCACCTATCACTAACGACAAAAATGAGCTGATTGGAATCGTCGGTGTTTCAGTTGACATAACGGCTGAAAAGTTAGCTGAAGCAGAGCGGACGAAACTGTTAGACCGTGAGAAGCTGGCTCGCGAAGAAGCTGAAAAAGCGAATCGTCTAAAAGATGAATTTCTGGCAACGCTTTCTCACGAACTGCGAAACCCGCTTAATGTGGTTATTGGTTACTCGGAAATTCTGCGACGTAGCTCGCACAACGCCAATCAACAATTCGTGCATACTGCGGCGGAAGTGATCCGGCGTAATGCGCTGGCCCAATCTCAACTTGTTTCTGATCTGCTTGACCTGTCTCGCTTGCAGATGCATAAGCTCACGATCAACCGCCAGCCGGTAATGTTATCGACCATCATTGCCGACGCAATCGAAACAGTTAAGGACGAGGCAGAAGCAAAAACTATTAGTCTGGAAGTCGAGAATCATGAGCAGCTGTTGGTGGTGAACGGTGATCCTGTTCGGCTGGGCCAAATTGCGTGGAACCTGCTTAACAATGCGGTTAAGTTCACGCCCGCCGGAGGAAAGATTACTCTCGCGCTGTCTGAAGATGGACCAAATGCAAGAATAGATATCAAAGACACCGGCCAGGGCATACCGCCAGATTTTCTTCCGCATGTTTTTGAAATTTTCAGGCAAGCTGACAGCAGCAGCGCTCGAAAACAAGGAGGACTCGGGATCGGGCTCGCGCTGGTGAAACAACTGGTGGGGCTGCATGGAGGATTTATCACTGCTAAGTCGAAAGGCCCGGGACAAGGTGCGGAATTTAGCGTCTGGTTGCCAACCCAAAGTTCAAATGAATTACAGGAGTCAGCAACCTCTCTCGGAACTGCACCCTTACTGGACCACAAGCAAATTCTTGTTGTCGATGATTCGAGAGAGACCACAGACATGTTGAGTAGACTTCTGGAGATGGAAGGCGCGGACGTTAAAACGGCACGAAGTGGATTTGAAGCGATAGAGGTTGCTGCGAACGCCAGTTTCGACTTGATAATTTCGGATATCTCGATGCCTGGGATGGATGGATATGAGTTGCTTCACCGGCTTCGTTCCATGCCTTTGCTCAAGAAAGTTCCCGCCCTCGCGCTGACGGGATTCGGAAGCAAATGTGATATCTCGCGAGCCCATGATGAAGGCTTCGCACAACACTTTACAAAGCCCTTGGACATCGACAAATTGCTTGAGACTATTAAGGCGCTCACCAGTCAGCCAAAGTTGCAGAATTCCTAGTGTCCTAAGATCAACCAGCGATCGCTTAGTAACATACAGTTCCACGCCGCAATTATCCCGATTTCGACCATTTTCCAGCCTTTCAGAATTGGAATGGCTGTTGCTCTATGCAGTAGCTACATAAGCGACTCTCGTCGCTCTGTCTAAAAAGAACGAGGAGGATAGAAAATGGGTTTACCGAATAAGGATGAGATGGAAGGCAAATTCGATCAAGTCAAAGGCAAAACAAAAGAGACTATCGGCAGGGCTATTGACGATCGCGAACTCGAGCATGAAGGTCAGGCTGACAATGCTGGAGGAAAAGTTCAAGAAGGTTTCGGAACCGCTAAACGCAAAGTAGGCGAAGCGATCGAAGACGTTGGCGATGCAATCAAGCGCTAACTCGATAGTAACTGAATAAAGAATTAGGGCTCGCATCATCCGATGCGAGCCCTTCTTCTTGCCGCTCGTCAATTGGTTTGGTGAGTTATTCTGCTCGAACGTTTTCAGCCCCGAGTTCCTGGAGCAGTTCTTCAAGTCGGTCAACTTCTTCGTCTTCTCGTGCTTCCACACCAATCAATATTCCACCACCTCGTAATCCAGCATCATAAACGCGAGCTCGATATTCTGGAATACCGGCGCCAATCAATGCACCAATTACGCCGCCCGTAGCGCCGCCCGCGCCAGCTCCGGCCAACGCCGCTGCTATTGGTCCAGCAATTACCAGATTGATACCCGGTAAAAAGAGTGTGGTACCCACTGCTGCGACTGCTGCTAAAACAGCACCAACCGCTCCACCCACTGCACCGCCAATTCCCAATCCGTCGGCGGCATGTGTGCGCGTCTGCAGAGCGAATTCCTTACTCCGAGTTGCGTCTGACATCATCACGCTGATGTCGTCACGCGTAAACCCGCGTTTCATGATCGCATCAACTGCAGCCTCCGCGCTGATCTTGCTCTTAAAGAGCCCTGTCACAAGTTTCGGCTTAGTCATAAAATCCCCTCCAACGAAAAGGTCTATCGGGAGGATAAGTGGCAACCATTGTGCCGGGATGGTGGAAGAGCGGTTGTAACAAAAGAGAAGGATATTTGAGGAAAAAAGTTTATTGTACACAGGTAAACGAAACACACGTCCCAATTGGCTGTTTTAGTTTCGTACGCCTTTGGAGTGCGGTGGCCTGGCACCCCTTTGTTAACGACTTTAACTGAACTTACTTGAAAATTCTCCAGATCAGCTCAGCTTCAACATTCGGCGGCGGTGAGCGATACGTCGTAGATCTTACTAATGCCCTGCAATCGAGAGGACATGATCTCTACGTCGTGGTCCGACCTAATTCCCCCTTGCCAGGTTACCTGGAGATTCCAAAAGACAATATTAAAGAGCTGCCTCTACGAAACGCGCTCGACGCACCGAGTGCCAGAGACCTTGACCGGTTTATCAAGGAACATGAAATAGATATTGTGCACGCGCATATGGCCCGCGATTATTCGCTTGCAGCTTATGCAACACGCCGAAATCCATCAGCTAGGTTTTTTGTCACTCGGCATGTGCTCTTCAAACTTAACTCGCTACATCGCCGCACGCTCTCAAGAGCGACGCGGGTTATCGCCGTCTCACATGCTGTTGAACGAGAGTTACAGGGACAGCAGCTTGTTTCTGATGAGCAGATCGCGGTGATACCAAACGGCATCGATGTTGAAAAATTCAAACGGGCAGAATCTACGTTTGATCGAACGCAATTTCTCTCTGAGAAAAACCTGCCAGACGCGCGGATATGGGTTGGAACAATTGGGGAGTTGCGCACCCTGAAACGGCACGACGACTTTATTCGCGCAGCCGCAAAAGTGGCTCAGGGTAATCCGGATGTCCACTTCATTGTCGCAGGTATTGATCCTTCGAAGACTGGAGAAGTGCGACGAACTCTCAAACACCTTGTCGCCGAGCTTGGGCTCAAGGATCGGGTTCATTTTTTAGGATGGTTGGACAATGCCACGCAACTTTATTGCTTGCTTGATGTGTTTGTATCTGCGTCAGAAATGGAGTCGTTTGGTTTAGTGATTGCTGAAGCGATGTCAGTTGGCAAGCCGGTAGTGGCAACGATGACCGAAGGTGCGATGGAAGTAATAGAGGATGAAAAGACTGGAATGCTCGTCCCGATTGGCGAGCCGGAGCGAATGGCTGAAGCGATAAATGAGCTACTGGCAAGTGAAGACAAACGTCGCGAGCTTGGAACAATCGCACGTGAGGCAGTGAATAGAAAGTTCAGCTTGGGCAGGATGGTCGACGATATCGAGCGACTCTATCTGATGAAGTAACTAGAGTTTTTGGGGGTTCACTATGCGACCCGCTTGTTCGCGTGCAATCTTGGGTCGGCTTTTCGCAACCACAAAGTCACAGAGAATTACGGAGGTCGCACAGCGCGGCTTAGGCCGCAACCAAACGATCAAGTTGCGAGACCGGGTCAGTACCGAATCGCAGTAGCGTCGGGTGAGTCGAGGCTCAAGCAGTGGTCAGCATTTTGAGACTCACCCGACGCTACTG
>DASROI010000297.1:0-2241 GCA_035646955.1 Pyrinomonadaceae bacterium
CGGGTGCAGTCAATATTTTTGACGTCCCCGTGAATGATTGGACCGCGGGCAGGTCGCGGAGCTCCAACCCAACCCATACCGCGTTTTCTGTCTTAACTACCGGCAGCCCAGCAGTGCTGCTGAAACTCAACTCTTTTGGCACCACGTATTCGAAGGGAACAGTCGAAAGCTCTTCTCGGCTATTTGTTCGCTCAACGAAAATCCCTTCTCGAATCGAAAGAAAATCTGCTTCCGCCTCGCTTTCGTATTGAACGAAGACCCCATCGAGATCAAGCACAAGGCCATCGAAGGTAGTAGCCGGAACATTTTCTCCAGGTTGTGAAGAAAGCTTTATCGGAGCACCAATCCATGGCCCAGGACTTCTACCGAGCCGCTGAAGCAGATGATAGATATTAACCTCTAAGCGTGCGTCAAACATTCCGCCAACGTGACTCGCTCGCAAGACTTGCAAAGCATCGAGCTCGCGTACGGTTCCGGCACTCCTGAAAGAGGTGTAGTTTGGAAATTTTGTTGAGAAGGAAGGCAGTTCCTTGATCTGAACGACGCAAGCCGTAACCAGCTCATTTATCGCGCCCGGTGATGTGTAATAAAAAAACGGTTCTCCGATCTCAATTACAGCATCCTGGGTTAGACCCGCTCGTTCGTTCAGAATACGGAGCACTTCGTTTGTAGTTGACGATGATTCAGCAATTGCGCTGAGCGGCTCTGTGATATAGCCTGACAAAGCTGCTCCAGCAAGCCGGGTCTGATCTGCACACGCGTTAACTATTGGACGAGGAAAATCTTTCTTCGCGAGCACGAATAGTTGGCCTTCGCTCTCGAACCATGGCAACACATCGATGGTCCTGTTCGGCCGCTCTACCAATTCAAATACTTTCCTGGTCTCCTTATGACGACTGGCGGTCAGTCGCAGGAAATGAGGCGCTGTGAGCATCGTAGTTTTCAACTCGTATAGCTCGACGCCCTCATCCGCCTCGACCTTTTCACCCACAATCAAATAGTTTGTAGGCGGATAGGGAAGTGACTGATTGTGAAGGTCAGAAAGGTAAAACTTATCCTCGAATCTGTTTTGCACAATCCACGGATTCCACAGCGGTCGTGAGGTCACAATCCGCAGTCCTCGCGTGCGAAATGCTTCTTCGAACTGTCGCTGTGTCAGGTAGGTGTATTCTTCGAGGACTTCGGTATCCCAATCAGCGCGATAATCCTTTCGCAGGACAAACTCGGTCGCAGCTCGGAGGGTGAGTTGGAAGCGCGCGAAACCATTGTGAGGTGAGCTAGTTCTCGTAAAGGGAACCGGGCCGTTCGGATTAACGCTGCTACGCCATGTTGAAGCAAAAACCTCAAACAGAGCAGCAGTGGACAACTCCTTGTAGCTTCCTGATGAAACACCGTCTGTTTCCGGCAGATCCAAATAGACCTCTTCAGGACCATCAGGTATTACGAAGTCTCTGATGATGATTACACCACCTGGTTTGAGTTGGGCCACCTGGTTGTTGAAAGTCTGGAGCACTCGCTTCACGTCGAAGTCATTAAAGCTGGTAACGTGGTGAAGTACTGACGAATCCAGAACCCCGTCTAAGGAGTTCTCAGGAAAAACCATCTGAGAAATATCACCGACGATATAGGATAGATTTGGTCGCTTAAACTTTTCGTTTGAGAATTCGACAGAAATTGGATTGATATCGACACCAATTAATTCGAGTCCATCGTAGAGGGAAGCAAGGTCGTATGTACCTCGGCCGGAACCCGAACCCATGTCGGCAATTTTTCCACGAACGGGAAAGTGCGCGGTTGTAAGCGCGACCTTCTGCTGCATGGACGAGTCCATACCCGCAAAATACGACTCGTACGCCGCCTGACTACCCCGGTCTTGTTTATCGTAATGTGCCGACAATTTAATTAACCCCCAACAAAGATTGAGTAGTAAACGACGATTCAATCGGTGGGCGCAAGTCGAGGTAAGATTGATGTCTTATCGTGATGGTCTCTGTGAAACAAACAATCAACTTCTCGTTTTTTCTGATGATGTTTTTACGCGAGGACATCTTCGGAGAGCAGTCGCCCAGGTCAGTACCGAAACGCGGTAGCGTCGGGTGAGTCTCAAAATGCTGACAACTGTTTGATCCTCGAGACTCACCCGACGCTACCGCGAATCGGTACTGACCTGGCTCGCAACTTGATCGTTTGCTTGCGGCCTAAGCCGCGCCGTGCAACCCTTGTGCTCTCGGTGCCTCTGGG
>DASROI010000298.1:0-45609 GCA_035646955.1 Pyrinomonadaceae bacterium
GTACGGGAAATTCAGTGAAGAGATCAAAGCGAGTGGACATTACGTTGGAGGTTCAGAGCTTCATCCGGCGGCGACGGCTACCAGTGTCAGGGTTCGAAATGGTAAGGCCCTCACGACCGATGGTCCTTTTGCAGAGACGAAGGAGCAATTAGGTGGCTACTATTTGGTCGAGGCCAAGAATCTCGATGAGGCGATTGGTCTGGCTTCGAGGATTCCCTCTGCGCGCACCGGAACGATTGAGGTACGTCCATTGGCAGAAGGAACGGCGTCTGCGAAGGCTTAAAAATCGATGGCCGATCCCCAGTAGCTTCGGATCAGCTTTGCACAACGGGCAAGCCACCCTCTTACAGTACCGCGAGCGCAGCGACCGGATGCCACACTCAATCTTTCGTCGTGATTCTCGCAAATCGTTTTGTTGGATTGCTTACTCCAGAGAACATCGGCCAGTCGCTCTCCCGATAATTGCTAAAGGTAGGTGTTGCACCATCTCGCCAAGCCACCCTCTTTACGGTACCGCGAGCGCAGCGACCGGATGCCACACTCAATCAAAATGGCGAGAATCAAGGCGAAAGATTGAGTGTGGTATCCGGTCGCTGCGCTCGCAGTACTGTAAGAGGTGGCTTGCCCGTTGTGCAAAGCTGATCCGAAGCTACCGCGAAGCCATTAATTTTTAAGCCGTAGCAGACGCAGTTCCTTCTGCCAATGGACGTACCTCAATCGTTCCGGTACGCGCAGAGGGAATCCTGGCGGCCAGACCAATCGCCTCATCGAGATTCTTGGCCTCGACCAAATAGTAGCCACCCAATTGCTCCTTCGTCTCGGCAAAAGGACCATCGGTAGTGAGGGCCTTACCATTTCGAACCCTGACACTGGTAGCCGTCGCCGCAGGATGAAGCTCTGAACCTCCAACGTAATGTCCACTCGCTTTGATCTCTTCACTGAATTTCCCGTACTCGGCGTAAATGTCACGCCTTTCCTTCTCCGTCAGCCCGGACCATGATTGCTCGTTTTGGTAAATCAGTAATAGGTACTTCATAATTGCCTCCCTTAAATTTTTGACCTTCAACGGTACGACGGGCGAGAGTGGTGGAATTCGACAACCAGGCGCAAGGATTCTTTTTGGCCGGTTTAGATTCTCAGAGGAGCTTCGACATTTCGATAAAGTAGCAAGGTATTTTCGTCTTCACGTCCATCGGAAAGGGTGACGTTCCAGTTTCGACGTATCCTCGTTTACGGTAGAAAGCCGGCAGCTCTTCGCGCAAGTTCACGACGTTTATGTCAATGCAATTGATGCCTTCGCGCCGACAGTGGTCTTCGCAAGCATTCATCAGGACCGAACCAAGGCCAAGCCGTTGGAACTTGGGATCAACCGACAGGAGACCAAGATAACCACGGTCGTCACCGCGATCCTCGAAGTAGACACAGGCTATAACCTGGCGATCACACTCAACAACAATAAAGATTCCAGTGTCGAGAAGGCTTTCGACGCCAAGAATGTTGATCCGGTCGTCATCTACAAAAAATCCTTCGGCCTCGCGAAACGCGGCGTTGATCACTCGGGTGATGTCCTGGGCATCGTCCAAGCTCGCCACTCGAACGTACTGAACACACGAAGACTCGCTCAAAGGGGAATTGTTTTTATGATCAATTGCCATGGGTTTATTACGATTAGGATACCGAGTCTAGCCCCCAGAACACAAAAGCATTTTGAGCCCTGAGGCAGCGCGAATTGTTAAAAGTTGTGTCGGCAATGGCGGCTAATCCCGTTCTGATCCATTCGTTCGTATTTAAAGACCTTTCGCGTCATTGAAAGGACCATTCACGGAAATCTAATTGCGCTGACCCGGCCATGATAAGCATATTGCAGGGCACGACCACGAGATTTCTCCGGGCTTCCACTATCAGTTCCGAGGTTGGTCAACAAGACTCTAATAAAGCAGACTTTCAGTAGAGGAGAGATGAAATGAGATTAAAGTGTTGTTTGATACTGGGGACGCTTATGTTGTCCGCAGCTTCGCTTAATGCACAGACAGTCGATCCAATGGCGGGGAAATGGCGGGGTGAGAGCAGGTCTTTATTTGAGCTAAGGTCTGATTCATTTATTACCGAGAGAGACACGGTCAAGATCACAAAACTATTGGACCAGGTGCCGGCAGCTGATCCGGTTCAGATTACCCTGCAGAAAAATTTTAGTCAGGTGAGTACCTGGATCGCGAAAGCGGCTGATATGGTCCCGGCTGACAAGTACAGCTTCAAGGCCACTCCCGACGTCCGCACTTTTGGACAGCTGATCGCTCATATTGCTGACTCTGCTAACTTCTTCTGTGCGCGAGCCGCCGGCAATAAAGTTGAGTATTCGGATGCGATCGAGAAGGGTACCACCGACAAGGCTACACTCGTGCCCAAGCTTAAAGCGTCACTCGACACATGCAATGCGACTTACAAGAGTCCGACGAAGGTTGAAGAGTTGATTACAAACCTCGGCCACGTGAACCTTCACTACGGAAACATCATCACCTACATGCGATTGATGGGCATGGTCCCCCCGTCGAGCTAACCTGGAGTGCGGCGGCCCGGCGCCGCTTTGTTACATCGACCCTTCGACTATCGAAGTTGGACCACGCTTTTGGGGTGCGGCAACCTGCGCTTACTGTTACTCGAAACGCGCCGGAGTAATAAAAGCGCGCCGGACCGCACTCCAAATTAGGTTCCGGGAAGTGTTTTTAATTCCTCGCTGAAATGCGATCGATCAGCGAGCGCTCGCAGCAACGGACCTTCATCATTAAACTCAACCAGGCTCACTGAACCAACCGGACAAACCAATCGATAGCGAAAGCGACCCACATCAATTCCGAGCAAGGCGCACAACATGATCCTGATTGTTGCCTTGTGCGAAACAACAAGCACATTCCCGCTATCGTATTGCTCCTTAATTTCTTCGATGAGTTGCATTCCTCGTCGCGCGATGGCCACCGCTAATTCACCCTTGGTGGGAGCGTGCCATGACGGATCTGCGAGCCACGTAATGTAGTCGTCGTGATACTGCTGCTCGACGGTTGCTTTCGTCATGCCTTCCCACTTTCCGTAGCCAATCTCATTGAGCTCCGGCCGTTTATTTAACGTGGCCTTGATTGCCTCACACAGTGGTTCAGCGGTAGTTATTGCTCTACGCAAACTACTCGAATAGATTGCGCGCCACTCAGTATTGCGGTAAGCGTTGGCAAACGCCTGGGCCATTTGTAGACCTTCTGGCGTCAACTCTGGATCGAGACCCGAGCCGCAGAAAGTATCATCCCGACTCAAAGCAGTTTGACCATGTCGCAAGAAATAAAGAACAAGTCCCATCTCAACACTCCGAATTGGATTTATTGATTACGAGTTAACTATCACCCGCCGATTTTCTCTTTAAAATCGAGTTTACACCGCGCGTATGTAGGACCGCTAAAGCCTAAGTGTCCTAACTTGGCTCACTCTGTGCAACCTCAGTGTCCTCTGTGACTCGGTGGTAGAAGGCACGGCAAAGGGTTCCACCACCGAGACACAAAGAACACTGAGGAGCACAGAGAGGGTTCAGAGTGCGAATGCTCGATCGTTGAACACCCGGCTCGGCAAAATGCTTCGTATCGCGTCGGACGGGAGTATTCCGGCTGACAATCCGTTCTTCAATCAAGCGACTGGGGACAATCAAGCTATCTGGGCACTGGGATTACGGAATCCGTTTACGTTTTCCGTTCAGACAGGCCCGACGCGAATGTTCATCAACGATGTCGGAGAAAACACTTGGGAAGAAATTAATGATGGTATAGCGGGATCAAATTACGGCTGGTCCATCTGTGAGGGGTTTTGTAATCCACCCAACGCTAACTTTCGTGATCCGATCTTCGCTTATGCGAATGACGCACAAACATGCGCTATCACCGGCGGGGCGTTTTACAATCCGACCGTGGTCCAATTCCCTGTTGAGTATTTAGGCGACTACTTCTTCTCAGACTTTTGCGGGGGTTGGATCAGAAAGCTCGATCCGGCTAATGGAAACACAGTAACTGATTTTGCGACGGGAATCGCAAGTCCAGTCGATCTCAAAGTAACTGCTGAGGAAGTCTCTATTACCTTGCGCGTGGTGCAGGAACAGTCGGCAGAATTCAGTTCACTGGCGGTGGTGATACAACTGCGCCAACGGTTTCGATTACCAATCCAACCGACGGTGCTACTGTTGCGCGTAAGTCGACCGTGTCGATTGCGGCGACAGCAAACGATAATGTTGGAGTGGTACGAGTTGAGTTTTCGATCAACGGTAATCTGCAGTGTACTGACACAACGGCGCCTTACAACTGCAGTTGGAAAGTGCCAAACCCGATGAATCGAACCTACCAGATTCACGCACGGGCCTTTGATCTCGCCGGCAACTCCGGCTCCGCAACGATTTCCGTGATTAGTCGCTAATTGATTGGACTGAGCGATTTCGCAGCGCAGCTTAGGCCGCAACCAAAGGATCAAATTGCGGAACTGGTCAATTACCGATTCGCGGTATCGTCGGGTGAGCGTTTAGGTGACCTCCAGAAGCTAATACTCGAGACTCACCCGACGCTACCGCGAATCGGTACTGATGTTATGAGCAAGCGCCTCCTCGTGAGTGCTAGACTCACGGCCAGTTCACTGACCGGGGCGATAGGGCTAACTGCTCCAGGAAGATGCCCTCGCGTAAAAAACAAGAGGCGGTTGGTTTGTTTCACAGAGTGAGGAAAGCGACGACCGCGCTCACCGACCGAGCATTTGGGTGCCATTTCAACTCGGGGTTTACATCACCGACCCGAGCGCTTGACCACATTTTCCCTCTAAGCTACTCTTCTTCTCCCGCGCAGCAACAATGTTTCCAACGCGCTGCGCTTCGTTTAGCTCGTCTTTTGGGGCCGTAGCTCAGCTGGGAGAGCGCATGACTGGCAGTCATGAGGTCAGGGGTTCGATCCCCCTCGGCTCCACCAATATCTTCGCAACACATTGCTGAGCAACCTGCTCACCGTTTAACGAATCATGACGGTCTAGCCTGTCAAAAATAGACGTTTACACTTAGAACGCCTCAGAATTAGAATGGCAGAGCGCAAGGACCCGCCTCAAAAGTTTGCGCTGTATTCCTGATGTCGGTTTCCGCGCTTACCAGGACCGGACTCCTTTCAAAGAAATTAACTCGATACTGCTGCCCTGGGAAACGTCGTGAGAATATCGGGGAACCCTTGAAGGTCCGGCGACTCTTTGGCTTTTTGCATCGTTTGGATTAATCCTCTTTGGGATTTCTGGTACCGATTATTAGAGCACCCCCATTCGCAATAGCTCATTCTGCAACCAGACTCTAACCCAGAAGGGGTCTGACCCACTGCACGCCTTCCGTTCGGAGAAACCTTTAATGCCTTCCTACTTTCGGCCTTCGGTTCGTTTTTGTCGTCGGCGAGATCAGCGGGGGCATCGTTTCATCCTTCGACCCCTGACCTTACTCTTAGGCTTATTGATTCTCGCGGTACTCTCCTCAGTTTTGGCGGACGCGAGAATCGAGAGGTTTCTGCAAAAAGAAACTGGGAGTCACCGCTCTACGACCTTTGCCAGAACCATAACCAAGAAGTTGCCCGGAAGTAGTGCACTGTTCGAGGCGGACGCAGGCGAGCCTTTCCTCAATCAACAATTGTCGTTCTTGGTCAAACCGCAGAACAGTGCCTATGGATTTCTTACGCTGGGACAGAACAGTATTAACCCTCAGGTGAATTCAGAAGGCACACACCAGGAAGAGACCTCCGCCTCGGAATCCACACCCCAAGCCCGCCGCGACGAGGAAAAGCTGAACCGTAAGCCAAGAGAGGAACGTCTAGTAAAAGCTAACTCATTCAACGGCGATCTTCGTGATCTTCCATATCGAAGACCGGTGAAGCGTGAACGTCCCGAACGTGAGGAACCGGAACCTAATCCAACGTTCTATCCAGGAACTTCCGGCTCCAGAGTCACGACTGATTCGCCGACACCTGCTGGACCTGCGATAAGCGCACCTGCGCCCGCGCCGAGCGCAAGCTTCGACGGTCTCGATTTCGCCAACTGGGGAGCAGGCCATCCACCCGATACAAATGGCGATGTCGGCCCAACTTATTACATCCAGACAGTGAACACCTCTATCGGGATATTCAGAAAAAGCGATGGTGTGAGGGTGGCTGCGTTCACCTTCGATACCTTCATGAGCCAGGGCAACTTTGGCAACTTGTGCGACACAAACAACTTTGGTGACCCGGTAGTTCTCTACGACAGCTTTGAGGACCGTTGGATCATCTCAGACTTCGCCTTCAGCCTCGATGGCGCTGGCAATGTCCTCAATCCACCTGGCGCCTTCCAATGCATCGCAGCTTCCAAAACCGGGGATCCAGTTTCAGGCGGTTGGAACTTCTATTCGATCAACACCTCTGGTGGTCTTGGCGATTACCCGAAGTTCGGCATCTGGCCAGACGGCCTGTATATGTCGGTCAATATGTTTGACTTCGCTGCTAGTGGGTCTTTTCAAAATCCTCGGGTATATGCGTTCAACAAAGCCCAGATGTATGCGGGTTCCCCAACCGTACAATCAGTTTCTTTCGACGCTCCGCCGTCCGACTTCACGCTTCTTCCCAGCAACGCCAGATTACAAACCGGCACGCCACCGCCCGGAACGCCAAACTATTTTGTATCAACCTGGCAATTCTTAAACGGCTTGAGTGTTTACAAATTTCACGTCGACTGGGAGCGAATTTCATTATCTACGTTCAGCGGGCCTGATGTTCCTCTGTCCGCAACGAGTTGGCCAAACGCAAGCGTGCCGAATGCGCCATCGTTGGGAGGGAACAGCCTGGACGTTCTCGAGATTAGGGCCATGATGCAGAACCAGTACAGCAATATCGGCGGAGCGGAATCGCTATGGACCACCCACACTGTGCGGAGAGGAAATACCAGCGGATTTGCTGCACCACGCTGGTATCAGGTTGATGTAACCGGCGGCACCGTGGCTGCCAACATACCGCAGGCTGCAACGTGGGATCCTGATGGCGCCAATGTCATCTATCGATTCATGCCCAGCCTGGCCATTGATCGGATGGGTGATATGGCCCTTGGCTATAGCACCTCCAGTAGTACCACCAAGCCAGCGATCAAATACGCCGGACGTCTAGCAGCGGATCCGATAAATACGCTGGGCCAAACCGAGCAGGTTTTGATTCAGGGCACTGGTACTCAAACGGGAAATTGCGGCGGATCACCGTGTAGTAGATGGGGTGACTACAGTGCAATGTCCTTAGATCCAAACGGATGTAGCTTTTGGTATACAAACGAATATTACGCCGTCGATGGATTGAACGATCTTACGCGTATTGGATCATTCGGGTTTCCGCAGTGTACTCCCGTCGTTGCTGTCGGCACTGTCTCAGGAACAGTGACCGACAGCGTAACAACCCTTCCCATCAATGGTGCAAAAGTAAAATTAGGTAGCCGAACGACGACCACCAATGCGCTCGGTAATTACAGCTTCACCAATTTGCCTCCGGGTAACTACTCAGTCATCACCGCCAGCTCCGATGGGTACGGCTCGAGCACGGCAACGAGCATAGTAGTGGCCGGCGCCGCGACCACGACACAAAGTTTCTCGTTAACGGCCGCACCGCTATCCGCGTGTTTCGCGGATACGTCGCAGGCCGATTTTCAAACAGGCGTGGCAACCGACGTCGATCTCACATCGAGTCCCGGCGACATTATCCTGTTTGCTCCAGCGAATGTGGACCAGCAGAATCAAACGGTAACTACGAGCGGCTTCGGCTTCACAAGTACTAGTTGGGCCGGTCAAACGTTCACCGCAGGTGTTACTGGTACTCTATCAAGGCTTGATCTCGATCTTTTCTGCAGCGGGTGCACCGGCACAACACCAAATCTCATAGTCTCGATTCGCGCAACGTCTGGCAACCCAGCGGTGCCGACCGGGCCTGACATTGCCATTGCAACTATCTCAGGATTTAGTACCGGTTCAGGCGGTTATTTCTCCGCAAACTTCGATACGCCGACAACACTGACCGCTGGTTCGACATACGCGGTGATCATTCGCGCAACGTCGGATCCTTCAGTTGGAAGCTACGCGTATGTCTGTAGCTGCAGCGCTCCGAACAGCAACCCGTATTCGTCCGGGCAGCGAGTCACCTCGACTAACAGCGGTTCGACATGGTCGGCAGACAACGTAGCTGGCGGCAGAGATCTCGGATTCATCGCCTACATGAAGACTGGGTTTGCATCCGCTGGTAATTTCATCTCTGGAGCGCAAGATGCAAACGCGCCGGCTGACCTGGTTACCCATTGGACAACGTTATCGTGGAATGCAATAACTCCCGCGAACACCGCCATCAAGTTTCAGGGAGCCGGAAGCAACAGCCTAGACGGGCCCTTTAACTTCGTCGGCCCAGACAGCACTGCCGCCACCTTCTTTACTAACAGTGGTGCTTCACTCGCACAGTTCAACGGGTTCCGCTATCTGAAGTACAAAGCCTTCTTAAGTACAACCCTGAACACAGCGACACCAACGCTGAACGATGTGACGGTCTGCTTTAGCGATGGCACGCCGACCATCACGGCGGCTGCGCCACTGTTAAGACAGCAGGGTGCTAATGCGACCTCACAGATAGCAACAGTCAGTGATCCGTTTCAACCTGCCAATACGCTGGTTGTGACTGCTACCCCCTTGACTGGCACGGGAATCACTATCAATAGCATCAATGTTGACGCTGCCGGCAATGTTACTGCGAACGTGGCGGCGAATTGTGTAGCGACGAGCTCGACCTTTACGCTCACCGTTACCAACAATGACGCTGCGACTGCAACAGCTACCTTAACCGTAAATGTTACGCCTTCGGTGATACCAACGATCACGCCGAGTGGGCCAACGACATTTTGTCAGGGTGGTAGCGTCACGCTGACTTCTAGCAGCGCTACTGCGAATCAGTGGTACCTGAACGGTAATCCAATCGGCGGCGCCACAAATCAGCAATTCGTCGCCAATGCTACGGGGAATTACAGTGTTTCAGTCACGGAACTTGGTTGCGTAATTTCATCTGTAGCAACTCCTGTGACGGTGAATCCCGTTCCTTCAACACCGACGATCACACCAAGTGGACCAACGACGTTTTGTCAGGGTGGCAGCGTCACCCTAACTTCGAGCAGCGCCAGTGGGAATCAGTGGTATCTGAACGGCAATCCAATTGGCAGCGCAACTAATCAACAATTCGTCGCGACTGCTACCGGTAATTACACCACGATAGTCACGAGCGGAGGTTGCAGCAGTTCTCCTTCGGTTGCGACCGTGGTTACTGTAAACCCGACGCCGCCAACACCGACGATCACACCCAATGGGCCCACAACTTTCTTCCAGGGTGGCAGCGTGACGCTGACCTCGAGTAGCGCCAGTGGGAACCAATGGTATATGAACGGGAACCCGATCGGCGGCGCGACTACTCAATATATCGCCACCGTTTCAGGGAACTATACCGTTGCAACGACGACGAACGGCTGCACCAGTGCAACTTCGGCGGCGACCCTGGTTACAGTTAATCCGGTTCCAGTAAGTCCGACGATCACGAAGGCATTCAATCCGGCAATTATCCCGCTGAATTCCATTAGCACGTTGAGCTTTACGCTTAGTAACTCGAATACAACCAGCGGTCTAAGTGGTGTAGGGTTCACTGACAGTCTTCCTGCCGGGCTGGTGGTGGCGCCGACGCCAAACGTAACGGGTTCGTGCGGCAGTGGAACTATCACTGCAATTGCGGGCAGCAGCAGCGTCAGCCTGTCTGCAGGAACGTTGACAGCATCGCCGGTGGCCGGTTCAACTTGTACCTTTACGGTAGGCGTGAAAGGAACAACTTCGGGCACAAAGCTAAACACGACGAGCGCAATCATTTCGAGTGAAGCTGGTACGGGTGCAACCAGTAATACAGCAGCTATAACAGTTGTTGCGCCTCCTGCGCTGGCCAAGTTATTTAACCCAACTACGATCGCTCCGGGCGTCATCAGCATCCTCACCATCAGCGTTACTAATCCCGGATCAAATACCATTCAACTCAACGGAGTTGGGTTCACTGATAACTTCCCGGCGAATCTTGTCGTGGCGAGCCCTAATGGTCTGGTTAACACTTGTGGCGGAACCGCAACCGCAGCGCCTGGCTCGGGCAGCGTCTCCCTAACTGGCGCCACGATTCCAATCAATAGCTCTTGTTCCGTAAGTGTTGCGGTCACAAGTTCCCTCGGTGGTCTTTACGTCAACAACACCAATCCCGTGAGTTCCAGCAATGGCGGTACCGGCAACTTTGCATCAGCTACCCTACACGTAGTAGCGCCGCCCACGATTACTAAGCTCTTCCAGCCAAACACTGTCGTGCAGAATGGGACCACCTTAATGAGCTTTACCGTCAGCAATCCGAATACGAACGCGTCGCTGACTGGAATTACCTTTACTGATAATTTACCAGCTGGGCTGTTGATAGCTTCACCGAACAACCTAACCAACGCCTGCGGTGGAACATTTACGGCAATCGCGGGTTCATCATCCATTGGTTTACTTGGTGGTACGTTGGGTCCAGCTTCGAATCCGACACTGGCTAATTGCGTTATTTCTGTGACCGTAAAGGCGCCAAACACACTGGGAACGTTAAACAACACCACTGGACCAATCTTTGCAAACGAAAGCGGACCAGGCGTCACAAGCAACAGCGCGAGTATGACGGTAATAGCGACACCTGTACCTCCAACAATTGCCAAGAACTTCGGCGTTGCCACTATCCCGTTCAATGGAACTACATCTCTTACCTTCACTTTGGCGAATCCAAACTCAGCGTTGACATTGAGTAACATCTCCGCAACGGACACCTTACCTCCGGGCTTGGTGGTTGCTACTCCCAACCGTCTCAGTGGAAATTGCACGGGAAGTATTACAGCCAACGCGGGAGGCAATACGATTGGCATCGCGGCTTTGAACCTGGCCGCTTCCAGCTCTTGTTCTTTCTCCGTTGATGTAAGTGGAATGAGTGTTGGAACAAAGAACAACACTACAGGAAGCGTGTCGGCTACCTATGTTATCGGCGGCGGAAGTCCCGTTCCGATCAGCGGTAGTACGGCCACGGCCAACATCAATGTTGTGAAAGCAGATCAAACGATTAGCTTTAACGCTTTGCCTAACAAGATATTCGGCGATGCTGATTTCATTGTTAGCCCCAACATATCGTCGGGCCTACCAGTAAGCTTGTCGGCGAGTGGGAATTGCACCGTCACCAGTCCTTCGCCAGGAACTGTTCACATCACTGGAGCCGGATCGTGCACAATTACCGCGTCGCAGGGCGGTGATGGCAACTACAAAGCAGCGCCGAATGTGCTCCAATCCTTTAGTATTGCTCAAGCCGCGACCACCAGTGAGGTTTCGACATCAATTAATCCGTCGGACAAAGGACAAAACGTTGTATTCACAGCGACAGTTACAGCGCCAAACACTACTCCACCAACCGGAGCAGTGCAGTTCAAAGATGGAGCCATTAATCTCGGCGCCGCACTTACCTGCGCGGTTGTAGGAAATACTTGTAAAGCTCAATTCTCAATTTCAACACTAACCGCAGGTACGCATGCCATCTCGGCGGTTTATAGCGGCGATGCAAACTTCACTGGTGGTACCAGTGTGCTATCAGGTGGGCAGGTTGTTACCAACCTACCAACGCTGCAACTAATTTTGGAGGAGTTCAGTTCTTATCCGAACCTGGCGGCATCCCTTGATTCTTTGTTATTGCTCAGAGATCCGTTTCCCATTAAGAGCCTCGGCACATGGTATTTCTTTGGCCCTGATCAGAATACGAGAGTGATGGTATTTGTCGCGAGCCTGCAACTGAACTCAGGCGAATCAAGTTCTGTAGTGGTTGTCCATCTAATCGATAGTAACAACCAAAGCTATGATGTGCCGGCTGAGGACGTGCGCACCGAACCTATTACGGGTTTTGCCCAGGTGACATTTCGGTTACCGGATACATTGTTCCCCGGCGACTGTGCTGTCCAGGTGAAAGCGCACAGCCAAGTAAGCAACTCCGCGATTATTCGAATTGCGCCATAGGACAATTACTTCGAACAATAAAGAAAGCCGACGTTTCGGTCGGCTCCTAAAATA
Source organism: Pyrinomonadaceae bacterium (assembly GCA_035646955.1). Taxonomy (GTDB): domain Bacteria; phylum Acidobacteriota; class Blastocatellia; order Pyrinomonadales; family Pyrinomonadaceae; genus PSRF01. The sequence goes on from DASROI010000298.1 coordinate 12,185, forward strand.
AAACTTCTCATTGCAGTCTCGATTCAGGCGGTTGCTGATAAGGTTCGGGCAAAAGTTGGTTCAGCTGATTCGATTAACAGGTCCACTTTCTCCACGATCTGCCTCGCCGTAACAATATCCCTTAAGATCTGCTCATTCACTTGCGATTGCTCATGCTGTTCAAGCCACTGTACGTCAAATCCGGCCAATGCCTTTACCGCATCGACTGTTGCTGCTCTAAGTTCGCGTTGCGCAGATGATGACGTCACAGCGATCCTGACGAAGAAATCAAGGCTCTCCTTGTGCAATCTGCCTTTCGAATTCCCCTGACTCTCGATGCCGATCTTCAGATCTTTGATGGTCAGAACAGCACGGATGTCCGTTTTGGTTGCATGGTTTAGTGATACACGAGTCACACGGAATCAAACACGAACGAAACTACACCTAAGGCAAGCTTCAACTATTGCGGTGAAGACCAATTACTTTCGAGCGCAACGTTGCGCTTTGGGGCGCGCCTGAACAGGTGCATGGTCCCGGTCAAAATAGTTCACTGAGAATTGCGTCACTTCGAGTAAACTCAAGTATCACCCTTCATTCACCAATTCTGGGCTGATACGAATCTATCAAACTAACGTTCTCTATTGCGGAGATGGCAACGCTCTATGCTTCAACCTCACGATCAAAAAACAGTCAACTGCCGCTGCGCGAAAAAATAAATTATGAAAAACTCAAGACTCGCTCACGTACTGCTCATAGTTCTTCTCGCCATGTCGCCGTCGTGTGCCTTTCTTAAGAGCAAATTGTCAAAAGATAATCATTTGTCCGGCAAACCCGCTCAGATAGCCTTATTCGATCCCCAAGCACCCTTGGTATCGCCGGGAGCAGAAGTTGTGCGTCGACTTGCGGATCTTGATCCAAGCTTGGCGGTCTTTGCGTCCGGTGTCGAAGCCGTCGAGCGCTCGGCAATGAAAAAGACGGTCTATGGTGAGCCCGACGAGAATAAGAAAGATACGGACAAGACAGCGCCACCGCTACCGAAGGAACTGAAAGATCTGAAAGGACTGTTCAAGCCTGCCAGATATGAAGAACCCTTTAGATCGACTGGGCCAGCACTGCTGATCTTTCAAGGCGGGGTTGCGAATGCCGCGGATCGAACACAAGCTGCGGCTCTGATTGGAGGTCTCATAACAGGGCTGAAACAAATCTTCTCTGAAAATCATAAAAGCGCCTCGAGCACGGGTAGCGTTAAAGAACGTAAAACCGAGACGAAGGATGGTGCGACAACAACCATGGGCGTGGAACTAGCATTTAATGACGACGGCTCGTCGACCTTTGGTCTCGAACTTAAGACCGAGGCGGAAAAAGACGGGGTCAAAGTCACAGCGGAGATGACGGGAAAAGTGGAAGGGCTGGACTGCCCCAATGCCGAAGGCCAGGTGCCGCTTACCGTCAGAATTCGTCTCGGCGGCGTTGGGGGAGGCGTCGGTTACACCCAAGAGCTCACCGCTTTCATACGCACGACTGTCGACGATAACGCGGATATTGCTACTACTACCATCGACCTGACCCAGGGAACCCGCGAAGTAGCCAAGGGACGCGAGACTTATGTGGAAACGGGAATGACCGTGCAATACGAGCGTGACTTAGAAAATTTAAGGGACTCGAATTGGCGTCTCATTCGGCATTCGCAGAATGCTGCGGAAGATGTGCAACAAGCAGAGGCCTCGGCAAGGAGCGGTCAGGACTCGGCTTTTGCCATGGCCCTGACGGTCCTTAAAATTGCAGAGCATAAGTGGCAGAACGGTGGCTGTGTACAGATCGTCGCGACCTCACCCGGCAATGTCGCAACAAGTTCGACTAATCAGATCCCCGTCAAGGTCACTCATAAGTTTGGCGGCGCCGATATACCTTCGAAACTAGAGGCGACACTTTCAGGTGAGGCATCGGTCGATCCGAAAGTAATTCCACGAACAGCCGGAACGCTTACCTATGTCGCTCCTGGCGAAAGGAACCAGAACGCGACCATTCAACTCAAGGCGAGCTCGCGACGCGGCCGCGCCACACTCGCTCTCACCGCCAGCACCGGCGGTCAGAGTTTCCGCGCCGACGGAGTTAGTAATGGTGTTTCTTTCACTGGGGAGATCTGTAGTTTGAACAAGCCGTTCGCTATTGATGCTAAGTTTCCTGGCGGTACGGCAAAGACGAAATTTACACCGGATAATGCGGCGATCGGCTCAACAAGTGTGTCCGGTGGTGGACTCGGCGGCTGTGTTCATACTGGTGGCGGAAATTACAACATCACTACCAACTCGGATGGTTCGGGAACGATAACGTGGACAACAACTGACAAGATTGCGTGTCCAGGGTTTAATAACAGTAGAACTGCCACCTTTTCCCTTCCACTTAAACCGGCTCCCGAAATCTCGTGTCCCTGAGCGCATACGAAGACCTTCAGCGCGCCGCGCGATCATCATCAACACTAGAGTAAGTAGTTTACTTGAGGAAGATGCGATCGCGTCGTTAGCTGCAAGCTTGTTAGCCTGCGCCGCTACTTGGTGAATTCCGTGTTGTAAGATAAATGAGCCAAATGAGAGCGCTTTTAACTTACCTGGCTCACTTTGATGTCTGCTCACCCTGGTTTATATTTGTAAATCCATCAGAATCAATCTTTTGACTTTGGGTTGTCAGAATATTCACGGTTACAAACTCACTTAGGAGACCTATCATGGGTCCTTACAGTTGGTTCAAAACCAATAGTTGCAGTGTCAAATCTACAGTTCTACACATCTCGTTCTTACCACGTCCTCAACAGCGACAAATATCCGCTCTGATAGTTTTGCTGTCGGTAATCTGCGCGCCCATCCACAACCTCGCGCAAACGAAAGTACAGGACCTTAAGTTCGGCGTTGCAGACGCAACTGCATTTGGCGAAGAGGTACAACGCCAACAGCAACAGATTGCAAACTATTCGCATATTGAAGTTTTGTCGCTGGTGGATGATCAGGCGAAGAAAGCAACTATTATGTACGCACTGCAACGTCTTGCAGGAGTCGAACAATTAACGGCCGCCGATGAGCCTGCACTCCGGAACTTAAAGGCCACTGAGCCTGAGGATGCAGTTTTCATTTATTTTGCAGGACATGGAACCGCTGACGGCCAACGTTTTTATCTGATTCCACACGACCTGGGTTACACCGGTGATCGTAATGAAATCGATGCCGCAGGCTTCCAGACTATTCTCGAACACAGCATCTCTGATCTGGAACTAGAGCGAGCTGTTGAAGGTATCGATGCGGATAAATTATTGATGTCATTGATGCGTGCAATTCCGGGCAAGCACTCGAAGCTGAAGAACGGCGGCGCGGTCCGATGAACTCGAAAGGTCTGGCCCAACTGGCCTACGAGAAGGGGATGTATATTCTCACCGCAGCGCAGAGTTATCAGGCTGCTCAGGAGGTCTCGCAACTCGGACATTGCCTGTTGACTTACGCCCTTGTCGAAGAAGGGCTGAAACAGGGGGCAGCAGATAGCGATCCTAAAGATGGACAAATCGTATTGCGAGAATGGTTCGACTATGCAACTACGCGCGTACCGAACATGCAGCTTGAGAAGTTGAAGGCCGCACGTAATCTAGGTGTGAGTCTTTCCTTCGTAGAGCCCGACGCCGGACCGATTTCAACTGCTCCCTCCGGTGAGCGTCGGGTTACCCAGACGCCGCGTGTCTTTTACCGGCGCGAATCAGAAGATCGACCATTAATCGTCGCCAGGCGATGAAGCAAGTCCAGCCGATCTCGTGGAATCCGTTTAAAGGATTTGTCGTTGCTTGCCATTCATCTGACAAGGAAATTGTTTGTTGGCATTTTGGAGAGGAGCTTTGATTTTGTTTCTTTGCCCGTTGTTTAGAACAAGTACAAAACGAAAAGATCAAAGTACAAAAGAATATGCTTAACGAAACTTACCAGGATTTGAAATATTCGGTGCGCATGTTGCGCAAAAACCCGGGCTTTGCGTGTGTTGTTGTCCTCACATTGGCTTTAGGAATTGGCGCTAACACTGCGATCTTTAGTTTTGTCAACGCCGTCATCCTCGATCCATTGCCATTTCCCGACTCCGATCGACTTGTTGTGATTAACGAGATTACGAACCAAGGCCGGGAGATGAGCGTTTCGCTACTCAACTTTCAGGATTGGCGTGCTCGGGCAAAATCGTTCGAGGAAATTGGACTCGTTCGCTTTGATACATTCAACCTCATTGACATCGGTAGTTCACAACATTTGGAAGGTCAAGAAGTAACAGGGAATTACTTTCGCATTCTCGGAGTGCAACCACAGCTGGGCCGAACCTTCACCGAAGATGAAGAGAAGTTTGGAGCTGAGCCGACGGCGATGCTTATTAGTGATTCCCTCTGGCGAGGCCCGTTCGGAGGTGATCCAAATATTCTGGGTCGTAAGCTAAATCTCGGGGGCAGTTACTTCACAGTTATCGGTGTCATGCCCGCTCGTTTTGAATTCGTTAGAAAGAGCGATCTGTGGGCCCCCGTGGGCGGTTGGTTTAAACCCAACTCTTCCTGGTTTGATCGGGGAAACCATATTGGACTTCGTGCAATTGGCAAACTGAAGCAAGGCATTTCAGTCAGTCAGGCCGAAGTTGAGATGCGAGAGCTTGCGGCCCAGCTGGCGCAAGAGTATCCGGCAACTAATAGCGGTACCGGTACATTAACGCGCTCTCTCCAAACGATGATCGTTCATGAAGTGCGGTCCACCTTACTAGTATTGATGGGTGCTGTTGGATTTGTCTTGCTCATCGCCTGCGTCAACGTGGCAAATCTGTCGATTGCTCGCGGGCTGGTTCGAGAACAGGAGATGGGAATCAGAATGGCCCTTGGAGCCGGGCGTCGCCGCCTGATTCGCCAAATGTTGAATGAAAGCCTTCTGCTATCAGTGCTGGGAGGCTTAGCCGGAATCGTCTGCGCGCGTTGGTTATTGTCTGCACTGATCAAGTTGGCACCACCTAATTTGCCGCGCGTTGCTGATGTGCAGTTGAGTGGACGAGTATTGCTGTTTACCGCAGGACTGACTTTGTTGACCGGTTTGATCTTTGGACTCTTGCCTGCATGGTCTGCCACGCGCACCAAGCCCGCAATGGCGTTCAATCAGGGCGGAAGGTCGTCAACATCCGGCCCGTTACGTCGTCGTCTTTTCGACAGCTTGTTAGTTGCAGAGATTGCTCTTGCACTGATGGTAGTAACTGATGCCGGTTTGATGACTCGCACCATGTACAAAATTGCGAACGTCGATCCCGGCTTCCAATCAGACCATGTTCTAACTATGCGACTCGATCTTGCGGATCCAAAATATGAGAACAACTCCGCACAAGAATCGTTCCGGCGCGATGCATTAACTAAAGTCAAGGCGGTTCCGGGAGTCGAATCCGCTGCCTTCACACTCTCGTTGCCAATTGAGGGATCGGAATGGGGATCAATTTTTATTGTTGGCGACCAGCCGGTACCCGAGCGTTCTCAACTTTTGAGCGCTGCCTTCAATCCAATTAGTCCCGAATACTTTCAAACAATGCGAATTCCATTGTTGAAAGGCCGACCATTTAACGATGCTGACAAAGAACAATCACCAGCAGTGGTTGTCATCAATGAAACGATGGCGAGACGGCTTTGGCCTAACGACAATCCAATTGGTAAACGAGTGAAACAGGGTTGGCCCGAGTCGGATACGCCCTGGCGTGAAGTAATCGGGGTTGTGGGGGACGTCAAGCTGGACGGTGTGATTGACCAGACTCCGCTTCATGTTTACCTGCCTGTCTCACAAGGTCCCTTCACGAGTATGTTTTTAACCGTGCGAACGAGAGTTGAACCACAAACACTAAACGCATCGATCCAAGATGCGGTGCATGCTGTTGATAGCCAGACTCCACTTTATGAAGTTCGCACGATGGAAGATCGCATGCAGCGAGCTGTCGTGTCGCAGCGAGCTGCCATGATCTTACTCAGCGCGTTCGCGCTGGTCGCGATGTTACTCGCGGTTGTAGGTATCTACGGCGTGATTTCGTGGGGCGTTGTGCAGCGCACGCGTGAGATGGGCTTGCGTATGGCATTAGGTGCTTTACGACGAGACGTCATGTGGTTGGTGCTGCGGCGCTGTAGTTTGCTTGTTTTTGCGGGTGTATCGCTGGGCCTGTTAGGCGCGTTTGCATTAATGCGGGTGCTTGGAGCTTCTCTATCTGAAGTTGGTCCAGGCAGGACGCCATTGCTATTTGGAGTAAAGGCACTTGATCCGGTCACCTTTATTGTTGCCCCGGTTTTGTTGTCAGTGGTAGCCATTCTTGCATGTTGTTTGCCGGCTCGAAGGGCGACAAAGATCGATCCATTAGTGGCGCTGAGATACGAATGAAGTTGTGGTTTACCCGGGCAAACCTACCTTCCTAATTAGCTCCTTAAAGCGTGGCTCGTCGCGAATGCTTCAGATCGCGATGGATGATACCGGCTGCATGAGCTTTCGCGAGGCCCTCTGCGACTTGATTGAGATACTTCAACAGCTTTGAGAGCGGAACACGCTCTTGATCTATCTCTTTGCGCAATGTGCGACCGTCGACGAACTCCATCGCAATGAAGTGAACGGAGTCTTTCTCTGAAGCCTGGTTGTAATTTTCGGCCACTCCGATCTCGTAGATGTGTGCGATCTTGGGGAATTTTGCCTCCATGGCTAAGCGACATCATTCTTCCGACGCATACGAATCCTCTTCCCTCGAAGCAATATTGCTCGAGGTCTACCAGATCACGAGGGTGTCATCTCGTTCCTCTGCACACAGTGATAGAATGCGCCTCATCATCACCGCCCGCGTCTTACTAGACGGTCTGAAAAAGGAAGCAATACAAGAACCGCGTGGTTTTCTACGAACAGCTCAAACGAATCCTTCGACGCAATGCTCGAATGAAGCCTAGTGAGGATCGTGAGCACGCTCAACGATTGGTGCTAGTTCGGCGCGACCTGTGGGTTGTGCTTCTCCTGTTTCTTTGCGCCATGACGGTATACAACGCCAACCTGCGATCGATCAGTGCGGGCGACACCTATCCGGCGCGATACTTACCGTTTGCCATTTGGCATTATCACACCCTCAGTCTCGACCCGATTGAGCCAGTGGTCGCTCAGGGCCGTGGTAGTAATGCATTTTGGATCGTGCAGAGTCCGAACGGACCGGCTGTCTCGCTCTATCCCGTAGTTGTGCCGACACTCCTGGCGCCTCTCTATCTGCCAGCGGTCGCTTACCTGAACATGCGCGGTTGGACCGACGCACGGTTGGACTATGTTGCACGAGTCATGGAGAAGATTACCGCTTCGCTCATCGCAGCGGTTTCTGTCGCGCTTCTCTATCTATTGCTGCGGCGCCGGACATCTCGACGCATCGCAGTGCTGCTCTCATTGGCATATGCTTTCGGCACCACTACCTGGATGATCAGTAGCCAGGCATTATGGCAGCACGGCATGGGGCAACTTCTGCTGATCGCTTGCCTGCTGATCATCACAGGCCCCTGCACTGGCGTGAACGTACTTGTAGCAGGGCTACTGCTGGGGCTTCTCGCTGGCAATCGCCCACCTGATGCGCTTCTCGCGTTGACGTTGGGTATCTTTTGTCTTTTCTGGGCGCGCGGGCGTGGATGGCTGTTGATTGCCGGTGCCGTTCTGCCAGTGGGATGGGTGCTGCTCTATAACCTACAGATGACAGGTAACATCGCCGGTGGGTACGGTTTGAGAGGAACGCCTTCCTTTCTTCAACATGACCTGCTCTATGGCATTGCAGGAATTCTCTTCAGCCCAATGCGAGGGCTTTTTGTATTCTCGCCGTTCCTGCTCTTCCTTGTGCTGAGGGGATCACGCTTGCTTAGCGATCGGAGCGACCGGGGTCTCACTTTAGCCATGTTGGCGGGCGTGGTCCTGCAGATCATTCTCTACGCGAAAGCCGACTGGCGATCCGGCTTATCCTGGGGCCCACGCTACATGACAGATCTCTTGCCCTTACTGATCTGGATGCTCGTGCCGGTGGTCGCTTCGCTACGTCGCTTTGGCCTGGTGTGCTTCATGATGACCGTCGTCGCGGCTGTGATGATCGAAGCGATCGGCGCTTTTTATTATCAGGGCGGTGTTGATCTGCCGCTTTATGCGGTCGCCGAGGGCCCAGGGAAAATGCGCCCAGCGTGGGAATGGCGGAACGCATCTTTTATTGCATCATTGCGTCGGCAGACCCTCCAGCCCTTCGATCTGTTAACACCGGTACGTGGAAGCTTCGACGGGATTCAAGTTGGTAACAACAACGTGACTGCTGCTAAGGTCGGCGATGAGGTGGCTACTGTCGGCTGGGCCTTGTCCAACCACGCGACACCCGTGCAGGTCGCGATCAGTATTGATGGTGAGGCGCGGTCGGTCTTCACTCGCAGTTTCTTTGATCGACCAGACGTTCGCGAGACACGGCAGGAGACCAATCCCGCCGGTTGGCGTATACCGATCGACACGACTGGACTCGCTCCCGGTGAACACACGCTGACTGCCTTCACTTGGATATCTGAGCTTGGTGAACGCCGTTTTATCGGGGAGCGCAAGTTGACACTGACTCAAGCAGGCGCCGATAAAACTATAGATGCGAACCTCGAAGCGAACGCAATGACCGCTGTCGCAATGTTGCGTGGGCATCAGCAAGCAGACGGATCGTGGCTCACTCTCTACACAAATAAGCCGCAGTTTGAAGCACCGAAGCAGGAACTGAATACCTTCCTTACGGCGTTCTTGGTCGATTTGCTTAATCCGACGGAGTCCACCGGGCGACTTAGCAACAGCCTGCTGCGCGCTCGGCAGTATCTAACCGGTCAGATCGAACCTGGCGGATTAGTGCGCTACCACGGTGTGCCAAATGCCCCTGGCATTGGAGCGCTGGGTTGCGTGATTACCCCCGATGCCGATGATACGGCGCTCGTCTGGAGACTCGCTCCTGGTGATCTTCGGCTGCGGTCCATCGCACTGGAAACCCTAAAAAGATACCGCACCGACGAAGGACTCTACCGCACCTGGCTTGCGCCAAGAGACGCATACCAGTGTATCGACCCAGGTCACGATCCAAATCCGGCCGACATCGGCATCCAGATGCATATCCTGTTGCTACTGGCGAAGACAGAACCGCAAGAGGCCGATGCACTGTGCAGAGCGCTACAGCCAGTTATTAACGACGATCATGTGTGGGTCTACTATAGAATGGCGCCCGTGGTTCCAATCGTGCGGGTGAAAGCTCTTCCGGACGTTGGTTGCGGGCTGGAACTGCCCAAGTCGCGCATAGGAACGTCGGTGCCGGGTCAAGCGTCATGGGTGACAGTTGCATCGCTTTTGGGCGCCGCAGGAAATGCCACAAGTCCATCGTCTGCGGAAGTCGAAACAGCGCTTCGCCAAATCGCGAACGACGACTTTGCCTTTCTGCGACAGAATCCCCCACTGCTCTATCACAACGATCTCACTGCGTCGGTTCGCCGATACTACTGGTCTGAAGATGCTGGTTACGCGCTCTGGTTAAGACTCTTCTATGAACATGAACGTCATCTCATATCGCATGTCGGCCGTTAGAGCCGCTTTGAGATACTGGTCCAATTTCCGAACTGCGGAGATCGTCGCGTTGCAGGGATCTCCCTTGCTTGGTTTCGCCATGGCAATTCATCACCCCACGGCAGAGAGTGTGCGTCCGTTGATGCTTCTCGTCGCTGCCAACATATGCCTGGTGGCCCACATCTTCCTTACCAACGACTGGGCTGACATGCATGCGGATCTCTCCGATCCCACCAAAACCGACTGGTTCTTCAGGGTGGGACCAGGAAACCGAAATGACATCGCCGTCCCAATGATCATCTTGCTGGCCCTGAGCCTGTTTCTGTTGAGCCAGTTGGGTGGTACCCCAACCTTTCTGGCAATCGCAATCGCAGCTGCGAGCGCGCTTTACTCGCTTCCGCAATTCCATTGGAAGGGCAGACCGATTCTCAGTTCCGTACTCCACCTCGTTGGTGGAGCTCTCCATTTCCTGCTTGGATATTCAGTGGCTGGCGTGATTGATGGTCGCGCCGTCGCTGCCGCCAGCTTCTTCGCGCTGACTTTTGCCGCCGGGCACCTTACTCAGGAGCTTAGAGACTATCAGGGCGATGTACGAAGTGACATCCGGACCAATGCCGTGATCTTCGGCCAGCGTCGCGCGTTTTTAGCCAGTCTCGTACTTTTTACGCTGGCCCACGCCCTGCTTTGTTATCTTTCGCTTACTGGCATACTTCCACGACCACTAGCGATCCTTGTTGTCCTCTACCCGCTTCACTTGTACTGGTCGATCGCGACACTGGCCGATGGGCTCACCTACGCAAGCATCTGCCGTCTTCAAGCACGTTACCGAACAATCTATGCGATCATTGGCTTGGTGATCTTGCTAAACCTATGGGGCGGCAGTCACGTCACTTGAGCTGGGTTTAGCCGGCAGAAATCAAGAAACTACATTTGATCGTGTGCAGCAGTCCCCACCCGACCAGGTGTCTAAGAGGAACAAAATCAAAACCTTAGGTAGATGATCAGCGATTGGGTCCGATCAGGTCCCAAAGATTTCCATAAAGGTCTTCGAACACAGCCACCGTTCCGTAACTTTCACTTTTCGGATCTCGTACGAATTTGATCCCGGCGCCGATCATTTCGGTGTAATCCCTCCAGAAGTCATCCGTACGCAAAAAGAGGAATACTCGCCCTCCTGTTTGTCTGCCGACAAAAGATTCTTGCTCCTGAGTCGCAGCCCTTGCCAGTAGAAGACTCGTGCCCGTCGATCCTGGAGGGGCTACCACAACCCAACGCTTATCCTGGTCTCGTTGATAGGTATCTTCAACCAACGTAAAGTGAAGCTTGTGGCAAAAGAAAGCTATCGCCTCGTCATAGTCACGGACCACTAACGCGATGTGAACTATCGATTGGTCCATTCCCCTTGAACTATTCCTTCCAAATCGCTCCGAGACCGAGATCCCAGAGCCGCTTGTTGAAAGCCGGGACGTCCTTATCCAGGAGTTCATTACCTCGCGCTCTCAGCCCGGCCCACTCGCTGTTTAGTTGCTTCATTCGATCAAGCGAGGGTTGATTGACTCGCGGAATATCACTCTCGGTCTGGTTGATCAGAAATAGATAGTTAGCAGTGAACTTGTTCGGGAAGTTCTCAACGTCGTCGTAAGCTTTTGACTTACGCTGGATCATGTCTTCATCCCAGGCCCTCATCTTCTTCACCAACGCCTCACCATCTCTTTTGACTGCAGCGTACTTTTCACCTGCGGGTAATGATCCGAGCAGCGACTCCAACTGTTTCTGTTTCTCATACAGGTTATTTATCATCCGATGCATTGACGTTAACTCGCTTTCCATTGCCAGCATCGTCTGATGATACTCAGCGTATTCGGTCGCGTTGGTTGGATAAAGTGGGTTCGCGAGAATTTCAGTTTCAGCACTCGAAATCGCCTGATTATCTGTCATTTTCACGGTAACGGTATATTTTCCTGGCGGTGCTTTGTGTGCCGCAAAACTCCCTTCGATGCGAACTCCAGGAACTCCCGGCATAGTTGCGTATCGCATATCCCACACAAACCGGTTCAGTCCTTTGTTCTTGTCGAGTACAGGATCGGCTTTGGGAGCACCATCCCACTTCGCTGCCTTATCATCTCCCTTAGAAGAAAACGTGCGGACCGTTTTTCCTGCAGCGTCTCTGATCTCGAGCGTGATCTCGTCGGTCTTCTTCAGTTCGGGAAGTTGATAATAAATGACCAAACCGGTAGCCGGATTCACACCCCTGAATCTATTACCTCCTGTAAAGTCGTCATCATTTGAGTCCAACTCGCTCGAGCCATTCACGAGATAGGCAGGCTCGGGTCGATAGATCGCAAACGGTGGTAAGTCTTTTTTGTAACCACGAATCAGACTCAAATCATCGAGTATCCAGAAGCCTCTGCCCGAAGTTGATGCTATCAGGTTTCCCTTGTGCACTCGAAGATCTGTAATTGGCGTAATCGGCAGGTTCAGCTGGAAGGGCGACCAATTCTTCCCACCATCCCATGATATGAAAAGACCTATTTCAGTACCGGCGAACAAAAGATTACTGCGCACATCATCCTCGCGAACCACTCTCGTAAACGCGTTCGGGGGTAAGCCGTTGTCGATCCTGTCCCAGGTGTTGCCGTAGTCCGTCGTCTTGTACAAGCCTGGTCTATGATCGTTGAATTTGTACCGCGTGGTGGCGATATAAGCGGTACCTTTGTCGTGCGGTGAAACCTCAATCGCATTTATCAAACATTCCTCGAGAGCTTTTGGGGTTACATTTTTCCAGTTCGCTCCTCCGTCGCGGGTGAGATAGACCAACCCATCGTCACTGCCGGTCCAGATCACGCCTTTTTCATGAGGCGACTCAATGATGTAACTAAGCGTTCCATAATTTTCCGCACCGACCGCTTCGTTGGTATATGGACCACCACCCTTGCCCTGTTTATCCTTCTCGTTTCGAGTTAGGTCTGGCGAAACTTCCTTCCATGTCTTACCCATGTCGCTCGTTTTCAGCAGATACTGAGCACCATGATAAAAGGTATTTGGTTCGTGTTTGCTCCAAATGATGGGGGCATTCCAATTGAAGCGATACTTGATGTCCTTAGCATCCATTCCCAGGTATTGAATGGGCGCAGCCATCACGTTAGTGCCCGCCTGGGCCTTGGTGTTCAGGACCTCGATCGTTCCCTGGTAACTATCACCCATGACAAACTTCGGATCGTTAGGGTCAAAAGCGAGAAACGCACTCTCGCCACCCGCCGAATAGGTCCAACTTGCGGCGCTGATACCGCCGCCACCCAACTCGCGGCTCGCAATCGACACCGAGGTGTTGTCCTGCTGTCCTCCATAGATTCGATAGGGAAACTGGTTGTCGACGTTGATGCGATAGAACTGGCCCGTGGGCATGTTGCTTTGTGTACTCCAACTTTTTCCGCCGTTGAAGGTTACTGCCGAGCCGCCGTCGTTGGAGATTATGAAATTGTTCGAGTTGGTGGGATTGATCCAAAGGTCATGATAGTCGCCGTGAGTTCCGGATAAAGTTTCCCAGGTCTTTCCTCCATCAGTGGAACGAAGAGCAGACGCACTCATCACATAGATCGTATTTTCATTTTTGGGATCAACGAACAACTCTATGTAGTACCACGCTCGCTGTACCAATCGATGATCATTCGTAATGCGGCTCCACTTTTTACCGCTATCAGTTGAGAGGAATAGACCACCTGCTTCTTTATCTGAATCGCTTTCAATTAGAGCGTAAACTTTTTCGGGATTCGAACGACTCACGGCAATCGACATCTTGCCCATCTCTTCAGGCAAGCCTTCCTTCAAGCGCTCCCAACTTTCGCCGCCATCGCTGGATTTATAAAGTCCGCTGCCGGAACCGCCGCTAATCACCTTCCAGGGAAGCCGCCCATGCTCCCACATTGCGGCGTAGAGTATTCGTGGGTTGTTCATGTCCATCGACAATTCGGCAGCACCGGTTTTGTCGTTCACAAACAGCACATTCTTCCAGGTAGCGCCACCGTCAACCGATTTGTAAATGCCGCGTTGAGCTGAAGAGCTGTATAGCGCGCCCTGGGCCGCGACCCAGAGGATATTTGGATTTTTTGGGTCGATAACGATTCGAGAAATATGCTGTGTCAGTTCCAAGCCGACACGCTTCCAGGTCTTACCGGCATCTGTCGACTTATAGACTCCATCACCATGATGCGTCATGACGCCGCGCACAGCGTGTTCACCCATGCCGACAAACACGACATTGGGATCACTCTCGGCGACGGCTACCGCCCCAACGGAACCGGTTTTAAAATAATTGTCTGAGACATTGCGCCAGCTGATTCCCATGTCGTCGGTTTTCCACAGACCGCCGCCAGTAGTTCCCATGTAGTAAGTGTTTGGGTCGCCAATAACTCCGCAGGCCGAATTTGAGCGACCACCACGAAATGGTCCAATAGATCGCCATTTAACTACCTTAAAGATTGAGTTGTAGTCATCTACACCCGAAGGTTGTGGCGCCTGCGCGAAAAGTTGGCCCACCATTAGACACAGGACGACAGCAGAAAATTGGATTTTTGACATTCAGGGATTCCTCGCCAGCAAGAATTTACCGGCCCATCATACACAAAGGGGTCAAAATTAAGATCGAAGATCGGTTATAAAAAACGTTTCAGTTTAAGCCGATCAAGGTTTCTTAGTATGTGAGGTAATGCTACTTCAAAACATTCGGAGTCTTGTAAGCACCCGTGGCTGCGACATCCGGCCTGTACTCCCAATGCCAGGGTTCTTTATTTACGGTGCGTAAAAAACCATGTTCAGGGGCGTGAAGTTTCAACCAGTCGTAGCGCGGGTTGCCCTCGTAGCCACCAATGGCAAAATCGTACGCGAATCCATCCTGGTGATTTGAGAAGCCTGGCTTTGCGGCAAGATTAAATCCGGGGCGGCCGCTAATGTAACCGTTATACAAATATTCCTGTTGCGGATAACTGCGAAAGCCGCTCTTCAAAGGCAGCGGTACCCCATCATCGTCGGCGGCCTTGACCAAGCTGAGGTAGAACTCTGCAATGTCGTCTGAAATAAACTTAACGCTATTGTCGGCGCCAATAATCTGAATTAACGTAAGTTGCTTTAGATACGTTCCTTTATCCCAGGCGGCATTTGGTCCTTTCTGATTGTTGTCTACTGGTTCATAGGTCGCCACTGTTTCGTTCAAAAAATTATTCTTCAGATTGTTTCCCGCAGTCCAACCCCAACCGTCAGCTTTTACAAAAACCGAATCCTTAAAGAGCCTGGCCTCGGTTACTTTTATTTTGGTTCCGAGAGGGATGAGTTTTGGCTTACCGTTCTCAATTACATAGGAAAGTAAATCCTGATCTTGTCGGATTCTGGCCTGAGGGTCATCAATAACAAATGCCTTGTTGAGATAGCTGAACATTCAGGTGGACTCCTTTTAGTGGGAAGGCGGAATCGTTTACAAAGCTACTCGCGCCCGCGACAGACGTCAGTACGGATAGGAAAATTATCCGAAGATTCTTGTCAGACTCTGCGTCTGCGAGCTGCGAGGAAGGCAGCGGCAGCTCCGACAATAAGCATGGCGAGACCTCCAACGATGCGAGCGTAGCTTGGTATCTCGCGAATACCTGAATCACTGATTACTACCGCAGTTCGAGCGTCAACAAACCAGGCCCGGTAAAGAATCACTCCGCCGGCAGTCGCAACAATTAACCCGAGAATGATGAGCAGTGCACGCACTTGTTTCTTTATTTCCCCTGGAATGCGGCTTTTCGTTTTTCAAGAAAAGCGCTAACGCCCTCGTCCTTGTCTTCAGTAGAAAAACAAAGGGCAAAAAGGTCGACTTCTCTTCGCAAACCTTCATCGAGATTTGAGCGCGACGCAATCTTCACAGCCTCTTTGGCGAGCTGCAACGCAATCGGCCCCTTGTCGGCGATCTTTGTCGCAAGTTCTAGAGTTTTGGTCCGTAGCTGGTCAGCGGGAAACACGTGGTTAACGAGTCCTATCGAATGTGCTGTCTTCGCATCAATGATGTCGCCCGTCAAGATCAGTTCCATCGCCTTACCTTCGCCCACCAGCCGCGTGAGACGTTGAGTGCCACCACCACCCGGGATGATCCCGAGATTGATTTCCGGCTGACCAAAGGATGCCGTTTCACTCGCGACCCGGATATCGCAGGCCAGGGCCAATTCACAACCGCCTCCCAGACAGTACCCGTTGATCATGGCAATAACTGGCTTTGGAAATCCATCGATCGCGGTAAAGAGCGAGCGACTCATCATCACATCGCGTTGCGTGATGGAAGTGCGACCAGCGAACTCGGCGATATCGGCGCCGGCGATAAATGCTTTGTCTCCGGCGCCGGTAAAAACAACAACACGAACGGAATCGTCATTACGGAGCTCATCCAGCAGCGCGGCCCCTTCTTCTCGAGTCTTAATGTTGAGAGCGTTTCGCTTGTCCGGTCGATTGATTGTGATTACTGCAACTCGATCTTGTTTATCGAGCAGAAGGGTCTCGTAGGAATGCGCCATTTAGCAGCTCCGATGATTAGAAATTTAGTGCGTGGATCCTAGAAGGTGAGAGCGACCACGTCAAACGAGCGAGAGGTTGATTATTCTGAAGGTGTCGCCTCTGGATCGTTGACGGGTTGTTCGTCGGCAACCCATGAAACAAATAGACGCAGCCAGTTTTCGGTCGGCTCAGCAATTTGCACTCCGACTCGTGCGGTACCATAGATTGCAGGTGCCACGCGAACGACTAAGGCAGTCGCTTCGATCGGCGCACCGTCGGGTCGATGAGCGCGAAGATAGAGCCGATCACCGCGCGTCACTTTTTGATTTAAATGAAATAGTGCACCCGACGTAGAAATGTCGTCAGTCTCTGTTGGCTCACTCCAGGCCGCGCCATCCTCAGTGCGACCGGACACGACTATGGGAAGTCGCAGGGCCATCCTTAAAGCAAACCGTCGTTCCTCGTTGTTATAGGGCGTACTCATGGTTTGAATTTGTTCGATGACTTAGGAAGGGTTGGCGCGGCGAGCTTCCTCCTTCTCACCTCGCCAGTCGTAGAAACCTTCGCCTGTCTTCTTACCTAATTTGCCTTCGTTCACCATCCTGCGCAAGACCTCAGGGGGACGAAAGGTTTCCGAACCAAGCTCCCGATGTAGATATTCCGCTATGTTCAACCGTACGTCGAGTCCAACGAGGTCTGTTAGTTTCAACGGACCCATTGGATGGTTATAACCGAGTTCCATTGCCGTATCGATATCGTGGACGCTAGCGACTCCCTGCTCGAGCATTCGCATTGCCTCCAGACCCAGCGCGACACCAAGCCTGCTCGAGGCAAAACCCGGCACATCCTTGACGATTATGGGTTCTTTTCGCATTCTTCGACCGACGTCCGCTACAGCCTGAATCGTGCTTTCACTCGTGTTCACGCCGACCACGATTTCAAGCAGTCGCATGATATGGACGGGATTAAAAAAATGCATCCCGATGACTTGTTCAGGACGCTTTGAAGCGTTCGCGATTTCAGTTATCGATAGCGAAGAGGTGTTGCTGGCAAAAATGAATGCGTGATTCGAACCTGCCTCGAGTTGATGCAAGATACCGCGCTTGAGCTCCAGCTTTTCCGGGGCCGCTTCAATGATCAGATCCGCCTCCGTGCAGTCTTCAAGCCTGGTCGTCCCATGAATATGAAGCAGAGTCCGGTCCATATCATCTTCAGTAAGTTTTCCAAGCTGGAGCCCCTTGGCCAAATTTTTCTCGATCGCTTGCACACCTCGAGCCAACATCTCTCGATCAACGTCGTTGAGAAAGACTTTATATCCGGATGCGCCAGCGACCTGGGCGATACCATGGCCCATTGTACCGGCGCCAATCACGGCAATTGTCTCTATAGTTTGGGAACCGCTTGTTTGAATACTCATCTTATGGAACCGGGTTTCGCATAGGTGTTGACAGCCAAAACCTCTGGTTCGACTACAGTGGTATCGGTAGTTATACTATACGGCTAACCGAAAAGGCTATACTCTCGTGCTTGCGATCCCAAATAATTATGAGGTCGAGGGCTTAGGGCCCGCTGAAGGAGAACTGACCAAGGTAATGGACAAAGATACTAATAAAAGAGACGTGGTGATTCTGGGATCTGGCCCCGCTGGATTAACTGCCGCAATCTATGCCGGACGAGCCAATCTCAAACCATTACTCATCGACGCGCCGATTGATCATATAAAGCAGACGACCCCGGGCGGCCAGCTCATGATCACAACCGAAGTAGAGAATTATCCCGGTTTCGCAAGCGGAATCCAGGGTCCCGAATTGATGGAAGAGTTCCGGAAACAGGCGGAACGGTTCGGCGCAGAATTTCTCGAAGAATGGGTGACCGAAATCGACTTAAGCGAAAGGCCATTTTTACTATATACAGGCAAAGGGATCGTCTCCACCCAGACATTGATTATCGCTACCGGGGCTTCGGCAAAGTGGCTCGGCATTCCGGGTGAAGCCAAGGTTCCCGACGGTTTCGGTGGTCACGGTGTCTCTGCTTGCGCAACCTGCGATGGTCCACTACCAACTTTTAGGAACCGGACCCTGGTCGTAGTTGGCGGTGGCGACACGGCGATGGAAGAGGCGACCTTTTTGACGCGTTATGCAGCGAAGGTCTTCGTGGTCCATCGTCGCGATAAACTACGAGCCTCAAAAATTATGCAGGACAAGGCATTTAAGAACGAGAAGATCAAGTTCATCTGGAACACAGCAGTAGAAGAGATTCTTGGAACTCCGGATACGGGTGTAACAGGAGTGCGACTTCGCAACTTGAAGACTGGTGTAGCGGAAACATTTTCGTGTGAAGGCGTGTTCATCGCCATCGGACATAGGCCTAACACTGACCTGTTCAGAGGCCAGTTGGACATGGATGAGGTTGGATATCTGAAAACGTCCGGTCATTCGACAGCCACGAATATTCCTGGAGTCTTTGCTTGCGGTGATGTCCAGGATTCAGTCTACCGGCAGGCTATTACGGCCGCCGGAACCGGATGTATGGCGGCTATAGATGCAGAACGGTTTTTAGATCACCTGCCAGTCGCGATGCCATCAGGTGAAGAGGTCACCATAGAAGGAGAGCACGTTACAGCCGACCATAGCGCAATTATTACTCCCGACGGCCACATGCTTCCCAATCACACTGAAGTCGGCGTCAAAGGCGAGTAGGTTGAGCTATCTAGAGGAGAACTATCGAATCGTCTTTTTGGCGCCGAGATGGTGAGTCTGGCGAACGCTGATGGAGGTTTGGTACTTCAACATCTCGGGAATACTGATTAAGAGGGCACGACTCGCAATACGAGCCCTGTCGATCTCGTCGATCATGACAATCGTTGCAGCCTAACGCCATGCCAAGTTGGCGCAACGAATCCAGGAGAGGTAACAACAAGAATCCTCGCTGGGTAAGAGCGTACTCGATGTGCGGCGGATTTCCTCCAAAGTCTGTCCGGTCAATAAAGTTATCGTTCTCCATATCCCGCAACCGTGCGACAAGAGTACGACTACTAATCGGAAACAAACTATTCAACAGCTCCATAGTCCGTTTCGGACCAGAAGCCAACTCCCGAACTACAAGCATGGTCCACTTATCACCGAGCATTTGTAATGCTCCGGTAATCGGGCAACCATCGAGTTCGCGTCGTTTCACTTTTTGGGAAATTTCTTCAAATCAAAGTGCGTCCTAGGGACGTAGATTGATGTTGTAAGTCTTAATCTTCGAATTGAGCGTCGTAGCATTCATTCCCAGCAGACGCGCCGCGCGTGACTGATGCCCACTCGTCTGCTCAAGCGCTCGCCTTATTAGATCGATCTCAAATCGTCTGACTTCTTCGTAAAAGTTTATACCACGTCCAATGTCGCCTACAGCCGCGTTGCTGGCCCCACTTTGCGAAGCAGAAGCTGAGGCTCGGGGGTCGCTTATCTCAGGACGCAAACACTCTCGACTGATCTCGTCGCCGGGCGCAATTACAACGGCGCGTTCGATCGTGTTTTCCAGTTCGCGAACATTACCCGGCCATGAATAACCTTCCAGTAGGGCGAGCACTTCGGGAGCAATCTGTTCAGAGACAGTCCGGCCATTTTCTTCGTTGTACTTCTGAATGAAGTGTTGGACCAGGGGTAGTATGTCCTCGAGGCGATCTCTCAGCGGAGGCAGCTCAATCGGAACAACAGCAAGGCGGTAATAGAGGTCCTCACGAAAACCCCCCTGCCGAACAGCCTCTTTTAAGTCGATATTTGTGGCCGCGATTATTCGGACATCGACTCTTCGGGGCGTCGTATCTCCTAGCGGAGTAAATTCTCGCTCCTGGATAACTCGCAAGAGTCGGACCTGGGTCTCGGGCGGAATGTCCCCAATCTCGTCAAGAAAGATTGAACCGCCATCGGCGACTTCGAAGAGTCCTTTCTTCGCGGCAACGGCACCGGTAAACGCGCCGCGCGTGTGCCCGAACAACTCCGACTCAAGGAGTTCAGATGGAATATTTGAACTATTTACAGTGACGAAAGGTCGGCCGACGCGAGGGCTAGCCTCGTGAATTGCCTTGGCAATCAACTCTTTACCAGTACCGCTCTCCCCCGTGATCAGGACGGTGGAGCGAGCTGGAGCAACTTGCTCAACGAGCCGAAAAACTTCCTGCATTAGATCGGAGCGGCCAATGATTTCGCCGCGTTCGACGGCTTTGCTCATTGCCCGGCGCAGGGTGCGTCGTTCTTCCTCTTTGCGGCGCCGTTTGATACCGGCGGCGATGGTTGCAGTTATCTGTTCGTTTTGGAAAGGCTTCCTAATACAGCCAAAGGCGCCGCGTTCCCACGCAGCAATCGCCGTATCGAAGGTGGCGTAGGCAGTGATCATCACAATCACTGCGTCAGAGTCCATTTTCAAAAACTCTTCCAGCGCTCGCAGTCCACCGATTCCAGGCATCGACACGTCCAGCAAAACCACGTCGAAAGATCTACGACCATAAGCTTCCAGACCTTCCTCACCGGTTTTTGCGAGGTCAACTCTATACCCTTCTGCGTTGAGAAGTGTCTCCAACACTTCTCTCATGATCTCTTCATCGTCAACGACGAGAACTGAACCCTTGCGGGCATTTCGTCTTTCAGGCTTCATCAAATCCATCTGAGTTCCAATTGGGGTTTAGTTTAAACAGTTATTCTGACAAAACAAAAGGCCTGACAGCGTCAGGCCTTAACCGTATAGAAACTGTCTTGAGTCGAATAGTCAAATCGCGTTCGCCCGTTTGCACCAAATTGGCCGCGCGCAAATCAGTCGCCGACTGCCTGCAATCGCGCGCGCGCTCGCGCCGTCGGTAGAGTGATACGGAAAGTTGTACCTTTACCCGGGGTGCTTTCAACGGTAATCCTGCCGGTGTGTTCCTGAACGATTCCGTACGAGACAGCCAGCCCCAATCCAGTTCCACGCCCAACTCCCTTGGTGGTGTAGAACGGATCGTAAATCTTTGCCACGTTCTCCGGATCGATCCCGATACCCGTGTCAGCAACTTCTACAATCATTGAGCCGTCATCGGCTGTTTCAGTTGAGAGAGTAATTTGACCGCCATCAGGAATCGCATCACGTGCATTTAGAATCAGGTTAGTAAACACCTGTTGGAGCTTGCCGGCATTTCCATAAACCAGCGGCGCGTCGTTTTCATAAGAGCGCACGATTCGGATCTGGCTCCGTCGCAATTGTGGCTCTAGTAATTGCAGGGTATCGTCGAGCACGCGCGCAATATCAGTTTCCACAAACTCGGTGGCGTTGCCGGTACGCGAGAAATTGAGAAGATTGTTGACGATGTTAGTGGCCCGCTCTGCCTGAGTTCGCACCTTCTGCAGCAATGCATGTTTGGGATCTGTTTCATTAAACATACCAAGCAGCATTTGCGTGTACGAAGAAACTCCGGTTAGTGGCGTGTTGACCTCATGCGCGACGCCGGCAGCGAGCAAACCGATAGACGATAGTTTTTCTCGTTGTTGCAGCTGTTCCTCAAGACTTATTCTCGCGGTCACATCTTCGACCACAACGAGAGCGCCTTTTCGACCCTGAGCATCCTGCAAAGGAGCCAATGCGATGTTGAGCACGAGCGTTCGATTGGTTCGAGTACCCGTGTGCAGTTTGTAGATGTTCCGAATTTCTTTGAGCTGCCAACCATCCTTGCCGAGAACTTGAAGCAGTGTGTCGGCAAAGTCTTCAGCAAAAAGCTCGTGCACATAACGCCCCACAGCGGAGTCACGTCGAAGGTCAAGAATGTGCTCGAGCGCTGAATTGAGACGCGTAACTTTACCTTCGAGGTCGACGGCCAGTAGACCAACATTGATCGATTCAATGATCGACTCGTTGAATTCTTTCAAGAGTTTGAGCTCTGACGCTCGGGCTTGTTGGTCCTTGTAAAGCAAACTGTTTTCGATCGCGACCGCTACATACCCCGATACCGTTCGCAGGATCTCGACGTCTTCGGAAGAAAGCAGAGCGCCATCAACTGATCTTCCGAGGCCGATCACCGCCACCATTTTGCCGCGTACGACACAAGGCACGAAGTAATGAAGCGAGCGCCGGACGGTGCCGGAGATTTCAGTACTGAGATCCAGATCATCGGCTCTAACAATTCCGGTCTCTGCTGAGCGGACGCGAATCATCTCGCGAAAATCGGTGGGAATCGTGATTTCGGATGATAATCCTGTGGCCCGAGCAACTGCATAACCTGAAGGAGCCCGTTTATCTTCGATCAAGATCGCGATCCGCTCGACGTTCATAACTTCTTGAAGCCGGCTTACCAGAGAATCGAGTAAAGGATCGAGAGCGGTAGTCGCGGAAAGTGTGCGACCGAAATCAAGCAGGCTATTTCTCAGATCGTAGCGTTCACCATAGAACACCCGGTCAACCTGTTCCTGTAAGAAGTTTTTGATGGGTGCTGCAACCATCACGATTGCGGCCATGGCCAGCACAGCAACTACAACTCCCAGCGTAATCTCGCCGGAGCTGGAGCCCTGGTCCGAGCCGAAAGCGTATAGGCCACCGGTGTAAACAACTATACCGATACAAAGTGCGATTGCCAGGGTTGTTAGCGCATAGACGAACACTCGGCGGACCACGAGTTCAACGTCCATCAAGCGATATCTGAGTATCGAGTATCCAAACGACAGGGGAATCAAGACTAGTGGCAAGACGGCGGCGTCAGCTACCCAACGGTCGCTGCGTGCTCCGAACAAATAGCCCAGACCATACAGAAAGGTAAACGGTGTTACGGCCAGCAGCGTTCCCCAAACGACCCACTTCAACTGTTGGCGGACGACAGCACTTCCCGTTTTTAGAAATGTACGAAGAACGATGACCGCACTGGCGACAAGAGCAATCGTGAGCTGCGCAAATCCAACTTTGTAGAAGAGACCGAGTTCCGCTTCGGTAACTGGAATTCTTTGCAGCGATGGCAGTAGCCGGCTTAACTCATCTCGCAAAAAGAGGACGATGGAAATCAAGAACAGAAGCAGTGCCGGGACATAGAGAAGGACCGAACGCCAACGTCTATTTGCAAACAACTGATGCTTCGACGGATAAAGCAAACAGAAGTGCAGAATCATCGGTGGAAACATCAGGAAGGCGACGTTCTTCAAGAACGCTACAGCCATGTCCAGATCACGATAGCTTCCGACCGGGGTGTAGAAATGGAAGACGAATGCTACTAAACAGAGGGTAGCGAACTGAAGCACATACGGCGCGCGACCGCCCTGTTTAAAGAGCACGAAGAAACCGACGCAAAGATAGACCAGGCCTATGAGGTTTATGTAAAGGACGCGTGGCGTCCAACGGTGAACAGCATCGAGGCTGTCAAGGTCAGCGTAATAGCGTCGGGTGTCTTCAGGATAAGAAGGCCGCTCCATGAAGTAATGGATTTGGCCACCGACATGCGCCTGGTCCAAATAAATTCCTACATCGCGCGCTCGCGCAATTGAGTCGTACTTGCCTACACCATCTAGACTAATTCCCAGCAGATGGTCCCCGGGAAGGAGCCAGGCTTTCTCACCAGAAGAATCCCGCTCGATAGTTTGAGCGACAACCCCGTGATCCGTGTCGACCCATTCGACGCCATCCCAGGCAGGCGTTTCATGACGCACCCTTTGCCGAAAATTGAGTAGACCAGCGCTAATAAGCAGGGCTGCGCCGATTAGCAATACCCAGGTTTTCGCTGTTAATACTGAGCCCTTCACTGGTCCTTTTACCCCGCGCAGATCTCCCCTATCGAGAGATCCCCATCAAATAAGCAAGGGATGTTCCGGTTTACCAGAAGTTTCAGATTCATGTGCTCCTCAGGCTTTCGGTGTTAGGAGACACGCAAAATCGACAAAGGTGATTCTTTCCCGGCGAAGAAAAGAAAGAACTGAGCGGGATAACAATCCAACTTTTCGGAATCGTCCGAGAATTTGGACTGTGCGCAGTTGAGGCGCGTCGGAGAAGGGAAAGCAGAACAACTTCTTGTTGTAAGGGGCTAACTAGTCGACTGCTCGCTTCGTGGCGACGCGTCAGAACCTGACTGAAATACCACCCCGCACGGACCGTCTACTACTGCCAACCACGATTGTCGACTCCGAGTTCTCAGAACTCACCTGGGTATCCAGCAAGTTTCGAGCATCTAGTACTGCCTCAGCTCGAACAGGTAACCCAAAGCTTGGTAATTCTTGAGTGACCTGAATACTCAACGACGGATCGTAAACGCCCAATCGTCCGGCAAACGGATCGATGGCAAAAACTGTCGCCTCTGGAGAAAATCTTAAAATCGTTCGAACCTGGGTTCCCGTATGGAATCCGGCACCTAATTGAAGGGCAGCCGTCTGGAAGAATGCGTTTTCAAACATGTCTGAAGGAGTTGTAAATCCGTGCGATGCGAGACGCTGACCTCTGCCGAAAGCATAACCGGCAGATGCAGTCCAAACTCTGTTAAGGCGTCTTGTATAGACCACGCGCAAACCCTTCGACGAGCCTTCCTGGTTAGCGACATTTAAATACGCCTCTCCGGCCTTGCCGGAAAAAGCAGTGGACGGCATGCTCAGCAATCCGACTCCTCGACCGGTTGTGGTGTCCAAGAAAGCCGTGGCTTCAACATTGGAATGGTTGTCGAGAACTCTTTCGATTCCGAATTCGAGTCGATGACTACGTTCGAGTACGGCCTGACCATCAATGAACGCTACCGGTCTGGCCGTTTGCTGACGGAAAACCACTTGCTCACCTTCAAATGATGCGACACTTTGAATACCGTCTTCGTCACCACCAGAGGCAAACGCAGCTTTGACTCGAGTGCGCGCGTTCGCGTCGAATTGGATTCCGATGCGCGGTGTAATCGAGTGCGCTTCACCCGCGCCGACAAACCTTGAATAATCCAAACCCATCACGATCACAATGCCATCGCGAACAATCCACTCATCGATTGCGCGCAACGAGACCTGGCCGAGAAAATCCTCTTGCGAGGACGGAGATTTAAACAAACTGTGTGAGTTTAAGCGGAGACCTGCAGCTGTAACTCCGACCTTGTGACGATGGCCGACATTAAATCGAGTCGTCGCTTCTAGTCGTTCGGGGGCCTCTGGTCCAATTCCGGTTTGGCCAGCAAAGATCAGCTCAACGCCTTCAGTTACCGGCGTTGCCACGGCAAAGTTTAGTCCAGCATAGGAAGCGCCGTACGCATTACTCGCTGTATAAGCTTCGACAACTCCGACGGGCTTTGATTTCTCGTTGAGGGTTTCTGGTTGAGAGCCGTCAACCGCAGTTTCCATGCCTGTGTTCTGCTCAGCAGCATTGGGTTGAGTAGCTGCCTGAACGTCAGCATCTTCACCTTCACGAATCTGGAAAACTGATCGACGTCCCTGTGCTGACCGAAGTACCCACTTTACATCGTCGCGGTCACGACGACGTTCGGGAAGGGTGTTTCCGTTTCCAATCGGTTCCAAATTGAATTTATAGCTGAGCTCCTGCGAAGCCCTGACATCTACCGCATCAAAAGAGACTTCGGTAAATCCATTTGCTATTGCGCGAATACCGTAACGGCCTGGTAAGACTCTCGCGATGAAATTTCCCTGACGATCAGTTCTTGCCTCTTTAACTACGTTCTTCACACCTTCTTTCAGGAG
This sequence comes from Pyrinomonadaceae bacterium, assembly GCA_035646955.1. Lineage (GTDB taxonomy): Bacteria > Acidobacteriota > Blastocatellia > Pyrinomonadales > Pyrinomonadaceae > PSRF01. The sequence goes on from DASROI010000298.1 coordinate 37,929, forward strand.
CGATACCAACGCACCGGCGAGCGGATTACCTTTGTTGTCCCTGACGGATCCGGTAATCGTCGCCAATGATGGCCTGGCTGGTGTTGCCGCCTGAATGGAATTCACTATCAGGGAGGCAAAAAGGATTGAGTTCAGGACAAGAAATAGTCTTCTTCTCATGCGGTATAACCTCCAGGCACAAAACAACCTAGCGGATGCAATTGAACGGGGCTAGAGCCTACCAAATATTGATTGGACTGAAACAAATGGCTCCTAAGACTTTAACTTTCCACGGTCACGGTGCCGTTGCCGAAGGTGTGAAAAGTACCGAACGGTTCAGGAAGGGAGACTTACCGGAACCCACAATAGGGTCCCATTTTCAGCCAGTTGTTCGAAATATGTCAAGTAAATGAAGCGTTATACGGCGCCTTTGCCCATGGCTTTTAGGGCGTGCTAGGATTCAACTCCCCTCCAACACATGTATCTCGTAACACTGGTCGCTACCTATGATAGATGAAGTTCAATCAACCCGGCTTCCCAACGGAATAGCGGTTCTGACGGAGCATATGCCGGGACTCCGGTCTGTAACCGTCGGTATTTGGGTTCGAAGGGGCTCACGACATGAAACTCCGGAGCTCAATGGAATCTGCCATTTTATTGAGCACGCTGTATTTAAGGGGACGCAACGACGGTCTGCTCACAACATTGCGGTTGAAACTGACCGACTGGGGGGGCACTTCGACGCTTACACCACTCATGAGATGACGGGGTTCGCCCTAAAGGTTGCGGACACCTCCCTGCCGGAAGCAGTTGACCTCCTCGCTGACCTGGTTGCGCATCCCCGCTTCGATCAGGAGGACCTCGAGCGTGAACAAAAAGTTATCCTTGAAGAGATGAAAATGGTCGAGGACACGCCGGACGAATTGTTGGGAGAATTATTTAATGCGGCGTATTTTCCGAATCATCCGCTTGGCCGCCCGATTGAAGGAACCCGCGAGACCGTGCCCACCTTCGATCACAAAACCACGCTCGCCTTCCACTCCCGTGAGTTTTCGTACACAAACCTGGTAGTCGCCGCCGCCGGCAACGTCAATCACTCTCGGCTGTTAAGTCTAATTGCCGAGGCGTTTGGCGGGTGCGAGGGAACAGTCAGCCGGCCACATCAAATCTCAAATCCCCTTCCGCGTCCGGCAGCCCCGATTCTTATCGAACAGAAGAGCGAACTCGAACAAGCCCATTTAGTGATTGCTTCGCCTTGGCCCGATGCTTTGAGTGACAACCGCTACGCGGCCAGTCTTCTTGCTTCTGTTATTGGTGGAGGAACTTCCAGCCGGCTCTGGCAGAAGGTTCGAGAAGAGCGAGGTCTGGCGTACTCGGTCGGTGCGGGTGGCAGTGCGTTTACAGATGTCGGCGTGTTCAACGTTTACGCCGGAACCTCACCCGACCAGTTAGATGAAGTCTTGGACCTGGCGCTTGTCGAATTGCGACGCGTTGTTCAAGACCTGGTCTCCGAAGAAGAACTTCGTATTGCAAAAGAGCAAGCGATCTCATCAATTCTACTTGGACTCGAATCATCGAGTGCTCGAGCCAGCACACTTGCTCGCCAGGAAATTGTTCACGGACGACGAATCTCACCCGACGAGGTGATCGAACGAATTCGCGCGACTACTTCCGATGAGTTACGCGAGGTTGCGCGCGCCTACTTCAAGTCTGAAGCCATTTCGTTGGGCGCACTCGGAAATCTAAACGGCTTTAGAGTCGATCGCTCTCGTCTCTCAATGTAGCTCGAACACCTTCCTGCGAAGATAGCAAAACGACTTATAGCCGTTTTCTGTCATAAGTGGTAAATTCACTTCGCCTTCTTCTATCAGTGCAGAGCTAGTCTTTCTGATGAAACTTACCGTACTTGGCAGCGGATCATCTGGTAATGCAGTCTTGATCGTTGCCGGAAATACTCGAGTCCTTGTTGACGCCGGACTCAGCGCCAAAGAAATCACACGCAGACTTTCACTTGTTGGCGAGGACGTACAGCAACTGGACGCCGTCCTTGTTACTCACGAGCACGGCGATCATGCCGGCGGTTTGAGAGTGTTGCTGCAATCAGTTAATTGCCCCGTTTACATCTCTGCCCAAACGCTTGACGCTTACGTTAGCGAGCGTTTCAACGTCAACAATGAAGAACCTAGAAGACGCGCGAAGGCCCTGAGTAACCGCGTCGAACAAATTGAGTCAAGTCGCGACTTCCGCATCGGTGAGATCGACTTTCATCCTTTCACAATTCCGCATGACGCCGTGGACAATTTTGGATTTACCGCCACGCATCAGGGAGTGAAGATTGCGACCGTTATGGACTTTGGTCACATTACAACTCTTATGACAGAGCGTCTTCGTGGTTGTGCGGCCATCGTTATTGAGTCGAATCACAGTCGAGACATGCTGAAGGCCTGCGATGCGTATCCATGGGACTTGAAGCAACGGATCCTTTCGCGGTTGGGCCACCTATCGAACGAGGACCTTGCAGACTGGATCAAGGATGGTTTCGATGGCTGCGCGAGATATATTGTTTTGGCGCATCTATCGCAACGAGCAAACAATCCGTACCTGGCGAAAATCACTGCCGAGGTCGCCTTGCAGGAGAAGGCCCCGTTATTTTTTTCCGACACGCAAATCAGTCTCTCGACACCGAAGGAGCCTACTCCCTGGATCGAAGTATGAGAGTCCGCTTTGGAAATGGCGCGCCTGAAATTTTAAGCGCTATTTTAATCTTAATCGGTGCGTTGGTTTTCAGCGGATGCGCCACGAAATCACAGCGAAACCGAATGCCTTCGGAGGTCGACGCTGCAATCAACACAGTCGCAGACGACATCGCCCAGGAACGTTATGACAAGGTATATGACGAATCTTCTGAATTGTGGAAGCAGGAGGTCAGTAGGGAACAGTCGGCAGAAGTTTTGAAAACCCTGAGAAGCCGGCTCGGGAAAGTTGAAAACAGATCCTTACATTCCGCAACCGAACAACAGAATTCTGGTGGTGCTCTTAAAGGCAATGTTTACATCGTTAGTTATCAAACCAAGTTTGAGCTCGGCGAAGGAATGGAGACCTTTACTCTTGTCGAACGCAATGGTCACTGGCTTTTAGCTCGTTATCTCGTAAATTCTACTGCTTTAACCCAATAAAAATAGCTCAATGATCGATCGATACACATTGCCCGAAATGGGCGCGCTTTGGTCCGAACAGAACAAGTTTCAGAAATGGTTGGACGTGGAGATCGCCGTGTGCGAGGTCCACGCCGAACGCGGAACTATCCCAGTCGAAGCTCTACAGGAGATTAAGGCTCGCGCTTCCTTTTCAGTTGATCGAATAAATGAAATTGAAAAGATTACGAACCATGACGTCATTGCCTTCACGACTAACCTTGCCGAGTCGATCGGTGAAGCATCGCGCTTTGTCCATTACGGTCTGACGTCATCAGATGTGGTGGATACCGCGAATGCTCTTCTCCTTCGCGATGCATCGCAAATTCTATTGAAGAAAGTTGCGACGCTGATGGATAGTTTGAAGCGTCGTGCTTTCGAATTTCAGAATACTCCGCAGGTTGGGCGTACGCACGGCATCCATGCCGAGCCGACTTCATTCGGTTTGACGTTCGCACTTTGGTACGACGAAATGCGTCGTAACCAGCAACGTTTACAAAGAGCGCTGGAAGCGGTGTCAGTCGGAAAAATTAGTGGGGCCGTCGGCGCGTTCGCGCATCTTGATCCTGAAGTTGAAGAGAGCGTTTGCGCGCGACTTGGACTGAAGGCGGCACCAGTCTCAACTCAAGTAATTCAACGTGACATCTATGCCGAGTACCTGACAACGCTTGCGATTATTGCGTCGTCGCTGGACAAGTTTGCGCTGAATATTCGTCATTGGCAGCGGACCGAAGTTCGTGAGGCCCAGGAGAAGTTTACCAAGGGCCAAAAGGGCTCGAGTGCGATGCCTCACAAGCGCAATCCAATTATCTCAGAGCGAATTTGTGGGATGGCGCGAGTTGTCAGAGCCAATAGTTTGGTGGGACTGGAAAATGTCGCCCTCTGGCATGAACGAGATATCTCGCATTCTTCGGCCGAAAGGGTGGTCCTACCGGACTCAAGTATCGGGCTCGATTACATGTTGCAAAAGACGATTGGATTGATAGACGGCCTGGTGGTCTACCCGGAACGAATGCTTGAAAACTTGAGCGCCACGCACGGACTAATCTTTAGCGGCCAGCTTTTACTTGCTTTAACTAATAAAGGTGTCTCGCGCGAGACGGCTTACGATTGGGTGCAACGAAATGCGATGAGGGTGTGGGATGAGAACCGCGACTTTCTGACTCTCGTGAAAGGCGACGAAGACATCAAGTCACAACTGTCGGTCGCAGAGATCGAGCAAATTTTCTCACTCGATCACTATCTTAGAAATGTCAGTAAGGTTTTTGAGAGGGTTTTCAAGGAGGACGACTAATAAGCCGCCCTCCTTTTTGAGTTAAAGGTCGGCTTTATTTTGCCGAAAATTTCTCAGCGTAGTTTCCAATGAGTGGGAGTTTAAAGAATTCTTTGTTATAGGCCTTGATCAAACACATCACCCAACCAACTAAGGCCCCTACGCCCACTGCCATCATCAGCAGCCACGTTAAGAGCCCAACCAGTGTGGCCAGAAGCCCAGAGATATATCCGAAAATCAATCCGAGGACGGTCGACGCAATCCCGAGGACAATCATAAGGATGATAAAACCACCGCTGAGGATAATTGATTGCATCGCATGGAAGCGGACAAGTCTGCTATCTTTCTCGATTAGGAAAAAAACCAATCCCGAGATCCAGCCGAAAACATACGAAAGCAATGCAGCGATATTCTCATCTAAACCAGTGCTTGATTTGGAAGTTTGGCCGGGCGGCGGGTTTTCCATTATAAGTTTCTCCTGTTTGGAATTTAGTTCATGAAAGATTGGTAGCTTCTTGTTGGTTTGTTAAGTCGGCAGCTGAAAGGCTGCATGGTAACCACTACAGGACGTCGATATTAGTCCAATAACGATTATTGACGCAATATTTTGTGCCGAGAAAGAGAGACGCGGACGAATGAAAGCTAAAGTCTACGTAAATTTAAAAGCCGGGGTCCTTGATCCGCAGGGAAAAGCGATCCAGCATTCTGTCGAATTATTAGGATTTTCGGGCATTGCGGATATCCGGCAGGGGAAATATTTCGAAATTGCCCTCGATAATTCGTTGGACCAGACAAACGCGCGGGCATCCGTCGAAAAAATTGCTCGCGAAGTACTCTCGAACCCGATAATTGAAGATTACCGGGTCGAGCTCGATACGTAAGCCGTACTCGCGATTAGCGCCCGCAAGGACACGAATGTTAAAGTTTGCTCAATGAAAGTTAAGGAGCGAAGAGCGTGAAATTTGGCGTTATAGTTTTCCCCGGCTCAAATTGCGACCACGACGCCTACCATGTCATTTCAAAACACGTAGGCCAACCGGTAGATTTTATCTGGCATCGAGACACTGATTTGAGCAGTTACGATGCGGTTATTATACCTGGAGGATTCTCTTACGGTGATTATCTGCGAGCTGGGGCTCTCGCCCGTTTTTCACCGGTGATGACTTCCGTCAAGAAATTTGCCGACAGCGGACGATTTGTGCTGGGAATCTGCAACGGCTTCCAGATCCTATGCGAAGCAGGTCTCTTACCTGGCGCTTTGATAAGAAATCGAGACTTGCACTTTATTTGCGAACACATCTACGTGCGCGTCGAGACCTCTGACAGCCCGTTTACGAACGAGCTTAAGACGGGCAGCGTTCTCCGACTTCCAATTGCCCATGCGGAAGGTAATTACGTTTGCGACGATGCAACGCTACAGGAGCTACAACGAGATCAACGAATCGTATTTCGATACTGCGAACCAGACGGAACAGTAACAGAGAGTGCAAATCCAAATGGTGCCCGTGACAACATTGCGGGCATCTGCAGTCGCGAGCGCAACGTCCTCGGATTGATGCCGCATCCGGAGCGAGCTTGCGAAGACTTACTCGGTTCGAGCGATGGGCGCGATATTTTTCGTTCTCTGGCGGCAACTCTGGCAGCAGCAGTGTAATCGCGAATTCAACTCATGAAAAAGATCCTTCCGTTCCTAATTATCCTGGCAGTGCTAGGTGTTGCGCTGGGCAGTGCATGGTACATGCAGCGCTCATCAAGCGAATCTCCAAAACCTTCTTCTACAACTCCGGCTAACACGGCTACGTCGTCTTCGCCGTCGACAACCGCACCGGTAGCGTCAAATGCCGTTCCCGGCGCCGAACCGGCGCACAAGCTTGGGCCAGATAGCGCCCCGGTTCACCTTGAGGAGTTCGGAGACTATCAGTGTCCACCCTGCGGGATCTTTCACCCCATTCTCCAGGAGATGAAACGCCAGTTCGGCGATCAGCTACAGGTAACCTTCAGAGAATTCCCTCTCGCTCCAGCTCACGAGCATGCTATAGCCGCCGCATCCGCTGCTGAGGCCGCTGGATTGCAAGGCAAGTTCTGGGAGATGCACGACCTTTTATACGAGCATCAAAAAGATTGGAAAGACGCGTTTGATGTCCGACCAATTTTCGAAGGTTATGCCAAACAGATCGGAATAAACGTCGATCGTTACAAACAGGACGTTGATAGTGAGCAGGTTGCGCGACGCATCACCCAGGACGGAAACAGAGGTCATTCGCTCGGAGTAAAAGGTACTCCCACTGTCTTTATGAACGGTCGCGAGGTTCCGTTTGAATCACTACCGGCGGACAAACTAAGAGTGCTGATTCAACTGGAACTTAGCACGCCTGCGCGCTAGGACAGCTTGAATGAAAGGCGCAGTCGACACGCAACTGTCTGATTCGACTCCAGAACGACATTGGGTTTACATCATCGTGGCCTGCCTTTCACTAGTCGGCCTGGCGGATGCCATCTACCTCACCATCGAACACATTACGGGTCGAAGCGTGCAGTGCACCATCATCGCCGGATGCTCTGAAGTTCTCAGCAGTTCCTATGCAGTTATAAGTGGGATTCCTGTCGCGATGATCGGAGCAGTCGCCTACTTTACCGTCTTCAGTCTCGCCATCCTCTATCTCTTTGGCTACAAGTTCACCCAACTCCTGTTATTGGTTCTAGTCGGGGGAATGTTTATCGCTACGTTGTGGTTCCTCTATCTTCAGGCCCTTGTGATTAAAGCTTACTGTCAGTTCTGCCTCATATCGGCCGCAATCACCATACTCATGGCTATTTTTCTGTTCCTCGTGCCCAGGTTCCTGCGCAAGAAAATGTAGCGTCTTAGTTAGGCTTACTTGGGCCGCAGCCAAAGGATCTCAAGTTGCGGGACCGGTCAGTACCGATTCGCCGTAGCGTCGGGTGAGTCTCGATGATCAAGCAGTTGTCAGCATTTTGAGACTCACCCGACGCTACCGCGATTCGGTACTGACCGGTCTCGCATTGCCGATCTGCCTACTGCGGTCTGAAATGTCCTCGCATAAAAACATCGTCAGAAAAACAAGAAGTTGTTGGTTCGAGTTTTTCTTGTTTGGCCCGCGCTCTGCTACTCTGTGTCACCTCGATGAGTACAGCCGTTACCAAGCCTGATAAAAAGAAAGTCACACCTGCTACCGCGTGGCGTGATGCGCGCGAACTAATCTTGCGCCATCGTTAT
>DASROI010000299.1:0-8205 GCA_035646955.1 Pyrinomonadaceae bacterium
AGTCGATCGTCATCGGCGAACAGCAGACTGGTCAGGCCAAACGTGAGTTGGTCGAAGCTAACCTGCGCCTGGTGGTCTCCATCGCGAAAAAATACACCAACCGGGGATTGCAGTTCCTGGATTTGATCCAGGAAGGCAACATCGGCTTGATGAAAGCCGTTGACAAGTTTGAGTGGCGTCGCGGTTACAAGTTTTCGACGTACGCTACCTGGTGGATTAGACAGGCGATAACCCGCGCAATCGCGGATCAGGCGCGCACAATTCGGATCCCGGTCCACATGATCGAAACCATCAATAAGTTGATCCGAACTTCAAGAGCGTTGGTCCAGGAACTGGGTCGCGAACCCACCAGCGAAGAGATTGCACGGAAGATGGATATTCCCGTTTCGAAGGTCCGAAAAGTACTGAAGATTGCCCAGGAGCCCATTTCGCTCGAGACTCCTATCGGCGAGGAGGAAGATTCTCACCTCGGAGATTTCATCGAAGACAAGTCGATACTTAATCCGGCCGATGCGGTGGTCGCTTCCAACTTAAGAGAAATAACTGATGAAGTCCTGGCAACGCTGACTCCGCGCGAGGAGAAGGTGATAAAGATGAGGTTCGGACTTGGGACTACGGGCTCGGAGCATACGTTGGAAGAGGTGGGCCAGCACTTTGCAGTTACTCGCGAACGTATTCGCCAGATAGAAGCCAAGGCGCTGCGAAAACTACGCCATCCCTCACGCTCACGAAAATTGAAAGCTTTTCTTGAGAGTGCGCCTCACTAAGCAAGGATACCTTACTCCACATCTGTGAGCGTCGAAAAGATAACTAAGCCTTACGCGCAAAACTTTTTCGGACTATTTGAACGTCAGGAATGCGCTGCTCTTTACGGTGTGATCAAACTCGTAGTTATAGGTGTAGCCAGGAAATTCGATTGGTTTAACGTATTGTACGGTTAGCTCGAGGCGATTCTCTCGCCGTTGTGAAGTGATTACGGCGTCCGCCGGAAACTCAAACTCGGCGGCATTCTTCTGCACTTGGCCCACAACCCATGTCTCTGGATATCCCTGCGCCGATCCCACGTCGACGCAGTGCTGCATAAAATCTCTCTGCGTATAAGCCTGAAATGCGACTGGGACATAGAGATATCCGGCGTAAGCGGTTGCTCCAAGAAAGGCCATTACCAATAAAAACTTTAGCTGGGCGCCACCACGTTCCTTGTTTCTCTGGCTTATCATCAGTGAGACCTTTCTATTCGTCGTCTCGAGATCCCTAAGCCTTCTAACAGCGAGAGTCCCAAGACCTTGTTGCTAATCGCTCGCCCCTCAACAATTCTCGGCGAGCCAATATCGTCAAGCAATACCCAATTGATCTGTCCTCGTACACTCTTCTTATCAAGTTTCAACGCCGCTTTGATTTGCGTGACGTCCAACTTCCCGGCCGAGGGCAACTGGCCACAAAGGTTCACTGCTTCGCGCAGTTGTTCTAATTTGTCCGGACTCAACAGACCCAAATGTTTCGAGAGTTCACCGGCGACTAACATTCCATAACCAACCGCCTCACCATGACGGAAGTAACGATAGTCAGTAACTTTCTCCAAAGCGTGCGCGGTCGTATGGCCAAAATTCAAAATGCGTCTCGACCGCGAGTCAGTTCTTTCGGTCGACTCGCGCTCGTCATTGATCACAATAGAAGCCTTAAACATGCAGTGAGCTTCAATCAACCTCTCAAACTCTGGCGTCGCGATGATTGCCTGGTCCATGTGGAATCGTCGTAATAAGTCTACCGTTTGCTCGAATAGTTCCGGGCTCGCCACGAGCGCCTGCTTGACCATCTCACAAAAACCAGAGACGAGTTCGCGGGCGGGTAAAGAGCCCAATGTTTGTGTGTCGATGCAAACCGCATCGGGTTGATAGAACGTACCAACCAAATTTTTTCCGGCAGTTAAGTTGATGGCGGTTTTGCCGCCAATCGACGAGTCGATTTGAGCAAGCAAAGTGGTTGGCATCTGCAGCAGTCGAACACCGCGTAAGTAAGTCGAAGCGGCAAACCCGGCAAGGTCACCCACCACGCCTCCTCCGAGCGCAATTACAAGATCGTTTCTTTCAACACCAATCTCGGCGAAGGTGTTCACTGCTGATTCAAAGGTACGGAAGGATTTGTATCGCTCGCCGTCAGGAATCAACCAGGGGAAGACTTTGGTGTCGACGGTTTTCAGATCTGCCATAACTTCCAGACCATAAAGTCGAAAAACGCGTTTGTTTGAAATGAGGATTGATTTCCCTGGAAACTGCCCAAAGGTTCTTAAAACGAGTTTTTTTAGGTTTCGGCGAATGCCATATCCGATATTGATTTCGCTCTGGCGCGATTCTTGTCGGAGGGAGATGACTTGCCGTTGCATTTGAATGAGAAGTCGCCCGGCCTCCAATCTGGAATCGAGCTTTCGGGATTCTAGCACGGCGGGCGAAATCAAATTCGCTGTAGATTTATAAATGTTGAGGATCGGGTTTTTGGAAAAGCGAATGGGCGCGACATACGTGGGAGTGCGTCGCGCCCATCCATATTCGTGGTTACTGTCCTCACCCCAGCAACCACTTGAGACGGAGGATCCACCAACCGTCTCTCTTGCCCCACACTATACATCGCAACGCTCGTGCCGTGCAAGAGTGTTTTTGGACAGGATCAGCACCTCTAAGTGTTTACAGTGCAAAAGCTATTAGAAGCCTAAAAGCAGAGGATCTTGCATAGTTTCGGCAGCCAAGCCGCGTGTAGAATTTGCGCAGAATCGGGTGTAGAAATTTCATGCCGAGTAATTTCTAGACGCCTATTTCCTGCCTGATAGTTTCGGCGATTTGAGCCGCGTAAGATTCGATTTCTTCCTGACTCCTTCCTTCGATCATTACGCGCGCCAGCCGTTCAGTCCCCGAGTACCGCAGTAGTAGACGGCCGTTTTGTGCCAGCTGTCTCTCCACCCCTTCAACCGCAGACTGGACCCGGGGCAACTCTGCAAACGGGACCTTTTCTCGAACTCGTACGTTCACCAGCGTCTGGGGATAATGCTCGAAGCCGATCATAAGAGCCGAAAGAGACTGCTTGGATTCCGTCAAACATCGAAGAAGGCAAAGTGCGGTGATCATCCCGTCTCCAGCCAAACTTAGTTGAGGCATGATCACATGGCCCGATTGTTCTCCTCCCAAATTACCTTTTATACGGAGCAACTCATCAAGCACATACTTGTCGCCAACGTCGGTTCGAATGAGTTTAATGCTTCGACTCCTCAACGCCACCTCAAGCCCAAGATTGCTCATGACGGTCGCAACGACAGCGTCATCTCGTAGTTGATTTCGATCCTGGAAGTTCTTGGCAAGCACCCAAAGCGCCCCATCTCCATCAACATAGCTCCCGCGTTCATCTACAAACAACGAGCGATCAGCATCACCATCAAAGGCGACACCCAGATCCGCTTTCTCGTTAATCACCCTTTGTTGCAGCGCTTCAATGTGTAGGGAGCCACAATTGAGATTAATGTTGCGCCCGTTTGGCTCACAGTTGATGGCGATAACTCGCGCTCCGAGTTCATTAAACAAACGGGGAGCCAGATCTGAGCTTGCACCGTTTGCACAATCAACAACCAGGGTTAGACCTTTCAAGGACAGGCCACTGCCGATTTCAGCAGCAAGAAATTCAAGATAGCGATCGCTCAGTTCAGCTTCGAATTCGGGTGATGCTTCTCTTTGCGCATGGTCCACTTTTGATCTTGGATTAGTTTGAAAGTGAAACACATCCATTTCGATCTTCTTCTCGACGACATCAGCCATTTTTTGACCCGTGGGTGAGAAAATCTTAATGCCGTTGTCTTGAAATGGATTATGAGAAGCGCTAATGACCACGCCCGCGTCTGCCGGCATGGTCCTGGTGAGGTAAGCCACTCCCGGTGTGGTAATCACTCCCGCGGAGTGGCATTCGGCTCCTCCTTCAATTGCTCCTGAGGTCAGCGCCTGTTCGATCCAGCCTCCCGACTCGCGCGTATCACGGCCCATCACGATTTGTGGTTTTCGTCCAACTTCCTCGCTGAGATGGCGCGCCAATGAAAAGCCAATAGTGTTTATTGTGGCCGGGTCGAGAGGGAACTGTCCCGCCTCTGCTCGGATTCCGTCAGTACCGAATAGTGGTTTCATTAATTAGTTTTAGTTTGAGTTAGGTCGGACAAATTTCGAGGGCGTCAAAGATTTAAGAAGTAACAGACGTTGAATGTTGGAAGGTGCGGTGAGCTTGGGAACGAGTGAACCACTATTTCCCTCCATAACGATCTTCACTTCAGTAGGTTGAAGACGTTCCATTACATCGGGTGGGCCGGCAATAGTCACTGATGCAAATCCGGGGCTCATTTTAGTTCCATCCGCAGCCGTGACCTCAACTGATGAGAATGTTTTCTCAACTCGCTTCGGTCCGATCTCAACCTCAACATTCACCACGGGGTCAAGCAAGTCTACCTTCGGATCAGAGATGTCGATAGCCACACTCTGGGCCATGAAGCTGTCTTTATTTCCTGTTAACCAGATCGACTCGGTGCGCGCAGTCTGTAACGCGTAAACCCGACTGGCCGGCCCGCGAACGAGCACGGCAGTCTTAGCTGGCGTGACAGTATAGACTTCGTAGCCGTCTGCTGGTTTACCTTCAAGCTTAGGGTCTATCTGAACTTGTCGCTCGACAATCGGTTCCAGCCGCACTGGAACTGCACTCGGTTGAAAGCCGTCGATCTTTACACCCTGGGGTAACGAGATCACGGCTTTATCTGCGAGCCTGAGCACTCTTTCGCCGGGACGCTGATCACTAATATCGACAGTTGCTACGAGGTCGAGCGAGCTTAGATCATCCAACTTGTTACGGCTGCCCGTTAACATCACGTCTACGGTCTTTGGAGGGTCGTTACTGATTTCGAGCGCCTGCGGCCTGATAAAGTTCAGTTGGACATTGACGTGAGCGGTCACCGGTTCATTTTGTCCGGTGACAACTAACCACAGAACCAATGTTATGGCGAGAGAGAGCAGTTTCAGGTTCCAGTCCTCGACAAAGACCTTGCGCAGGACCCTCTCGATGGCGCTTGGAGCTCGCTTCGGTTCAGAAGTTAGTTCTTCGTCGATGTCCTGAAACGGCATAAAGTTACTCTATCAAGTGCTGGCAGTGCTGCGTAATAACTGCTAAATAGGAGCAATCTCTTCAGTCTCTGTATCGGGTTCCGAGAGCTTCTTTGACCTTTCTTTTTTGGGAAGCGCGTCAAGAGCTTCAAGAATGGTTTGTCTCAGTTTGGTGGCGTCGAATCCTCGCTTGATCTCGCCTTTTTGGACCACCGAAATTAGACCGGTCTCTTCGGAAACAACCACGGCTACTGCGTCAGTATCCTCAGTCACACCGATAGCGGCACGATGGCGTGTCCCTAATTCCTTTGATAGTCGAGGATTGAGAGTTAGTGGCAAAAAACAAGAAGCTGCTGCGATTCGATGCCGGCGCACGACAACAGCCCCATCGTGCAGCGGGCTGGCCGGATTGAAGATGCTAACCAACAAGTCATAACTAAGCTCAGCATCGATTTGGACTCCACCGTCAGTAACGTTCTTCAGCCCGACGTTACGTTCAATAACGATAAGTGCCCCGGTTTTTGTGGAAGCTAGAGTGGTTGCCGCCAGGACTATTTCATCGTAGACGCCTTCACCGAATTGTCCGCGATGAACACGAGAGAAGGGAACGCGAAAACGGTTACCAAAGGTGATGAGTGCCTGGCGAATCTCAGACTGAAAGAGGACGATAATTGCGATGCCGATATATAAGAGTCCGTTGCTGAGTACGAACTCGAGCGTAGCCAGATCTTGTTTTACAGAAAGCCAGTAGAGAAAAACAATAGCCGCAATACCGGCGGCCATCGGTGCGGCACGCGTGCCGCGAAGAAGTTTTAGAACTGCATACACAAGTAAAAAGACGAGCGCGATATCCGCGATACTTCGCGGCTCAACTACACGACTCAGATACTTTGTATAAGGCAGTAGAAACAACATCACTTTTTGTCAAATGTATGGGCCTGGGGTTCACGACTTTTATTTTCATAGCGTTCCGTTAAATAGAACGCCTCACCCGGATATATTATTCCTAAGATGTAGCCGTTAAGTCTCCACGGGCTGCTTCCAGGAAGATTCGTTGGACCTTCGGTTCTGCTTCTTTAATCCGTTTTTCAATGTCCTCGACAGTTGACTCAATATCGCCGGTCACCAGATCGGGACGAAGTTTTACGTGCGCGTTTATTAAGATTTCCTTAGGCGCCAGGTGCATCGTCAACAACTCGACAACCTTTTCTACATTCGGATGACTTTCGATGGCCGAAGTTATCGCCTGCACAACTTTCGGATTCGCTGCTTCTCCGAGTAACAATCCTCGTGATGTTCGGGCGAGTGCAAAAGCGACAAATGCCAGCACCAGCCCAATCGCGATCGAAGCAACTCCGTCCCAGTACGCCCCGACTGCTCCGCCAACCTGATATTCAGTCAACAACAAACCAGTAGTCGCGATCAAAATACCAAGCAAAGCGGCCGAGTCTTCAAAAAGCACTGTCTTCGCGGTCGGATCTTTCGACTCGCGAATGTAATCAAAGAACCCGAGGCCTTCGTGATGTGCTTCCTTCACTTCCTGGTAAATCGCAAGTCCAATTGAACCGGTTTCCAGGACAAACGAGATGGCGAGCACTATATAAGCCCATTTCAAATTTGTCGGCGCATGCGGATGTCTGAGCTTTTCAATTCCTTCGTAAATCGCATACGTGGCACCTACGCCAAAAATGAAAATTGCGGCGATGAAGGACCAGAAAAATCTCTCTTTACCGTAGCCAAAAGGGTGCTTTGCCGACGCCGGCCGCTTGTAGAAACGCAAACCCAGCAGCAGAAAAATTTGATTCGTCGTATCAGCAACTGAGTGTAGCGCTTCGGCCATCATTCCTGATGACCCGGTAAAAACGGCAGCCATCAGCTTGAGCACAGTAATAAGTCCGTTGGCAAAGAGCGCGCCGAGTACGGCCAACATGCGGCAGAAAGTCCTTCAACTATGAAATGACAGTTCTGCTTGGATTATCGCGGAAAATTGTGAGGCTGGCAATGGTCGTACCTTGGAGTATTGAGTGGCGTTCCAATCTGACGCCTCTCAGTGTGTCCTTAGAGTTTTTTGTTACCCTCTAAGAAAAGCGAGCCGCGCGCATGACACGAAATGCTATTTATTACCAGGATTTCGATAGGGAAGTTTGTGGAAAAGCGGCGCCAGGCCGCCGCACTCCAAGGTTATAGCTTCTTCCTAACAAACTCTCCACTCTGCAAAAAGCCCACCAGTTCACCATTCTTTCCTACCACGGCGAGCGAGCCAACTCCGTTTCTTTTCATGAGTTCGCGCGCGAAATCCAGCGTCGCATTCGGCTCGACGAAAAAGCGAGGGGCTATCGGTCTCATAACTTCACTCGCCCGAGTTGAATGCCAACGCTCCCGCGGGAGTGATTTGAGGTCTTCGAGAGCAAGTATCCCGTGTAGACGATTCTCGAGCGCGACAGGGAAGGCTACCTGACGATGTATTGGCAGGATCGTATCGATCAGCTGGCTGATCGATAGATCCGGTGCGATGGAAAATGGGGCCGACATTGCTTCGCCGACAATGGGCTGTAACTGATCGCGAGCGTGCCTAACTACACTGTAGGCCGCGTCAAAAAGGAAGAGTCCGACCAGGACGGACCAGAACCCCATGAAGTAAGCGCGGAAATTTGGAGCAATCGCCATGTACACGCCAAAGATGATGAGGATAGCGGCTATTAACATCCCGCATATTCCCGCCATGCGAGTCGCCGCTTGGATGTCGCCAGTTCTGCGACAGAGTAGTGCGCGCAAAACTCGCCCTCCATCCAGCGGATAACCAGGAAAGAGGTTGAAGACTGCCAGTAGTAAATTGCCCGCACTGATCAGAAACAGCACACCCGCGACCGTGCTGTAACCCCAGACCATCGCTACGAACATCAATAGAAACCCGACTACTGCAAATACGAAACTCGCTGCAGGACCAGCCACCGCAATTCTAAATTCTGCTCCTGGACTTTCCGGCTCATTCCGAAGGCGTGCTAAACCTCCGAATGGATGCAATACGATTTCCTCAATATCTATTCCTTCAGCTCGGCCCATCAGAGCGTGAGATAACTCATGC
>DASROI010000300.1:0-19512 GCA_035646955.1 Pyrinomonadaceae bacterium
AGATTAGAAACTATCAGCTGATATGAAACAGATGGTCAAGGGAAAATATTTACTCCTCCCTATGGTGTTACTTTCGATCTGGTTTTTCTTTACACCGCGATTAGCACTCGCCCAGGTTTCAACTTCCAGGCCAAGACCAACGCCTACCCCTCCAAGAGTTCCCGACGGAATGTCAGCGGACAAGAGCGCCATTTCAGATGATCCTCGACCAATGACAACCTTTGAAGAGGAACTCAAAGCAAAGCGAGCAATTAAACTGGCTGAAAAAGAACATGAAGAGAATCTAAAACGAGCCCGAGAGATTTCCGATATCGCGAAGCAACTGCAAGCGTCGTTCAAATCTAAGTCGATGCTCGATCGAGACGACAGCAAACGGCTCGATCGACTGGAGAAATTAACCAAGAAGATTCGCGGTGAGGCCGGCGGCGAGTCGGAAGAAGTTGAGATCATAAATCGGCCCACCGACACAGAAAAGGCCGTTACTCAAATAGCTGAGAAGGCTGCATCGCTTTCAGAGAACGTACAGAAAACTCCCCGTCAAGTTGTATCAGCTTCAGTAATCGGAAGCGCTAACGTGTTACTTGAACTGATTCGAATGGCCCGCTCATTCAACTTAACTCCCAGATGACTCTCAAGCACGCTCAGCTAAGGCAACTCTTTAACTCTCTGGTAATCATTCTTTTCTCGGTCTGCTTTCTTCAAGTCGCCAGGGCCCAGGACGATGACGTCGTCCGGGTCAGTACAAATCTTGTCGTACTGAATGTAACTGTCACTGATCAAAATGGTGCCTACGTAAAGGGTCTGAAGTTGAAAGACTTCAAGATTTTTGAAGATGGTAAAGAGGTGCCTGCTAGCACCATCTCCAGCTTTTCTTTTCAGGAGTCGCCTTACGCCGCTGTTGTGCTCCTCGATAGTTCAGGAAGTATGGAGACGCGGTTCTCGCTCGCTCGGTCTGCCGCAATCAGGTTTCTCGATGGGCTACGAGATGAAGACGTCGCCGCCGTATATCGATTCGACTCTAAAGTTGAAAAGGTCCAACAATTTTCAGGAGGCCGAGACCTCGCGCCGATGGCCTACACCATTCGAGCAAAGGGTATGACTACATTGAATGATGCGATCGTTGAAGCTTCGAATGAGCTTGCCGCCCGCACAGAGGCCCGAAAGGCGATCGTTGTACTCTCGGACGGTATGGATACCTCGAGCAAATCTTCATCGAGCAAGGCTGTCGAGAGTGCTTTATCTGTAGGCGCGAGTATTTATGCGGTTGATATGTCAGCCCTCGAAACTCCTGGAATAGCCAATCGCCAGAGTGCGGCTTCCTTAAAAGGCTTTGCGGAAAAAACTGGAGGTCGATTCGTTGCCACGCCGGGTGGGCCTGCTTTGCGAGACGCATTCACTGGTATCGCCGAGGAGCTGGGACAGCAATACACAATCTCTTACCGTCCCGAGAATCAAACGCGTGATGGAAAGTGGAGGACTCTGGAAGTGAGAGTCGCACGGAATGACGCCGCAGTTCGAACTCGCAAGGGATATCGTCTGGGCAAGAACTAACTTTAAAAGTTTTACCTGAAGTGGATTGGAGGGGCGCCTTTCCGTGGGCGCCCTTCTCTGTTGCCCGTCGAGTTTTGATTTGGAAAGTATGGCGGTGCCGTTGGGACGATAACGGCTAGCGGTTGATCCGGGTGAGAGATTTTTCCTGATGTCTTTCGAGGGCAAACTCAATCAACTTCTCAAGGAGTTGCGGAAAAGGTATACCTGAAGCTTGCCACATCTTAGGATACCCGGAGACTTCAGTCAGGCCAGGCATCGTGTTGAGTTCGTTAATTACCAGGTCCCCTCCATCTTTAGTAAGGAAGAAATCTACTCGAGCTAATCCCGCGCCATCCACCGACTGAAACGCCTTGATCGCCATCTGCCGAATTCGATTAGTCAAAGTCTTGGATAAAGGAGCGGGAACTACGAAACTTACGTTCCCGGTGCTCGCGTACTTCTCCGTGTAATCGAGGAAGCGAGCTGACTCGTCATAAATCACATACTCGCCCGGTAAACTCGCCTGGGGTTCATCATTGCCGAGAATGGCGCATTCAATCTCGCGAGCCACGACCTCCTCTTCGACAATGATCTTGCGATCATACTCAGCCGCCAAGTCGATGGCCCGCTCCAGAGAGTCTTTATCTGTGGCCCGAGATACTCCAACGGATGAACCAAGATTTGCCGGCTTAACGAAACATGGCAGGCCTATCTCTGAAATTACTCGTCGGACTATTTTCTTTTTATCTCGGCGCCAATCAGAACGCCTGAACCATAAATAGTTGCAGATCGGCAAACCGGCCTGGACGAACAAAGTCTTCATCGTCACTTTGTCCATGCCGCAAGAAGATGCAAGTACACCGCAACCGACGTAGGGTATATCGGCCATTTCCAGCAAGCCTTGCAAAGTGCCGTCCTCACCGTATGGACCGTGTAGCGCCGGAAAGACGACATCCAGCTTCGCGGCTACCTTACTGCCTTCTTGCTGGTCCAGTTCGATTAATCCCTTACGAGACGGATCCCCGAGGAGCGCAACGGGCCCGCTTGCGGTTTGATATCGAGTGAGTTTCTTTTGCAGCGCGGGAGCTAAAAGCTGGGTCGAGTGGGCGGGAGAAAGCCAGTTCCCTTCCTTTGTAATCGCAAGTGGCACTACATCGTACTTCTTGTGATCGATGGCTTCGATGATTGCATTGGCCGAGCGAATAGAGACATCATGTTCACCCGATCGCCCGCCGAAGATAACCCCGACGCGAAATTTTTTTGGCACCCCTTTGTTTACCGCCTCTATAGAATTGTCTTGCCCAATGCCGACAGAATGAGTTCGACGCCTAATTCCGCGGTCTTATTGTTTACGTCAAGAGCCGTGTTGATTTCAACTACTTCTAACGAACGCATTCCACCGGCTTCAGCAATCTTTTCCATCCCCAGATGCGCCTCTCTGTACGTCAGCCCTCCGCGAACAAGGGTACCGGAACCGGGCGCGTCACCAGGATCCAGCGCATCAACATCGAAGGTCACCGCGTAACCCCCTGAGGCGTTTGAGGCGATTGTTATCGCTTCGTCCATGCAAACGGCCATGCCTCTTTCATCGATCTCACGCATCGTGAAAAATCGCATGCCTAATTCTCGAATCAAATCTCGCTCACCTTTGTCGATATCGCGAGCTCCAACGTGAGCACAAAACCTTGGCTCGAGCTTCGGCGCGAACCCTGCCACATTGGTCAGTTCGGGTGTGCCATAACCGAGGAGGGCGGCGAGCGGCATCCCATGAATGTTGCCTGACGGAGTGGTCTCCGGTCGGTTCATGTCGGCGTGCGCATCAAACCAGATCAATCCGATCGTCTCCTGTTTTTTTCGATAAAACGAAGCGACGCCGGCAAACGATCCGATAGCGATGGAATGGTCACCTCCAAGGACTACTGGTAGGCGATCGGAGGCAAGGATTTCTTCGACTTTGACGGCTAATTGTTCGCAAGCCTTGCTTATTTCTGCGAGATATTTGAGTTTGTCATCTTGCGCTGCAAAGGTTTGCGGTCTTTCCGGATGGAGATCTCCAAAGTCTGTAACCGAATATCCAAGTTCGGCGATACGTTGATGCAACTTTGCTACTCGTAGTGCAGCTGGTCCCATGTCGACACCAGCCATACTTGCGCCAAAACCTAATGGGACACCTAGAATGCCAACGCTCCCATCGAGGTTGCGCTTCACTATGTTGTTCCCCTGGGCTTGATCTGCGAGTAGAGACATCTATTAGCTAGCCGCCGAGATTAAGATTGAAGCCACCACCACCTCCGCCGCCCTGCGACGGAAAGAATGGTTTGAGCAAACCGGCCAGAGCGGCGAGATTTCTGGTTTGAATTAGCAGTTCACCTGGCCCGCTAAATTCGGCGACGATTCCTTCGCCACTCATCATACTTCTGAAGAGGCCGGAAGTCGCCTTGCGCAAGGTGTATTGAGTGGTGCCTTCCCATGCAACCAGGTGCCCGGTATCAACCACATATCTTTCACCTGGCTGTAATCGCTTTCGATGAATCGCACCGAAGGACGACACCAACAGCAAACCCTGTCCCTGGACCATCAACACAAAGAGTCCCTCGCCGGCAAAGAACGACTTCGCACCGCCCCACCTTGTATCGACAGTCAGAGAAGCATCGCCAGCCAAATACGAACTGGATTGAACGAAGAATGGCTGGCCCGAAAGTTCGATGGCTGCGATATCTCCGGGCGCGCCTGGTGCGAGTGTCACCTCACCTGGACCACCTCGAGCGGTAAAAGTAGAGACGAAGGCCGACTCGCCGCCGGCAGCGCGCTTGATTGCGCCCAGAAAGCCGCCCTTCATTTGCGATTGCAATTCGATGTTAGCTGACATCGAAACCATCGCCCCCGATTCTGCCTGAATCGATTGTTCCGCCTGAAGTTGAAGAATGGCGAGTGAGAATGAAGGCTGATGAAGCACTTCATATCGATATCCTCGTCCCTGGCCCTTTGAATCGGCATCGATCTTGATGCTGTGTTGCTCAGGCGCGCCTGCTCCCGTTCCACCTGCGGCTAACCGGTTGCCGCAAGCTCCGCAGAAAGTCGAGCCCTCGATAAGTTGAGTTCCGCATTTGGGACAAATCATAAAACTACTCCGCGACACTTTTCCCTTATGATCCCGACGGCCTCATCAGGCGTCAAGGCAAAATCAAGGGTTGCAAGATCTGCCTCACTTACCGCAAGACAAGCCTGCCATTGCTTAACCACGGGTGGCCAACAATCTCCGAGCAGCACCAGCGGACGCGGCTCAATCACTCTTGTTTGAATTTGATTCCAGACCAACGATAACTCAGTCACAGTTCCCATGCCGCCACGAAGAGCAACGAACCCGACCGAGCGAATGATGAGACGCTGGAGACGTTCGTAAAAATGCGGCGTTGCAACCTTATCAGTTAGGAATCTGTTCGGTTCAGATTTGAACTGATTCATCACGATTCCCAGAACTCGGCCACCCGCCTCGTGAGCACCACGACTTGCGGCTTCCATTACCCCAAGATATCCACCGGTACAGATGGTGAAGCCCGACTGGGCCAACAGTGAGCCAACCTGTTCCGCTTGAATGTATTCAGGATCAGATTCGCGACACTTTGATCCGCCAAAGATGGTCACGATTCGTTCGGCACCGCTCATTTTTCCACTCCGGCACTAAGCATGAGTGAGCCATTCTGCTTGTAAAGCAGATACTCCTCGCGCGTTTTGAACGAACCTCCGGAATAGTCTTCAGGTACTGGAGTCGGATCGTATAGTCGTTGATCTTTGATATCTACGAAGCCCAGTTGTTCCAACATCGAACGATAGTCTGGGACACCTAGTAAGTGCACTGGCACTTTAAGAGTTGGGATCCATTGATGCGAGGGGCTATTTTCCAGGTATAGATCGATAACGGTGACGAAGCGTCCACCACTGCTGAGAACTCGTTTGATCTCTCTTAACGCCGCAAGCATGTTTGAGTAGTAATAGAGAGATTCCATCGAGAACACATGTGTAAACTCACCATCTTTGTACGGTAACGACTCTGCGCTTGCCAGTTCAAATCTAACGTTTTGATATTTGGTCGATGAGGCCCGGGCGACTTCAATCATTTCATTGGAGATATCGATTCCGGTTACTCGACCCTCCGTAGCCTTATCAGCAATGTACCTGGTGGCCCATCCCGAACCACAGCCCACATCAAGCACGCGGGCCGTCGCAGGAATATTCATTAGCTCGAGCGCCTGGACTCCGATTGGCCGGTGACCCTTTTCCATGCTTTCGCCACGACCATCGCGCGCCCACTCATTAAATTCCAACCTTAAATGTTCATCCTTTTTTACGGCAGCACTTTCCATATGAATGTCTCCAGAAACAGATATGCGGAGCAGATGCATGTTGTATGAAAACACATCTACGCCGCTGATTTTATTGTGGAAAAGCTTACGCGATTAGAAAGACTAAGGGCGAATCCGGTAAAGCATCCGCGGAAACGGTATCGTCTCCCGAATGTGCTCAATGCCGCACATCCATGCTGTACATCGCTCGATTCCCATTCCGAAGCCTGCATGCGGCACCGTGCCATATCGTCTCAAATCCAGGTACCACTGGAACGCCTCTTCAGGCAGTTCGTGCAAAGCAATTTGTTCACGCAGGAAATCAAGTGACGTCGCTCGTTCTCCGCCTCCGATTACTTCCCCATAGCCTTCGGGCGCCAGCACATCGACTCCCAGTGCGAGTTCTTCACGCTCGGGATCTCGAGCCATGTAGAACGCTTTAATGGCCGCCGGATAATGATGGACCATAACGGGCTTTTCGAATTGACTTGATATGTAAGTCTCATCAGGCGCACCAAAATCACCGCCCCACTCGAATTTGGATTCGAGCAATCCTTTTTCAAAACCTTCCTGCAGCATCTTTACGGCATCATCATAGTGAACACGGGGAAAGGGTGCGATTATTGATTCCAACTTAGCCGTGTCGCGCTCAAGAACTTTTAATTCCTCTTTCCGGTCTTCAAGGACACGCGCTGCAATGTAGGAAAGCATTCGCTCGGCCAGACTAAACACGTCTTCCAGCGTGGCATAAGCCATCTCTGGTTCAACCATCCAGAACTCAGTTAGATGACGCCGGGTCTTCGATTTCTCGGCCCGAAAAGTTGGACCAAAGCAATAAGCCTTTCCAAACGCAGCCGCAGTAGCCTCGTTGTAAAGTTGTCCTGACTGAGTCAGGTAAGCTTTTTCACCCTCGAAGTAGTCGACTTCAAACAGAGTGGTTGTACCTTCGCAAGCGGCGGGAGTGAAAATAGGTGAATCGCAAAGTGTGAATCCATCATTATCGAGAAAGTTGCGCACCGACTGGACCACGGTGTGTCGAACTTTCAGAACCGCGTGTTGTCGCCGGGAACGCAGCCAGAGATGACGGTGATCCATCAGAAACTCTGTACCGTGTTCCTTAGGCGTAATTGGATAGTCGTGAACTTGCTGCAAAACCTGGCTGCTCAGAACATCGATCTCGTATCCACCCGGGGCTCGACTATCCGCTCGCACTGTTCCCCGGATGATCACAGCGGACTCCTGGCCTGCAGCTTTCAGAGAGTCCCATTCTTCGGGACTAGCGTTGCTCTTGAGGACCACGCACTGAACTACCCCAGTGCCATCACGGAGTTGCGGAAATAGAATTTTCCCGCTCGACCGCATGTTGTAGAGCCAGCCTTTGAGGAGTACTTCGCTACCCTCGTGTGCTGAAAGTTGGTTGATATATGTTTGTTTTTCGGAAGTTGAAGCGGATGATGGCGTCGTCATTGATAAAAAATTACGTGGGTTTAGTAAACTCGTTCGCGCAACATACGACGGAGGCTTGGAAATCTCTCCAGCCAGTCGGCCGCCTGCAGCACGATTCTTAAAGTGGGATGAATAAATTGTTCGTAAAATGGACCACGTCCGCAGACAGCTGTCTGGTACGAAAAGGTCCCAATCGCTTTTAAGCCACGCTGAATTGTCATTAAACGAAACTCTTGGGCGAATTCATCTGGGTCGAGAACTTCCAGTCCCTGCCGGCGGCGCTCCTCGAGAAAAAACAGCCGGTGAGCCCTTAATTCGGCAAGCGATGGCGGACATGGCTGACGGTCCAGCAGGAACGAAACAAGATCATAAGTAGCGGGACCCATCCGTGCATCCTGGTGATCGATAATTCGCAAACGAGCTTTTCCGTCTACCATCAGATTTGCAGCATGGTAATCACGATGGCACAACACTCTTTTGACCGCTGATAACTCGGCTGCAATGTCATTCAACTCGACTTTTAGTTCAGCGATCTCTCCATGCCGCAACGTGTCATGGCGCAGGCTACCAAAGTAGTGTTCAACGAAAAAATCCAACTCCCATGACAATTTGGCTTCGTCAAAGGCCAGGCGACTCGCTATAGAGTGTGTTTCCACTGCTCGCTGAGTTGCGCTCTGAACCTTTGCAATCAACGCAATAGCCATTTCCTTGAAGTCGTCGCACGTCTCATCGGTCTCAGTGTCAAAAATCTGAAATAGCTGCCGGTTACCCAGGTCTTCCTGAATAATTATGCCCTCAGTCCCATTTACTTCGAAAACCTGGGGCACCGGAAGGTTGGCCTCAAGAAATAAACGAGTGACATCCAGATAGGGATGGAACTCAGGGTCAAACGGTTCGGGATAGACCGCCGCTACGGCTGTACCTTTTTGCCACGGCACTCGAAAGTATTTGCGAGTGGAAGCGTCAGGCGTCAGCGGGACAATTTTGTCGTTTGCGCCCCCATGCTCATTGATGAAATGAGCCAATCGTTCGGAAGCGGGAGACTCGAATGCGTTAGGGATCACCTGTGTAGCTGAGCTCATCAGTGAATTTTAAGTCGGCAAAATATACGAAAACCGAGACTTACACCTAGTAGCTTTCGTCTAAGGACCCGTGGTGCGTGGCGACGGATTGTATCACCCGCTGAGCGGCACAACAAAACTTTCGCCCTTGAAAAACCCCTTTTGGGCCTTTTCAGGAGGAACTGTGCCCTCCACTAGCCTTCCCGGAACCACCACCGCATCGCAAATGGTCTCGCCTGCGAGAATATGCACATTGTCAGCCAGCACGGCTCTTTCGATGTAGGCTCCCTCATCAATTTGCACGTTGTTCCAGAGTACCGACGCTGAAACGTGAGCGCTCGGAGCAAGCTGCAATCCTTTTCCAGCCGAAAAGCTGAGGTTCTGCTCGGCTAACATTTCAACACTTATGTCGAGATAGCGTTGCAGAGTTGATAACTCGCGCCATTTACCTTCAGCTACATGTGCTGCCACTATTTCACCCTTGCTGATGGCGGGAAGATAAACATCAGTAACTGAGTGAGAAAAACCCCCGCGTGGTATGTATTCAAATATTCTGGGATCGAGGATTTGAATGCCAGTGAACATGAAAGGCGGACAATCTCCGCCTGGTACTGGCATCCCTCCGAATGTGGTAACGCAACCATCTCTTGTTTCGACGATACTGAATCTCTCGTATTTCGCGTTTGAGAGGAGAACAAGAGTGGCCAGGGCGTTTAGCCGTCGATGATTTTCAAGCGCCGCAGTCAAATTGATATCGGTAATAATCTTTCCATTGATAACGATAAAGGTGTCGTTCTCTAAATATTCGCGAGCATTGTCTAAGGCGCCACTGGTCCCCAGGATTACCGGTTCTTCGACGTACTGAAGCTTAACTCCGAATTGCGTGCCATCGCCGAGTGCCGAGCGAACTGACTCTGGCCGGTGATGAAGATTGACTACGATTTCATCAACGCCGAAGGAGGCAAGATACTCAGCGACGTAGCCCACCAAAGGCTTACCGAGTATTGGAATTGCAGGCTTGGTCCGATCTTCCGTGAGTGGCCATAAACGAGTGCCATACCCGGCGGACAAAATCATTGCTTTCATGTTGTGTTTAAGGAAGGTGCGGGGGTCGTGCTTGGACTCTGTGCGTTGTCCTTATTAAGACGCCTTGGAAGCATCCCTCATCATGAGATCAAAAGTGCCTGGAGCTACTTTTCGAAAACGCGTGTTTCGATTCAGCGACACTGCCACGCTTATCGTCGGGTTTTGTCCGGTAAACTTGAATCCACCTTCAAGGAGTCGGTTGTAGAGCTCATTGACGTGAAGCGGACCTCCCTCTTCTCGAAGTAAGAGCGTGACCGCCTGGGGAATTGTTCGATCCATAAATCGATCGCTTAGAGCTTCAACATTATTTCGAACGGTAGGAATCTGCGCGCGTCTCTCGATCGAGGTCTGCCCTCTTGCGGGTGCTGGCGACTGGCGCATCGCGGCTTCCAACTCAGCGTCGGAGGGTAAGCCGAGAGATAGATTGCCCGACGCCAGTACCGACGATAGCAGTCGATAAATTGCGGCTTCGGTCTGACTGGCCAGCGTATCAAGCTCCGCCAGTTCCGCACGAACAGTATCGGCCTCCGACTCCAGTTCGCGCAGGCGTGCGGCGAGGTGCATCCGAGCTGTTCGCGATTGGCGCAAACTCTGCTCGAGCCGCGATAGCAAATTTTCGTTGGGCCGGTCCATCACGGGCAAATTCTAGGGCCGATTTCTGCTTTGCACAATAGAAATGATTTAGCGATCGCGATCCAGTACGTAGGCTGGAAGTGCCTTCAGCGCAACGAGGTAAGGTGAAGCCGGCAATACGTCGAGGGCATTTTGGGCGGCTTCCGCATACTCACGTGCCCTCGCTCTCGTGGCTTCTAAAGCCCCTGACTTGATAACTAAGTCGAATAAGTCCTGCTGGGCCACCCGGTCGTAGGTTCCATCCGAAAGGACATTCTGGATCATATCCGTAGCCCCCGGGTTTTCCGCAAGCAACAGGATTAGCGGTAGGGTAACCTTCCCACCCAGCAAATCAGCGCCCGCAGCTTTGCCCAATACTTCTTCACTCGCGGTGAAATCGAGCAGGTCGTCAGTCAACTGAAAGGCTGTACCCAGCTTTAGCCCATATTCGCGCAGTGCCTTCTGCTTCTCTTCATCTGCCCCGCCCAAAATCGCTCCGATCTCACAGCTGGCACTGAATAAATAGGCGGTCTTACGCTTGAGAACATCAAGGTAGTGAGCCTCAGAGACGTCAGCACATCCAAGCGTCGTTAATTGCAGCAACTCGCCCTCAGTCATTTTTCGAGTGACATAGGTAAGAATGTCGAGGATTGCGAGTGACCGTTCGGAAAGGCTCGTCTCGAAGGCCGACATATAGAGCCAGTCGCCCATCAGGACTGCAGTATCGTTACCGTAAAGGGCATTGACGGTGGGTCGATTCCGGCGTGTATCGGCCTTGTCAATAATGTCGTCATGAACCAGGGTGGCGGTGTGCAGAAACTCCATTACGGTGGCCATGCGGATGGAGTTGTAACCCCCTCCCTCGCCTCCGACAGCATAGTTGGACAGGATCGTGAGAGCTGGTCTCACTCTCTTGCCACCTGACCGTCTCAGATAGTCGCCAAGGTAAGCGATCACCTGAACGTTGGAGCTTGCCTGACGTTCGAACTCGGCCTCAACTTCTTCAAGCTCATGAGAGATAAGCGCGAATATGCGACGCGCAGATGTGCGAGCTTCTTCTTCCAGAGCTAATGTGTGGCCCGACAGAGTCATTTATTCTTTTGAGAGACTTTTCAATTTGAGCGATAGTTAGTGAACTGCATATGGATGCCGAAGTCGTTATCTTTAAGTTTCGCAATAATGTCCTGCAGAGTGTCGCGATCTTTGCCGGAAACTCTCACGACATCGCCCTGGATTGAAGCCTGCACCTTCGCCTTGCTGTCTTTGATAAACTTTACGACTTCTTTAGCTTTTTCTTGCGGAATCCCCTGTTGAATCTCTGCCTTCTGCCGCACTGTCCCGCCTGCGGCCGGCTCGATTTTGCCGTAACTCAACGCTTTGAGAGGCACGCCACGACGGACCAGTTTCTGCTGGAGGATATCGTTCATGTTTCTCAGTTTGGTCTCATCTTCAGCGGTTAGCACCAGGTCCGTTTTTTCAAGGATTACGTTAGCCGCACTTCCTTTGAAATCGAAACGTTGTCGCACCTCTTTGATGGTTTGGTTCAAGGCGTTGACAACCTCGGCGGTGTCAACCTGAGAAACGATATCAAAAGAATTTTGCTGAGCCATTTGGGTCGTTGGTCGACTCTTTCTTGTTGCTAAAGCTGAGAATACCATCAAAAAGCGGCATGTTAAAGTTATCGCTTAGTCCCCAGCCCGGACAGTGAGGGTGGCAATGGTCCGATCATTGGTCATTGATCATTGGCCATTGTTCATTTCTCATTTGAAGGTGCTCAGTGACTCGCAGTGAGATGTGTCAGCATTGCAGAACCAGAATATCACTCGGCCAAAATGAAATATGACCAATGATCAATGTCCAATGAGAAATAAACACTAATTTCCCGCAATAACCCTCAGTCTCAGACCTTAAACAGCGCCTTAAAGTTATTCGTCGTGAACTCACCAATCTCGTCGAGGTGCCGCTCGTGAATTTCTCCAACACACCTGGCCACCTCCACAACGTAGGCTGGTTCATTTCTTCTACCCCGAAATGGAATCGGCGCTAGAAAAGGACAATCTGTCTCTATCAACAAGCGATTAAGAGGAACGATTCGCACTACTTCTCTTAGCTGCTGCGCCTTCTTGAACGTGATGATCCCGGAGAATGAAATCATGAACCCGAGATCGAGAGCCGCTCGCGCCAGTGTTTCAGAGCCACTGAAACAATGAAAGACACCGCGCCTTTTCGAGCTCGCGTATTCGGTCTTTAGAATCTCTACCGTTTCCGATTCAGCTTCACGAGTGTGAATGATTACTGGCAGTTCACAACGCTGCGCCGCCCGGAGTTGTTTTGCAAAAACAGCCTGCTGGACGTCGCGTGGTGAGTTGTCGTAGTGAAAGTCGAGACCTATCTCACCCCATGCAATTACTTTGGCGCTGGATTTTATCAGTGATTCCGTCTTCAGCTCAGCTGCGTCGTCATAAAGACGAGCATCGTGAGGATGAGTTCCAATAGCGGTGTAGATAAAGTCTTCACTCTCACCTAGTACGACAGCTCGCTCAAATGCATCACTCTGAGGATCTCCTGTCCCTACATTGAGAATTGTCGAAACACCTTCGAGCCGCGCACGCTCCAGCACTTGCGAACGATCCTGATCAAACTCAGGACCGTCAACATGTGCATGGGAGTCAATCAACATAACGCGTGGTCATTTTAGACGAGCGCCATTTGGCACGTCTTCAGTAAACGTTGCGATGACGGGACGACCCTCTGGTCCAAATGATGCAGCCACCACCATTCCCTGCGACTCGAAGCCCCGCAACTTTCTCGGCTTGAGATTGGCGACGATCACAACCTTGCGTCCAACCAATTGTTCCGGTTCGTAATACTGCGCAATGCCAGCGAGAATCTGTCGCGGCTGTTCTTCGTTAAGATCTACTTTCAGCAGCAGAAGCTTGTCGGCTTTAGGAATACGCTCCGCCGACAAGACCTGGCCCACGCGCAAGTCGACCTTAGAGAAATCATCAATCTCAATGAAGCTCGTGACTCCGACCGCATCTGCTTCAGTTGCATGTTGAGCCGGAGCGCCAGGAGTTTCGATTTCAGCCTTAGCGCCCTCAACCGCCTCGGCTTGAGTCGCGCGTTCGCCGCCGGGCTTGTTCTTTTCAGCTATTTCCGCCATTGTTTTAGCCTTATCAATGCGAGGAAAGATTGGTTTCACTTCACCCAATGCGGAACCCTCCGGCAATTCGCCCCACTTCAAACTGCCCGGGTCTAACTTCAACGGCGAGCCGTTCAAGCCAAGTTGACTCCAAACTTCACTGGCCGCGGTTGGCATCACCGGATAGAGCAGGACCGACAACCACCGCAGACTCTCGGCGGCACGATAGAGTATCGCGTTAAGGGTCTGTTTCTGATTCTCGTCTTTTGCAAGGTCCCATGGTTTCGCATCAGAAATCATCTTGTCGACCCGCGATACAACGGACCACGCTGTCTCTAGCGCCTTACTAAATGCAAAGCTCTCGAAGTGTTGCAGGTATTGATCACGCGCGGTTTCGATAAAGCCGGCTACTGTAGTCTCGTCCGTGTCAACACCCGTTCTCTTAGCAAGTAGAAGTTTATCTTCAGAGATCTGACCCGAGGGAACATGTCCATCACAGTAGCGCGCGATCATTGTAAGAGTTCGACTTGATAGGTTACCGAGCCCACTAGCCAGGTCACTGTTGATCCTATCGATCAGACTCTCGTAACCGAAACGCCCATCCTGTCCAAAGACCATTTCGCGCAAACAAAAATATCTGACAGCATCGATTGGAAAGTGTTGCTGCAGGATATCCAACTCAATTGTATTTCCGATTGTCTTGGACATCTTTCGTCCATTCGGATCGAGCCACATACCATGAGCAACGATCCCACGTGGCAGTTCCAGGCCACCGGCCAGCAAGAAAGCGGGCCAATACACCGCATGGAACCGCAGAATGTCTTTCCCTACGAGATGGAGTGCGGGCCAGTACTTCTCAAAACCGGCGACCTTTTCTCGCTCTTCGTTTCCATATCCGATGGCTGTGATGTAATTGGAGAGGGCGTCAAACCAAACGTACATCGTATGGTCAGGATCATCAGGGACAGGCACGCCCCAACTCACTGACGACTTGCGCCGGCTAACCGACAGATCCTGCAGTCCACCACGCACAAAACTGATCACTTCATTTCGCCGAGACTCAGGTCGAACAAAATCCGGCTGTTCATAGGCTGCGAGCAAAGCTTCGTCGTAATCGGAAAGTCGAAAGAAGTAACTCTCTTCGGAAACTCGATCGAGAGGTGTCTCGTGGATCAAACAGGTTGGGGGCTCACCTTCAACCTTCGGTTTCGCATACTCGTCTTCGGTCTTGTAAGCCGCACACGGAGCGCAAAACCACCCCTCGTAGTGACCTTTGTAAAGAGCATCATTTCCCTTGGGGGTCTTGGCTCGTGCTACAACTCGCCATAACTCACTGACTCCCTGATAATGGAAAGGCTCAGTTGTGCGCATGAAGATGTCGTAGCCACCATGCGCATGGTCCAACCCAAACTCCGCCGTCATTCTCTTAAAATAACTGACAACGAAATCAGCTTGTTGTTGAGGGGTCCGGTTGTTTTTTTCCGCTGCACGCTCGATGTTGATTCCGTGCTCGTCGGTGCCTGTAAGAAAATAGGTGTCGATACCGCGCTGTCTCTTTGAGCGAGCAATCGCATCGCCAATTATCATCGTGTAAAGATGACCCAGGTGCGGAAGACTATTTGCATAATAAATTGGTGTAGTTACGTAGAAAGTTTCCATGTTTGATCAGTAGTCACGATTTCGGGATCATTGGGTCGGAGTCTTAATGGCTGATCCGGAACCTCGTTTGTTAGCAAATTCGTCGCCGGGATTAAACTGAGGCTTCTCCGGCAAGTCGGCAATCTTTCGCCCGATTGCCAGCGCTATCTGCGCTTCTTGAATCATTCCTTTGAAGTCCCACGACGGTTTCAATTCGTCTGACGGTTGATGATAGTGTGCAGTGTTATAGGCTTTAAACTGTTCCTCGCCCCACTCCTTCGTATGGCCCACGAATTCATTCCCTTCCTTCAGACTAATTGAAGGAACTCCAACCTTGGCGAACGGAAAATGATCGGACCTGTAGAAAGAGCCTTGTTCAGGCCGCGCATCAGGTGACACTCTCAATTTCTTTTCTTTAGCCACTGCATCAACAACCGCCTTCAAGCTTGAACGCTCTGCACCGAGTGGGGTGAAATCACTCGTGACTCCAAGGACGTTCATTGAATCCAGATTCACGTTCGCTGCTGTCTTTTCGATCGGGACAACGGGATGCGTTGTATACCACTCGGCGCCCAGCAAGCCTTGCTCTTCGGCAGTCGGAAAGAGAAAGAGCATTGAACGTTTTGGCCTCAGCGCTAATGGTGTACGCGCCAAGGTTTCCGCGATAGCTAAAACACAGGCGACGCCTGAAGCATTATCGAGAGCACCGTTGTAAATCGTGTCCCCTGCTTTGTTGGGTGCACCTATTCCCAGGTGGTCCCAATGTGCTGAGAACACCACAAACTCATCGCGCAACGCAGGGTCACTGCCCATCAATATACCAACGACGTTTGAGGCTGCGACTCGTTGAACTTCACTCTGAAGGTCTAACTTGGCTTTTATGCCAAGACTAATCGGTTGAAAATCACGACTGGCTGCCAGGAGCCGCAGCTTGTCCAAGTCCTGGCCAGCGAGTTTCATCAACCTCTTGGCCGCATCGTCAGTCATCCACGATCGAAATTGCAGAAACGGTGTTTGATCCCCGGCAGGACGCTCGATGTCGAAGCGCCATGAACCATTTGAAGTTCTGACTACACTCCACGGATAACCGGCCGATTGATCAGTATGGAGAAGAATAACGCCAGCGGCGCCTCGCCTTGCGGCCTCTTCATATTTATAAGTCCAGCGGCCGTAATATGTGAGTGCTTTTCCACCGAACAGATTTGGTTCTTCCGTAGTGGCCGGCGGATCATTTACGAGTATTACCAACACCTTGCCACGGTAGTCATCGGGTTGACCTTTATAGTCATTCCACCGCTGGTCCGGCGCAGAAATGCCGTAACCGACAAAAACCAGATCAGCATCAACGTTGACTCGTTCTTTTTGGGCGCCGGTAAAGGCTACGAAGTCGTCGGCAAAATTAAAGATTTCGGTCAACTTAGTGTTAGCACCAGCAACGGTTCCAGGGTTCGAACTGGCATCGGCCGTCACCATTAACGCTGTCGTTGGACTGGCCTTGACACCAACGAGCGATACTGGCTGAAAAAAGCTCCCGCTCTTTTCAGCACCTTTTATTCCGACAGCTTCCAGCTGCGACGCTATGTATCTGGCCGCGATCTCGCCGCCTCGCGCTCCGGTCCCACGCCCTTCGAGCAAATCGTCGGACAGAAATCGGATATGGGCCTTCAATGTTGTTTCATTAATCGCGGAAGGAGTCGACGCAGCACGCTGAGATAGCACTGCTGAGCCAGATACGAAGAAGAGTGCCAGGAATCCACTGAATATGAGCTTGAAATGAAGAGACATACTTTAATCCTCAATCTCTGCCCTTTATTAGCGCCATTGCCTCGGCGCGTGTACGTGGGTCTGAGCGAAAACCACCTAACACTGCTGACGTAACCGTCTTGGCATCTGCCTTGCGAACTCCGCGTAGCGTCATACAAGTATGTTCGGCCTCGATCACCACCATCACTCCCAGGGGCTTCAATCCATCAAATAACGTGTTCGCGATGTCAGTCGTCAATCGTTCTTGCAGCTGTAATCGCCTGGAGAACGTTTCGGCCAGGCGAGCCAGCTTTGAAATACCCAGGATGCGACCGCCTTTTGGGATGTAGGCAATGTGACACTTTCCAACAAACGGCGCCAGATGATGCTCACAAAGCGAGGCAATACTAATATCTTTCACGATCACCATCTCATCATGAGTATCACCCGGTAGCGGAATAACATGTTGCTTCGGATCCTCTCTCATGCCCGAGGTCAATTCCGCATACATTTCGGCAACTCGTCGCGGAGTATCGTGCAGTCCAACTCGATCTGGATCCTCCCCAATGCCCTCGAGTATCAAGCGAACACCTTGAGCAATAAGTTCCAGGTCGACCGACGGAATTTCTCTGTCGCCATCTTTTGTTTCGGGAAATTTTGTTGCCATACGTTTTCTAAATCCGTTAACTGCGTTGCTTGCCGAGGGCCAACCTGACGGCCTCTTCTACTGTCTTGAGCGGGACATTGGCGCTCCGAGCAGCCTCACGACACTGGTCAAATTCAGGCATCTCATTGACGACTTTGCCGTTCAAGTGAGCTACTTTAACATCTATCCATCCATACTGCGTTTCGACCGAGACAACGGTGCGTTGTAAAGCTCTTCTGAATACTTCGTAACTGCGGACGCCCAGGGTCGTCGTTTCCGTAAAAAGTAGATTCATGATCGATCCCCTGTGGCGGGCATCACAGAGAACTGACAACAGAACGCCGGGTCGATTCTTCTTCATCTGGACAGAAGTAAAGAAACAATCTAGTGCTCCCAATTCGAAAGCGCGATCCATCACATGTCCGATAATCTGTGGCGAGGCATCATCAATATTTGTTTCGATCATCCACAGGCGTTCTTCATCAGCAGTCTCGGACACTGTTTCACCAATCATGACCCGCAGGACGTTCGGAAAATCCTTGTACTCGCGTGAACCGGCGCCATAACCCGTGTGATCAATAACCATCTGCGGTATTGGACCATACTGACCGCAAACTGAAGTAATAATGGCAGCACCAGTCGGAGTCAGTAATTCTCCCTGGAT
The DNA here is from genome assembly GCA_035646955.1 of Pyrinomonadaceae bacterium. Classification (GTDB taxonomy): domain Bacteria; phylum Acidobacteriota; class Blastocatellia; order Pyrinomonadales; family Pyrinomonadaceae; genus PSRF01. The sequence continues at coordinate 17,912 of DASROI010000300.1, forward strand.
ATCGCCAGAGTAAAACGGCACACCCTTTAGTAATTCAGTAACGGCTGGAGGTGGCACAGGAAATTTACCGTGGGCCATCTCAACCATCCCACTACCAACATGTAGAGGTGAACTAATAAACTTTTCAATTTGCTGTAATTCAAAACAGATCGCTGCCCCGACAACGTCAACAATAGCGTCCAGTGCTCCAACCTCATGAAAGTGCACGTGGTCCACCGGCTCGTTATGTACGCGCGCTTCCGCTTCTGCAAGCCTGGTGAAGATTCCAAACGCGCGGTCCTTCACAGTGATCGATAAATCAGACTCATAAATAATCTTCTTGATATCTGATAGGTGCCGGTGCTTGTGCTCGTGGCGTGTATGAACACGCGCGAAGGTAGCGCTGAGCCCGGACCGATCGACGGTTTCGATATTCAGCTTGAACCCGTCCACGTTCAGAAGTGACAGTTGTTCTACTAGTGCTTTTTCATCGGTCCCGGCGCCGATCAAGGCTCCGAGGATCATGTCGCCGCTGGCGCCTGCAAAACAATCAAAGTAAAGCGTTTTCATTCCACGTTATCCTGTAGTCAGTCATTCTCGTCCGGTAGTTTCGCTGAGGAGAGGAAGAATCTCGCCAGCCTTACCGCTGATGACTTCGTCGCAAAGGTGCGAGAGTCCGGTCATTTCGGGATTGACTTCACAAATATATGCACCTCTTTTCTTTGCAATCTCGGGCAAGCCCGCTGCCGGGTAGACCAGCGCCGAAGTTCCAACGACAAAACAGAGATCACATTGGGACGCTTTTAATGCAGCCTGTTCAAATGCCCCGGGAGGTAACATTTCGCCAAACAATACGACGTCAGGCCGCAACCTGTCGCCACATTCGAGGCACGCATCCTCGCGAACGGATCCTCTTTCTATCTGATGGCGTGAGTCGCACTTAACACAGCGAGCGCGCCAGATACTACCGTGGAGTTCGATCACATCGCGACTACCAGCCCGCTGATGTAATCCATCGACATTTTGAGTCACGAGTGTGAAATCCGGAAATCGATTGGCCCATCTGGCAATCTCATGATGAGCCGGATTTGGCTTAAGACTTTCGAGCACGCCGCGACGATAATCAAACCATTCCCAGACCGCCGGCAGATTGCGTTGAACCATATCTGCCGAAGAAATGACGTCGAAGGGCATTCCTTTCCAAACTGCGGAAGTACCCCCGCCGCGAAATGTGGGCACGCCTGATTCAGCCGAGACGCCAGCGCCCGTTAATACGAGAACGTTCCTGGCTTCAGCGAACCGCCTGCGTAATACCTGTGAAATTTCGGTCGTTTTCACGAACCGCGATGGTAACACCCCTTGATTGGAGGAAAAAATGCTAGGGAGGAAGAATCATTTGTCTTTGGTCATTTTTGATTTCTCATTTGCGCAGGTCGAGGTTACGTCGCGCAAACCGCTCGTGGACAGAAAACTGCTGATTCGATTGCGGTTACTTGTGCTCGCGATACCTCATGCAACTTGGCCATGCGTCCGCGAAAAAGTAGGGCTGGACAGGTACAGTACCGCGAGCGCAGCGACCGGATGCCACACCCAATTCACTTTATTCTCAGCATAGCCTCTTG